>OMZV01000038.1 GCA_900315635.1 uncultured Prevotella sp.
AAATTCTGCACATGACAAAACTCTGAGGAACTTATTGCTCCTCAGAGACTTATAAAAAAGATTAACAACAAACTATGCACTTAGTTGCGGAATTAAGGATGAATGAGAGATGGGAAAGCAGGGCTATAACCGCCGGATGGATGGCATAGACTGGCAAGAAGAGGGTTGCGAGTGTGGTGATTGAGCGGGAATGCTCAATAGGTGTGTTGACACAAGAACAGAAGACAGTGACGGCATAAATCATGCACAGCACTGAACCGAAGTAGTACTCGCAGCCCCAGGCACGGGAAATGCCTGAGACGAGGAAAAGGGTGTACAGGACGCACATCAAGGCGGCATGCAGCCAACTAATGGATTTGAATTTGTCGGCATGCAGCCTTATATACCCGCCAAGGAGGAAATACATAAACCAGTACCACACACGGAATGCCTGAGTGATATAACGTTTCTCTAAATCGAATATGGAGTCGGCTATGAAAAAGGCGAAGTTGACGATTATCAGACTGACAATGCATGGGGTGAGCCAGCGGGAATGGAATATTCTTCCGAACAACGGGCAGAGGGCATAGACAATAATCATTGCCGCGAAATACCAGTACTGCCAGAGGAATCCTTCTTGGAAAATCCATGCTATGTATTGATAGAGGTAGGTTCCAATGTCACGAACTTGCCCGAAATGGAACTTGTGGTAGACCAATAGCAGGAGGACGAAAACGGAAATGGTCAGAAAGACGAAACGGAGAATGCCTTTTATCTTTCGAAGTGAATAACGTGGGGTAAGCTGTTTGCCCGACATAAGATAACCGCTAACCATGAAGAACAGCGGAATGGCTATACCGGCTATGCCATAGCTGCTCCGAAGCAGCCATGATTCGCCAATGGTTCCCTCATTTGGAGTGTGCTGAGCGATAACCATGAACATAGCAATGACTTTCACCAAGTCGATAGATAAGTTCCTCTTCATGTATAGTTCGTTTCCCGATAAAGCGTCACAAAGGTATAACTTTTTTGTGACTATCGGGGCAAAGAACAAAAAAACTCACGCAACGGCATTCCGTGAATCGGTGGAATGTCCCTGCGTGAGCTGTAGCCTATATGTCAGATTAATCCATAAAAAACTTTTTTCTTGGGGATATAAAGAAATAATGTATTATCTTTGTAGCGCAAATCAAAAAGAATATGAGAATCCATCACTACCTTAATATATTGCTGCTAGCCTTGCTGTTGCTGACAGACACGGCAAAGGCAAGCGCACAGCGTGACACAATAAACATTATCGACTGGCAGTTCAGCCGTTCAGAACTTACTCCAGAGGAGGCAACGGCAGGCCGTGGCGAATGGAAAGCAGTCCGTTTGCCACACGACTTTCAGGTGGAACAGCCTTGGATAGCGCCCGACAGCAGTGAGAAAGCCGACAACAGCGATGCTGCCGCCAACGTGAAGAGCCGATTGTCGGCGCGTGGATTCAAGGAGATGGGGATTGGATGGTACCGCCGCACGCTCACTCCCGACCCGTCATGGAGGCAACGGCGGGTTATGCTTGAGTTCGGAGGAATCATGCTTGTAGGCGATGTCTACCTCAACGGCAGTCGGATCGGCGGCAGCGAGTATGGCTATGTTCCATTCGGAATAGACATAAGCAAGGATTTGAAATACGGTCAGGAGAATGTAATTGTGGTGAAAGCCGACACGAGGAACGCCAACAACTCACGGTGGTATACCGGTGGTGGGCTGTTCCGCAACGTCAGTCTGATGATAACTCCACGTGAGATATTCTTCGACCGCCATCCGTTGTTTGTCACGACAAGCCACAACGACACCGTACACGTTACCGCAACGATAGCCAACTATGGGAAAACTAAGGATGGAATAGTAACGGCTAGGGTGCTGGACGCCAACGGGAAGGTTGTCGTCGTTAGCAATACCGACCTCAAGTATTTCCGGAGGAAGAAGATAAATGAGTACAAGCTGAATGACATTCCTCTGCCTAACGCTCATCTATGGGACACCGATACACCTTATTTATATACTATGCAGGTTGAGATTGCCGACACAGCAGGCAATATCATCGACCGAGCGTCCGACCGGTTCGGCGTCCGCACTATCGAGTTCGGTCCTGAGTTCGGATTCAAACTGAACGGAAAGAAGGTTATCCTCAAGGGAATTGCCAATCACCACACACTCGGGGCTCTCGGCGCTGCCGCCTATCCACGTGCCATCGAGAAGCGGATACAACTGCTTAAGTCTTTCGGTTTCAATCACATCCGGTGCTCACACAACCCTTACAGTGACGACCTCTACCGATTGGCGGATAAGTATGGCATGCTGGTTGTCGACGAAGCGTATGACAAATGGCTGACACAATATGCCGGAGGACGGGAGCCGTGGATAAACCACTGGCAGTATGACATTCCCGAATGGGTGCAGCGCGACCGCAATCATCCGTCGGTCATCCTGTGGAGCCTTGGCAATGAGCTGCAAACATACCCTACCCTGCCATTCGGCGACTGGGGAGTAACGCCTTACCGACTGCTCAGGACTCTTGTCAAACGGTATGACCCGACCCGCCTGACGACCGTTGCCATGCATCCAAGGGGACGCAACTGGGAGACCGACTCGCTGCCTTGCGACCTTGCGATGATCACCGATATTCAGGCTTACAACTACCGATACATGTATTTTCCGGGCGACGGACGGCGTTTCCCATGGATGACCTTCTATCAGAGCGAGGCAAATCTCGCCATGATGGGACCGAATTATTTCGGTATGGACCTACGGAAAGTCATCGGATTGGCTTACTGGGGCATGATTGACTATGTCGGCGAAAGCTTCGGATGGCCTGAGAAAGGATGGCGAAACGGGGTCTTCGACATGTCGCTGCAGCCCAAACCACGCGCATGGTTGGTAAAGTCGATGTTCACAAACGAGCCAACCGTTCATATCGGGGTGGTCGAAGGAAAGGACAAAACGGAAGAATGGAATGGCGTGAAGGTAGGGTCTGACGATATGACCGACCACTGGAACCGCACGCCGGGGAGGTATTATACAGTTTACACGTTTACCAATTGTGATGAAGTAGAACTCAGGCAAAACGGTAAAAGTTTAGGAATAAAGCACAACACGACCGACCCTTCTACCCGGGACCAGATTCGATGGAACAGCATTCAGTACCAGCCCGGCACACTGGAAGCCATCGCCCGCAACGGCGGAAAGGTCGTTGCACGGCACAGTATCAGCACGGCAGGTGAACCGTCGAGACTCATTCTCACTCCGGACAAGAAGTATTTGACCGCCGACGGCATGGATTTGATGCATGTAAGGGTAATGGCTGTCGACAAGAAAGGTATTCGCTGTCCGCAAGCCTCTGCCCCACTGACATTTACTGTCAATGGTGATGCAGAACTGATAGCTGTCGACAATGGCGACATCTCGTCCAACGAGCCATTCACAGGCAACCGCCGCTCACTCTACCGTGGCTCTGCCCTCGCCATTCTCCGTGCCGGAACAAAAGGCGGGAAAGTCAGCCTGACAGTCACCGATGGCGCACACAAGACTACCGTAGCTTTCGATGAAAGAGTTTGTCAATAACTATTGCGATGGCGCCGTCGCTCGTTACATTGCAAGCCGTGCCGAAAGAATCCATCGCAATGTACAAGGCAATTATCAAAGCCTGCATGTCGGAGTTGAATCCTAGGACTGAAGCCAATGGTCCGAGAGCCGCCATCACAGCGCCGCCGGGCACACCCGGACCTGCAACCATGCAGACAGCCAGCAACAACATGAAGTTAAGAAACAGCGGAAAGTCGTGCGGCATGCCATTCATCAGGCAGACTGTCAGGGCGCAACAGGTAATCTTCATCATCGAACCCGGCATGTGGATTGTAGCACAAAGGGGAATAGTAAACCCGGCGACATCATCGCTGACGCCATTCTTCTTGGTTCTGTCGAGCGTGACCGGTATGGTAGCAGCCGACGACGAAGTACCCAGCGCGGTGAGATAAGCCGGAAGCATGCGCCACAAGAGGCGGAAAGGATTGCGATGGGTCATACCACCGGCAATGACGAACTCGTATATCAATATAAAGAAGTGGAGCACGACAATGACAAGGATAATCTGCGCAAAGACAAGGAGGATGCGGTATGCCTGTCCCGTGTATGTCATGTTGGTGAATATTCCGAAGATATAAATCGGCAGAAGTGGTATTATCACCTTTGCGATGACCTTCGAGATAATGTCTTGGAACTCATCGAATATATTATGAAGAGTGACTGCATTGGTGTAGATTATCCCCAGTCCAATCATAAACGAGAACACCAGTGCACTCATAACGTCAATCATCGCCGGGATCTTTATCTCGAAGTAAGGAGCCAGTTCGACAGCCTTCTCCGTGGCAAAGCCCTTCGTGTTGGCTATCATATCAGGGAAAAGCAGCGAGCCGGTGCCATAGCCAATGAGTCCGGCGAGTACCGTGTCGAAGTAAGCGATGAGCACCGTAGCCACCAGCATCTTCCCCGCCCCATCGCCGATGTCGGCAATAGCCGGTGTGACCAGACCGATGATGATGAGCGGAATCATGAATCCAAGAAATTGGCTGAATACGCTGTTGAACGTAATGAACACACGCACAAGTCCTTCGGAGAACACATTTCCCGCAACAATACCCAAAATGATTGCCAGAATAATAAGCGGCAGTAGTCCAATCTTCTTCATAATGCTGCAAAATTACAATATTTTGAAGACTTTGCGAATCATCTTCCTAAAAAAAACAAAATTATTTTGGCTATTCCACTAATTATCAGTAATTTTGCAGCCGCTGTCACGAGTTGGCAGCATAGAATTCAAACCAAATAAAAATTATTTTAAAGATTTATGGCAACAAAAATCAGATTACAGCGCGGCGGCCGCAAGGGATACGCAGTGTATCGCATCGTAGTCGCTGACTCAAGAGCACCACGTGATGGTAAATTTACTGAGAAGCTTGGAACATTCAATCCAAACACTAATCCAGCCACAGTAAGTTTGAATTTTGACCGTGCCCTCTATTGGGTAGAGGCAGGCGCACAGCCTACTGATACCGTCCGCAACATTCTCAAGGGCGAGGGTGTCTACATGATGAAGCACCTCCGCGGCGGTGTTAAGAAGGGCGCTTTCGACGAGGCAGCATGCCAGCAGAAGTTCGATGTCTGGAAGCAGGCTAAGGAGCAGAAGCTTGAGGCAGTAGCCAAGAAGACTGCTGACGAAAAGAAGGCTGACGCACAGAAGCACCTCGACGCTGAGAAGAAGGTCAACGAAGCTATTGCTAAGAAGGTAGCCGACAAGAAGGCCGCTGAGGCTAAGGCAAAGGCTGAGGCAGAAGCTGCTAAGGCAGCCGAGGCAGCAGCCGCAGCAGCACCTGCTGAGGGTGAGGCTCCAGCTGAAGCTCCTGCAGAGGCATAAGCTTAAAAGTAAAAAAGCCTTTCTTTAAAGGTAAAAAAGTAAAAGGGTAAAAAGGTAAAACTCGTGGAGAGTTGCCTTTTTACCCTTTTATGTTTTTGACAGTTTACTTCTTATTCGTTACTTTTTTACTTTTTTATCTCTTTACCTTTAAATTTTACCTTTACTCTTCGTATTCCGTTGGGTCAGGGACTCCGGCTAGACGGAAGGCTTCCTTACGCTCGACACACGTGCCACACTTGCCGCAGTGCTTCTCACCGCCTTTATAGCAGGAGTAGGTCTTCGAATAGTCGATGCCCAGGTGGGTACCGATGCGGCAGATGTCAGCCTTGGTGATGTTGGTGTACGGAGCCTCTATTTCAACGTGGGCGTAGGTGCCATGCTTCATAGCCTCCGACATAGGACGGATGAAGTCCTCGCGGCAGTCAGGATAGATGGAATGATCGCCGAAATGGTTGGCAATAAGCACACGGTTGAGCCCACGGCTCTCAGCCATTCCGCATCCGATGGCAAGCATGATGCCATTGCGGAACGGAACAACGGTAGACTTCATGTTCTCCTCAGTGTAATTGCCCTCGGGAATGGCGTCGGCACCTTCAAGCAGCGATGACTTGAAGTACTTGTGCATGAATTCCAATGGGATGACGATGTGCTCTATTCCGAGCTTCTTGCAGTGGTAGTTGGCGCAAGCTATCTCGCGCTGGCTGTGGTTGGAACCATAGTCGAAGGTGACGGCAAGGGCTATCTCAGCCTGCTTGTCATAGAGGAGCGTGACGCTGTCCATGCCCCCGGAAAGAATGATGAGTGATGACTTTTCCATAGATGATGATGAAGGCGAAATGCTACTGATGGGTGGCGAAACGCTGCTCGGCAAGGCGCTCGTACTTCGTGCCGGGACGGCCATAGTTGGCGTAAGGGTAGATGCTGATGCCGCCACGGGGAGTGAACAGGCCGGTGACCTCGATGTACTTCGGGTCCATAAGGCGGATAAGATCCTTCATGATGATGTTGACACAATCCTCGTGGAAGTCTCCGTGATTACGGAAGCTGAAGAGGTAGAGCTTGAGACTCTTGCTCTCGACCATGCGTACATCGGGAATGTACATGATGCGAATCTCAGCAAAGTCGGGCTGTCCGGTAATAGGGCACAGCGACGTGAACTCCGGGCAGTTGAACCGCACCCAGTAGTCGTTGCCCTGATGCTTGTTAGTGAATGTCTCGAGCACCTCCGGAGCATAGTCCATGCGGTACTTCGTCTTTGTTCCGAGAGCCTTGAGACCCTCTGATTTCCTATCGTCCATAATGTTTCTTTAGATTGAAAAGACTTTCCAGATACTGTAGTTGACGCCGTTGTCATAGACATCCTCGCCCTCATGAGCCTTCAGAGCCTTGACGACACGGATAGTGACAGGCAGGGCAATAACCTCATAAACGGTCTTCAGGACAACCTGCCAAATCATCAGTGCAGGCAGGTCAGGCCATGGCACAACCCCACCAAGAGCCAACGGGAAGAAAATGATGGAGTCGCAGCTCTCACCGGCAATGGTCGAGAGGATGGCACGCCACGAGAAATGGCGTCCCTGGTCGTGGATCTTCATCTTGCTCATGACGTAGGCATTGGCAAAACTACCGATGATGAAAGCCACGAACGACGCAGCGGCAACACGCGGCGCAAGTCCGAAGATGGCGTGGAATCCGGCATCATTGTGCCAGTAAGGCGCACCGGGAATGGCATCGCAGATGGCACCGAGCAGGACAAAGAAGAAGTTCATGGCAAAGCCGGTCCAGATGAGCAGGCGTGCCTTGCGGAATCCCCACACCTCACACACGCAGTCGTTGATAATGTAGCTCACCGGAAAGACGAGCAGACCACCTGTAAGAGAGATACCTAAAACTGATATTTGCTTTGTTTCAAGGATGTTTGCCGTTATCAGGCAAACGCAAAAGAGGATGCTGAAAAGCATGAACAGCACGCTCACTTTTTGTTTCGTCTGTATCATTTCTTGTTTTGTTAAAGGGGGTTTAGCAAGTACCCCTGTAAAAAATCGACTGCAAAATTACTACAAATTGCCGACATTTCAAAAGGATTCAGACGAAATTTTATGCTGACCCGTCCGTAGGCTCATTTCCAACTAAATTGCAAAGGACAAACAGCTATTTTTCAAAAAACTATTAAACGATTTACAACAGACGGCTAAACGATTTGTAAAAGATACCCAATCGGGAGCTAAAAGATACCCAATTAGAGCGTAAAAGACACCCAATTAGAACGCAATTGGGCATCTTTTACAAACCTATTGAATATCAGAGAGATAGAAAGACGGAATCATCCGGCTACATGGACATCCTTGACGGCACGTCCGCTAGGTTCATTCTGTCCTTCCCAAGCCTTATCCCAAGCGAGAGCCTCAGCCGTAGAGCAAGCCACGCTAGGCACTGACGGCACTGAACGGGCGGCACTGTCCGACGGGAAATGCTCGGCGAAAATGCTGCGGTAGTAGTACTCCTCCTTGTTGCGCGGCGGGTTGATAGGGAACCGCTCGGCAGCGTGAGCCATCTGCTCGTCGCTGACTGCCGAGGCAGTGACCTCCTTCAGAGTGTCAATCCAGCTATAGCCCACGCCATCGGAGAACTGCTCCTTCTGCCGCCATGCAACCTCAGCTGGCAGCATATCGGCGAATGCCTCACGGACAACCTTCTTCTCCATTGTCTGACCAGGACACATCTTGAACTTCGGGTCGATATTCATAGCCACATCGAGGAATTCCTTGTCGAGGAACGGCACACGCCCCTCAACGCCCCATGCGGCAAGACTCTTGTTGGCACGCAGACAGTCGTAGAGATAGAGTTTCGAAAGTTTGCGGACTGTCTCCTTATGGAATTCCTCTGGCGACGGAGCCTTATGGAAGTAGAGATAGCCACCGAATATCTCGTCGGCACCCTCGCCCGAGAGCACCATCTTTATGCCCATTGACTTGATGACACGGGCGAGAAGGTACATTGGCGTACTGGCACGGACAGTCGTAACATCGTAAGTCTCAATGAAATATATCACGTCACGGATGGCATCGAGACCTTCCTGAATGGTGTAGTTTATCTCGTGGTGGACAGTTCCGATATAGTCGGCTACAAGTTTTGCCTTAGCCAAATCAGGAGCGCCCTTCAGTCCGACGGCAAATGAATGGAGCCTAGGCCACCAAGCCCTGGTTCCGTCCTCGACACGGCGCTGTGAATATTTCTGAGCTATTGCCGAGATGACCGATGAGTCGAGACCGCCTGAAAGCAACACTCCGTAAGGCACATCGCTCATAAGCTGGCGGCGGACGGCTGCCATCAGCGACTCACGGACTTTCTCAGCCGCAGCCGACATCTCAGTCTCGGGAGTAGCAGCGACACCATCAGGCACGAGTTCGTTGTCGTCGGTGTTAGGATGATCCATCCAATCGCGGTGGTAGTAGCGGCGCTGACCCGGCTCACGGCTCCAGTAGAAATGTCCCGGAAGGAACGGTTCATAGCGGTCGCACTGTCCTTCGAGAGCCTTCAACTCAGAAGCGCTGTAGACTGTTCCGTCGTCGTCATAACCTATATAAAGAGGTATAACGCCGATAGGGTCACGGGCAATAAGGAACGAATCGGTTTCGACATCATACAGGCAGAAAGCAAAGATACCGCTCAGTCGCTCAAGCATCTTCGTGAGGTCTTTGTCAGAAGGGTGTCCCTTGGTCTCAGCCATCATCTCCCGGTAGAGGGCAAGGATAACCTCACAGTCGCTACCGGTCTGGAAGTGGTAGTCAGGGAACTCACGGCGGATGTCCTGATGGTTGTAAATCTCACCGTTGACGGCAAGTACTTGTTTCTTGTCGGGCGAGAATAGCGGCTGCCGTCCGCTCTCCGGGTCGACGATACTGAGTCGCTCGTGAGCCAGAATGGCTGAACCGCCAACGTAGATACCACTCCAGTCAGGTCCGCGGTGACGGATTTTCTGACTCATTCGCAATGCTTTCTGACGGAGAGCGGGTGTCTGCTCTTGTATATTTAATATCGAAACAATTCCACACATAATGCTAATTCCTTATTAAATGGTTGCTTAATATTGTTACTTTTTATCTTAATTGGTTTGCAAAGTTACACAATAAATTCTATACCACAAACATTTTGATAACTTTTTTTATGATTTAAGCGTCAAAAAGTCGGGATTAGCAAGAACTAAGGTTACTGCCACTTTACGCTCAGATGGCGGAGCATAGTCTGTCCTTCACCTGTCGTTCCGGTGTGCTGAATGGCAAAATCGCCAAAGCTGTTGGGAGCGACATTGGCTGAGAGCGACACGCTGTTAGGCAGTGACGGGTCGCTGGGCTGGGCGTCGGTAGTGGCTGATGCAGAGAGGAGTCTGGCGTGATAAGTCAGACGGATCCGGCAGTTGCGGCGGTAGCAAGTCGACGAGACAGCGGCGGAGACGGGCGTTGCAGAGCCACGGGAGAACGACATCAGCTGAAAGTCGACGGCATTGCCATGCTTCAGAGTGCGGAGAATGCGAAGTCCATAGCCGGTCATTGTCCGGTTGTCATACTTTATATATACATCCATATATTGCATGCGGTTTGACGAGAAGCCCTGACCGGCAGTCTTAGCTGGGGTCACATCGAGCACAATATCCATATCGCCGTAGGACTTTGCCTTCGGTTTATAAACGAGCCGGGCGCCCTGAATATTCTCCAACAGACCGATGCTGTCACGGCAGCCATAGACTCCATGACCGTAGTACCACGGCGTGGCGAACTTTCCGGGGTCGTCCTTGTTCCATTCGTAGGCGTCGGTGTCGGCAGGCTTATACCGGCAAGCGCTCCAGTTGTCATCGGTCGATGTAGTATCAAGATGTGGCAAATCGCTGAAATTGGTTTCGAGGGTGAATGACTCGGCTATGTCATTTGCCTTGATGGTACGGCTGAGGACACAGACGGGAGTGGCTGACTTTGCGCTTCTGTTCGACTTCGGATAGATGGCGACCCGTATTCTGGAGCCTACATCTGACGGGCGGAGACGATAGCTTTGCAATGGGCGGTAGTTAGTGGCGGCGACTTCGGTTGACGGAGAGTTGCCATGATTCGACGGCTCCACCCTATCCCATCGGATGTCCGAGCAGTCACTGCTTCCGTTAAGGTTGAGATTATAACTTACAGTGACTCGTCCGTTGGCAATGGTAAGCTTAGGCTCAGCTGTAAACTGAGGGACAGGCAGTTCGCTCGGCTCTACCGTCAGCTCGGAAGCGGCGGTTATGAGTGAGTCTGCCGACGTTGCAGCTATATAGAAATGCTTGTCGGCATTGCTGTCATTGAGGGGTATGACCATGCAGGAATCGCTTCCAAACGGATGGAGTGTGGCGTAACGCTCATAGCCTTTCTCGACCGACCAATGAAGGGATTCGGCTTTCGTCGGCTGATGGCTTATTCTGTCGAGGACCGAAGTCCGCAACATGATGGTGTCACGTCCAGCCTTTACAGTGGTTCGGCGTGGCGAAACATTACCGGTAAAGCGTGCGGCTTCGTATGCTTTACTGTCTGAGTTTGAGGTAGTTTGAGGGTTTCGGACGTCGATAAACAGCGGTTTGCCGTTGAGGGTGTTGCCCGATTGGACACAACGGAGCCAAAGGGGCACGTCGGGTGTCCAGCCGACGTAGGTGTCGGCGGGTGCATTGAAGCGACAGTCGAGAACGGTGACTGTACCCGGTTGCTTGGTGAAGTATTGTGGACTGTTATGTCGGACATTGAATGTGCAGTTCCGGAACACGGCTCCATAGCCATTGGTCGTGTAGAGCGGACGGGAACCGTAGAAGTCGAAGTCGCAGTCGGTGTAGGTTGCATTGCCGTTAAGGGCGTCGTCGGTACTCTCGAAATGGCAACGGGTGTAGGTGCTTCTGTCGGCATTGATGATAGGACAGAGGTTCAGGCGGCTGACGAAACGGCAGTCCGTGGCTGTCAGAGTCCGTCCACTCATGAAGGCGAGTTGCGCCTGCGTTATGGTGTTGCTCTTCTTTCGCCGTGACAGACTGGGGTTGAGCGGATAGTCGAGGTCGACGTTGAGGTAGTCGCCGAAGGTGATGTTGCTGACCGTCAGACTGTCGCAGTGGAAGTCTAGCATGGTGAAGTTACCCTCGGCTCCCTGACTCTGTCCCCGCTGACTGGCAAGGACCGTTGCCGACGGCGTGGCTCCTAGTCCGACGATTGTCAGCACGGGACAGGTAATGGACATACCTATCGGCGGGTTGCCACGATGGATAGTAGTATCGTTCGGATTGTCTATCCAGTAGACCCACGGGCGTACATATACCGTCAGCGTGTCGGCATGGCGGCTGTTGATTGCCTCATTGAGTGCCTGAAAACTCGTGAACACATATTCCGACTTGCTCTTAGCCTGCGCGTCAACAAGCCAATGGCGGCTGTCGAGCCGTGGTGTCTGGGCTGACAGAGTAGATACAGCCGCTATTGCGACGAGTATCATTAATAATCGTTTCGACATTTGTTATTTCCTGAGATACTTTTTCCCCTTCTTGACAACGATTCCATGATAAGAGCTGCTGATGCGCTGTCCAGAAAGGTTATATTCCTGTGTATCGTCAATGAAATTGACTGTAGGATTGTGGATGCCGGTAGTTATTCCGTCCTCAGCCTGAATGCCGACGAGCGACGACTCATAGTCGGTGATTGCCTGCTTCAATGAGGTATTGACATCATGGTTCTTATCATCAACGGAGTTGTCGAATTGCCATGCAAGGTCGCCGCCGTCAAGTCGTCCGGAATAAGCCTTGACATTGTCGACAACCTGATCGACCGGTGTCGGGACGGAGACGTACATTGAATCGGATGTATCGAAATTGCTGTACGCCCATCCGCCGGTGACACTCTTCACAGTGTCGGGCAGTTGCTCGCTGCGTGTCGTAACCAAGTAGGCATCAAACTGGGTCGGGTTCTCAGTCTGGTAAACAAGCTTCGGAGTGTTCTCTAGGAAGAGATTATCATAAGCCTTGGTCATTCCACCATCCTGACCTGAGAATGTCCCTTTAAGCGAATATGTTCCGGTCGTGCTGTCGTATTTGTCTGTACCCTGACCGCTGATCATCATCGGACGATTGACATTGCGGAAGACATTCTGCTCGACAAATGCATTCGACTCTGTCGTGTTACCAATACCGTATGTGGCTACGCCATCATAATAATTGTTGTAGATGTGGGCTGTCGTGTAATGAAGCCGAGGGCAACGCGAGTCGGTGTGGTCGAACCAATTGTGATGGAATGTCATTAACAAGGATGCATCCTCGCCTGTAGCTCCGCCACACCCCATGACTTTTCCGCTGTCGAAGAAGTGATTGTAAGATATTGTTATCTTAGTCGAACGGTACTTGGTATCGATGGTGCCGTCGCCCTTCTTCTGGTCGCTATCGTGACCCGGTGAACCATAATAGAAGTCATTGTTGTGAATCCATATATTTGAATTGTCTGTATCTAAGGACACTGCATCATCACCGAAGAGCATTATGCCTAAGTTACGAATCTCAATACCTCGTGTGCGCTTTAGGCAGATGCCATAGCCCTTGAGCGTGGCATCGCTGCCAACACCTTCAATAGTCACATTCTCAAAGAGGCGGTCTGTATTGTTGCCACCCTGAAAGTTAATGTAGTTGCCATCCTTAAGACCTTCGAAGTCAGTAGCATTAATCGTTCCTATGACTCGTATAATAAGCGGTGTCTTGTCATAGCCTTTGCTTCTGGCAGCCAGTATGTTTGCAAGTCCGGTATAGGAGGTTGCCTTTCCTTTCTTGTCCTTCACCGGACTGGTGACAGTGTTGACACTATTCTTGGAAACGTAGATAATGATAGCATCCTGCTTTGGCGTCCCATCGGAATTGTAACCACCGGGCACTACATCATTGAAGAAAGCGAATCCCTCACGGTTTTGAGGTACGACCGAAAGGGTTGCGGTCGTGCCTTCATCTATAGTCGTACCGGAAGCATCGAGCGCTTTGATGGTAATGGTGTAGTCGCCGGACTTGAGTCCGGGAACATCGACGCGAATATAATCGTGGTACTGGCGGATAAGGTGGTCGTCAACTTTAGTGTTAACTCCATTGCCTTGGACAGTAGCTTCATAACTCTTGACATTGCTGACTGGGGTCCACGAAACTGTTGCCGTCTCCGGTTGCCCTTTCTGGGTGATGAAGTCGATTGCCTCGGCATTGATACAAGACAGTAGTAAGCCAGAAGCAAATAGTAGATAATTCAGATTTTGTTTCATGTTTTGGTAAGAATTAGTTTCGTCCGCAAATTTAAACAATTAATTCGAATTCTTCATTTTTTATCGGAAATTTATTCCTATTGGGACGACAAATATTCGGCACGCTTCCGTATTTTATCTGATAGCATGTCTTTTCTTTTTACGTGAAAGAATATCAGATACTTTCTTCCAGTTGAAGTAATAGGTTCCGCCAACTTTCCTAACAGCATCGGCAAACATTTCGTCATGAACGTATCTGTATGCAGTTGTCGAACTACATTTAAGATGTTTGGAAAGGGTAACTACGCCCTTCTCCCATTCTTCACTTTCTTCTTTGGCTGTTTCTCTTTGCTGAAAAGACCAGTCATTAAGAAGTCCGAAGAACTCCTTAACAGTTAACTCCTTGATTTTCTTGTTTAATGATATGTTTTCTGATTGCATAGCGCACTCTTTTATATAGTTCAACTTAACAGGACTATCTGCCCTGTGAAACCATGCCGTTGGATATTATTAAAATAAAAGAGTGCCGATGGAAGGCGACTGCCAACCGTTTGTTCGGACTATTGTTGCAGGAAAAGATCCAAACGACATTGCAAATATAGTTCTAATATTCAATTCTGCAAAATATATCTCAATTTTTATCATTGTGTTTGAAATGAAAATGAAGATTTAAGCCGATTTTATGGTTCTAAATTACTGATACAAAACAAAGAAAGATGTTTTTGATTAATAATATCCTTAAAATTATACAATAGAAACTCTGTTATATCTATATCTGAATTATTCTAACATAGGAACTTACCTTATTTTCCCTTTGGTTCTTTTCTCTTTCCGGTCATGCCACTATCATGACATAAGCCTTCGGCTATAACAGCAGTTGGCGTTACCAACTGCGTTTAAAGCAGCAACTTCAATGGATTGTACCCTCCGCAATTTTTCAGGAGGTTCGCTTCTCTCTCTGTCTGAAAAATGGTGGTTTCCACACGAGATATTTTTGAAATTACTTGCTTCTCCGTCTCGGCAACGTTACATCGCACATAAAATCCAATCCCTTAAAGCGGCTGCTCTAAAGGCAGAGGAAACTTTTAGGGAAATGTATCACACACTAAATAACAGTATTATGAATATCGTCTACATCAAAACAAAGGACATGAAATCCTTTAAGGCATTTGACATTGAGAGAGGTATTACAGTAAAGAACGTCATCTTTGCTTCTTCTGTTGAGAACACTGATAAGAATCGAGGACTTTTACAGAACTTTGCTGACGAATACGCCAACATCAATCTTGCCATTCAGTTGAGAAATAACGGAAAAGTCATATTCCAAACTAAATAAATAGCTATGTACAACATCTATGCAATGAAAAATGGTGTACGCAATCTTATTAAAGAGAACGTTACCATGGCTGCAATGTGCAGCTTTATTAACAAGAACCAAAATGCTTATATCGCTATGGGATATAACTACATCATTGGCTTGCCAATAGGAAACTAAATCATTAAGAAGGTAACGGCAGAACTAACCACTCTGCCACAATTTTTATAGCTATGGATGATAAAAAGGCTATGGAAGTGATTACTCAGAAACTGAGTAAAGAGTTTAGGGAACAGATAACAATACAGCTAATGCGCTGTGAAGTAGGTGGATTTGATTGGACGGATGGACGGAAAGCGAGTATTCTATTATATACTCACTTTTGTTATTCTCTTATCAAAAATTATCATTTAAAGGTATGATAATTAAAAATAAAGTATTATCTTTGCAATGTAATGAAGACAAAAGAATGAAAAAAGAAAAAAGAAATTTTCTTCTAAATGAATGGAGTAAGTATTGTTTAGACATATCTAAACTAATTTTTGCAGGTGTAATTCTTGCAGGAATAATGAAAAAAGATATTAAAGATTATACATTACTCTTTACTATTGGAGGATTGGTGTTCATAATAGTTCTTGCTGTTGGATTTATATTATTATCAATATCACACGACAATAAAGGAAAATAATATGGAGTTAATCATCTTTTTAGCACTTGTGGGTATAGGCGCAATTATTCTTCTCTTATGGGCTTTATTAACAGCCAAAGATAAGAATGATAACCCCAAGCATAATTTGGTAGCATCAAAGTAAAACGTTGATAAAAAAGGAGAAGTTCAGACTTCTCCTTTTTTATTGTCTTGACTGGTTTTGTCCTAGGCTTGCATTGTCGGGTAAACCAGACAGAGCAAGCATCTTAGTTGTTTACCCATATTTTTTTCTTCCTATTTCCTATCCTCACACTTCACAAAATTAGAAATTCAGTGAAGTGAGCGGTAATGCCCTTTGAAGGCAGTGCCTGTTTTGTTCGTGAGTGATATGATCACGCCCAAACAAAACAGACACAGCCTTATCTCTGTACTATCCCAAGATTCTTTTCTTTATCCCATCTTATCTTCCTTTTCCTTTGGTTCTCTTCTCTTTCCGGTCATGCCACTATCATGACATAAGCCTTCGGCTATAACAGCAGTTGGCGTTACCAACTGCGTTTAAAGCAGCAACTTCAATGGATTGTACGGTTCGTTCCTCTCTCTGTCTGAAAAATGGTGGTTTCCACACGAGATATTTTTGAAATTACTTGCCTTTCCCTCTCGGCAACGTTACATCGCACATAAAATCCAATCCCTTAAAGCAGCTGCTCTAAAAGGCAGAGGTAACTTTAAGGGAAATGTATCACACTCTAATTTTTTTGAGCTATGAAGAAAGGTAAAAACGTCAAGAACTATTTCGACAAGTTTGAAATTGCGTTGATTAAACAGTATAAGGAATGCCGTTTTAAGGTTACAAAGGTATTCACCATTCAGAAAGGATGGTTTGGTCGTCCATATCGTGAGTATGCAATCTATTATGGTTTTCACTTTCTGAATTCTTTCAAGACAAAGAGTGAAGCACTTGATTTCCGTAACTCTCTTTGGAATAATATCTAAGCAAAGGTAACGGCAGAGCCAACCACTCTGCCATAATTCTAGTTTCTATGAAAACTGGATTTATTCTCATAAGAAGTGTTTAGTGTGATTGGGGAGTTTGCCGTAAGGCAGCTCCCTTTTTAACAACATACATTTTTAATTTGTTTTCTGAAATTTGGAATTACGGAATTTTATCTTTAACTTTGCAACACTATATGGCACATAGAGATAACAAAGAAAAAGAGAAGACAAGCCGTGAAGCGACTGGTAAGTATTTTTATACTTTATCGCAGACTTGTTTTGCTGCAATGGTTATTGTAGCTGTCTTGACTTACTTCACCAACAAAGATATTCCTGGAGGAAATATTTTAGGACTTTTTTGTGTAGGTATCGCAGCAACATCAATTTTCTATACTATCGGATATTATATTTTAAAGAAATAATTATGGAAGCATTGATATTTATACTTGGTGGTTCTGCGGTATGCGGATTCCTCTTTTTAATGTGGATGTTGCATACCAAGGGAGGGAAAAAATGGCTTGAACAATTATAAAATTTTAAACAGGGGAAAATCTAAAAAGGATTTCTCCCCTGTTTTTTTTGTTGACAACCTATTTTGCTCAGTCCGCTATATGGTATATTCGATGATTGTATGATTTCATTCAGCTCAGCCAGTTCAGTCAAAAGTGGCAGTCCACGTCAAACGCTTTGCTCCGTCGGCAGCATACAGACTCTTTCCTGTATGCACCGTCGGTTCGCTTATGATCGTGAATTGCCACTTTTGCCCGGACTGGCTTCATCCCCTGGCGTGCATTGTCGGATAAACTCGACAGAGCAAGAATCTTATGTTCCATCCCGACTGTTTCTTCTCTTTTCCCTTATGGTTCTGTCCACACTCTTCATAGAAGTAAGACTTCACAGAAGAGAGTGGCGGATGCC
>OMZV01000021.1 GCA_900315635.1 uncultured Prevotella sp.
GATAGCGATTTCCATGTGATTTCGCAATAAACCTCGGCGAAAGCCGAGGTTTAACTGTTATTTTGGCTTCGCTTGGTTCCACAATCCCATACTTTAAATTAAGTAAGTCGGGCTGTTTACCTTTTTACTTTTGTACCTTTTTTCCTTTAATGAAAGAATACGTATGCAACAACTATTGCAGCGATGACACCGGCCAGGTCGGCGAGCAGACCGCAGGCAACAGCGTGACGGGTGTATTTGATGCTGACAGAGCCGAAGTAAACGGCAAGAACGTAGAAGGTAGTGTCGGTGGAACCTTGGAAAATACAACTCAGACGACCAACGAATGAGTCAGGTCCGTAGTTCTTCATAGCCTCAAGCATCAGTCCACGGGCACCGCTACCGGAGAGCGGTTTCATGAAAGCTGTCGGCAGGGCACCAACGAAATCAGTATTCAGTCCACATTGCTCCACGACCCATTTAATGCCATTGATGAGCATGTCCATTGCGCCCGAAGCACGGAAGACGCCAACGCCGACAAGAATTGCCACCAGATAAGGGATAATCCTGACGGCAGTAGAGAAGCCTTCCTTAGCTCCGTCGATGAAAGCGTCATAAACATTTATCTTCTTGAAGAATCCCGCTACGATGAACGTTACAATAATAGCCAGAAGGATGAAGTTCGAAGCCACCGACGTCACGGTTGCCATTGTATCCTTGTCCATCTGCCCGAAGCCCCAAATCACGATTCCAACGAAAGCACAAAGCCCGGCAAGAGTGGCAAGCAGTACCGGCTGGAAGATGTTTATATGCTGCCATAGCGACGTGATTATGATTCCCGCCAGTGTGGCAACGGTCGTCGCCAGAAGGATAGGAATGAACACATCAGTAGGCTGTGCGGCTCCGTAGGACGAGCGGAACGCTAGTATAGTCGTCGGGATAATGGTCAGACCACTGGTGTTGAGCACGAGGAACATAATCATCGGATTGGTAGCCGTGTCCTTCTTCGGATTGAGTTCCTGCATCTGCGACATAGCCTTCAGTCCTGTCGGAGTAGCAGCATTGTCGAGTCCTAGCATATTAGAGGCAATGTTCATAAAGATACTTCCCATCACCGGATGATTCTTAGGAATGTCAGGGAACAGTTTCGTAAATACCGGGCTCAGCATTCGTGCCAGCACATTGACCGCTCCGGCACGCTCGCCGATTTTCATAATGCCAAGCCACAAGGCAAGCACACCGGTCAGACCGAGTGCTGTCTCGAAGGCAGTCTTCGACGAATCGAATGTTGCATCGACCATCTTCTGAAACAATGTCGTGTCACCGGTACATAGTCCGAATACTCCGAACGCAAAACCTATGACAAAGAATGCAATCCAAATGTAGTTGAGTACCATGAGTATATGTTATAAAAACACAAAATTAAGAATAAAATGACAATTCAGCAAAATTTCAACATTATTTTTAGAAATGTAAACATTCCTTTTTGATGTTTGTCATTATGCCTATAGGTTTGGGCGGGAAATTAGCAAATTAATAGTTGTTGAACAGCTCAAAGCCGAACTTCAAGCCGACACCCTCGAAGTTATGCGGACTGAACCCAGTGAATATTCCCATGGAGAAAACACGGTTGGTGAATCCATAGCCAACCTCTATATATGGGAACATTCGTGACACTGCAAGCGCGCTCAGGTATACCCTCTCCTTCTCTATCACCTGACCAATCAGCGGACAATGCGACAAAAGCAGGAAAGGCGACTCGTAGGTTGCGTTGGCACGTACATAATAGCTTGACGCATTATACCAGTTGGAGTTCAGCAATTCGAACTCACCCGACCACTTGTCTTCCCATCCCAGCGAGATGTAATCCTCATGGAAGTTCTCATAGTCGAGGAAGTAATCGTCATGCCCTTTATGCGTATAGAATCCGAATCCTGTCCGGAGCTGCAAGTTTCGCATACAAGGCAGATAGTGGACATACTGCCCGTCGAACTCAAACCGGTCGTAGGCTATCTTTCCGCCGAAGTGTTTCAGTCCATGCTCCCATTCCCCGGTAATGACAAGTGGCACACGGTCGGTGAGCGGTCGGTATTGCAGTTGGATGAAAGGCGCAAACGACTTGTAGACCGCCGGACGACCGGCAGCCTTGAAGCCACTCTTGTCGACAGCCGAACGGCGGTATTTGGTGAAACCGGTCTGAACGCCGAGAGTGTTCTTTATTACGTCATAATTGAATCCAACGTGCAGCCATTGGTCATGGAAATACTGCAAATTCATAGCATCCCAGTCGATGGAATCGTTGGTTTTGTACCTTTTCACATCTTCCAGAACACGTGAATTTGTGATGCGGTTACCATTGGCAAATTCCATTACAACATATCCGTTACGGCGTCTGTTGAAGTTCCATTGCACCGGAATCTTATAGAACAGCAGATTCTTCTTGAACGAATAGCCAAGTTTCAGCCGCCCAGTTATGTTGTTGTTCGGCGTAAAGTAATAGTAGCCGCGTATATCAAAGCGATAGATGACGCCCTTGTGCTTGGTATATCCAAAATAGAACGGGTTGAATATTGGTCCTATCTTTATCTGTCCCTTGTCCTCAGCTCCTATATTTGCATTAATCTTGTTGAGCATGTTGTCGCCAAGGACGTCCCAGAAAACATACTTTGCCCAGTTTCTGCGCTTCTTTCCACTTTGTGCACTGCCCTGCGGAATGCTGTCCTTAGCTGCGCTCAACGAAACTGTATCTTTCTTTTCCTTACTTGGAAACCAGTATGGATTGCCCGCAATTATCGCTTTTTCTTCGTTGCTGAACGGTATCGGACGTATGCTGTCCATAAGTGCACAATCATGACTTTCCACGATGGAATCGGGCAAATTGAACGGTTGGTCGTACAAACTGACGTAATGACAAAGTATCTTATTGCCTACAAATGACAACTTAGCCTGCACGTCACATTTATCCGGGAAGAGAATATTATAGCCCTCACGGTGCATCGTTCCGTTGAGCACAGAGTGAATCATGTCATACTCGCCCTCGAAGTTGAACTGAAGCACCTGTCCGGTGGAATCCTGTACGATGACATGACCACGGCGGATAAGCTGTGTACTGCGGAATTTACTACGAATATTGATGTACGACGTGCCGTCATTATAACGGCGCATGCGGTAGCGGTAATACTTGCGGTTGTAGAAGTTTATAGGTGACAGTATGCCGTCTTCGAAGAGTTTCTGGTCGTATACACGTGGAGTGAGGTATTTCACCATCGACGGCAGCGTGTTATGGCGATGGTAGACAGTGCTGAGATGAAGGTAACGGTGGGTTTCCTGCTTGCCGCTCTTCATTTCCATACGTGTGTAAGCCTCCGAAAAATAATAACGCTTATGGTCACGCAGAAGGTAGAACATGGTAGGAACGGCAGCAAGCATGGCATTGCGTTTCACCACATTAATAGTATACTTAGTGTAGACATTGGTCTCCATGGTGTCCGGAGTCAAGGCACGATGGGTCTCGCCGAAGTGAAGCATACGCCGGAGCACATCAGCATTGCTTTGCGCCTTTACGCCAGGAACAGCAAGAAGCAACGCCATAAGCAATATAGCCAGTCTACCTTTTTGCATTTATTATTAAACGTTTTCCACGGCTTTTTGTTGTATACAGAACATTAAAATCTCGGACTCACGCCGACAAACAGACACAAACAGACACAAAAAATCCCGCAAGTCACAATTGGGCTTGCGGGATTTTTTATTGCTTTATAATGATTCAGAGTCGATTACTCTTCGTCACGATGCTCATTGTGGTCGTTATGATCGTTGTGCTCACGACGCGGACGACGCTCGCCACCACGCTCACCACGCGGACGACGGTCACCACGGTCGCCACGAGGACGGCGCGGACGCTCTACAAGGCCTTCCGGCTTCTCCTCGAGCACACGGTGAGACAGCTTGTACTTACCGGTCTTCGGGTCGATTTCAAGGAGCTTAACCTGAATGTGGTCGCCTTCCTTGATGCCGGCTTCCTCAACGGTCTCAAGACGCTTCCAAGCAATCTCAGAGATGTGGAGCAGACCTTCCTTACCCGGAAGAATCTCAACGAAGCAACCGTAAGGCATGATGCTCTTTACGACACCATCGTAAACCTCGCCAACCTCAGGAACTGCAACGATAGCCTTGATCTTTGCGATGGCTGCGTCGATGCTGTCCTTGTTAGGAGCGCTGACCTGTACCTTACCAACACCGTCGGTCTCGTCGATGGTGATAGTAGCACCGGTATCCTCCTGCATCTGCTGGATGATCTTTCCGCCCGGGCCGATAACAGCACCGATGAACTCCTTAGGAATCTCGAATGCCTCGATGCGCGGAACCTGTGGCTTGAGTTCCTTTCGTGGCTCAGCGATAGTATCGGTGAGCTTGCCGAGGATGTACTCACGACCAGCCTTTGCCTGCATAAGAGCCTTCTCAAGAATCTCGAATGACAGACCGTCGCACTTAATATCCATCTGAGTGGCTGTCAGACCGTCCTTAGTACCTGTGGTCTTGAAGTCCATATCGCCGAGGTGGTCCTCATCACCGAGAATATCAGAGAGGATAGCGTACTTGTCCTCGCCCGGGTTCTTGATAAGACCCATAGCGATACCGCTAACCGGCTTCTTCATTGGAACACCGGCATCCATCAGGGCAAGAGTACCTGCGCAGACAGTAGCCATAGAAGAAGAACCGTTAGACTCGAGGATCTGCGATACCAGACGAACTGTGTAAGGGAAGTCCTCAGGAATCTGACCCTTCAGTGCACGCCATGCAAGATGGCCGTGACCGATCTCACGACGGCCTACACCACGCTGAGCCTTAGCCTCGCCTGTGCAGAACGGTGGGAAGTTATAGTGGAGAAGGAAGCGCTGATAGCTCTTATTCAGAACATCGTCGACCATCTTCTCGTCGAGCTTTGTACCGAGGGTACATGTAGTCAGTGACATTGTCTCACCACGCTGGAAGATAGCGCTTCCGTGAGGCATTGGCAGTGGGCTTACCTCGCACCAGATAGGACGGATCTCGTCGCACTTACGACCATCCATACGCTTGCCTGTGTCGAGCACTGAGCGGCGCATAGAGTCGCGCTGAACATCAGCGAAGTAGCGGTCGATCTCGGCGTGCTTCTCCTCAAGGTCCTCCTCAGAGAGGTCTGTGTGGGCTGCATCGTAAGCATCGACAAACTCCTGCTTGATGTTGTCGTAGGTCTCCTCGCGGTGCTTCTTGTCAGCATCGCCGGACTGAGCCTCGGCATAGCACTTGTCGTATGTATCTTCGCGGACCTGCTGACGCAGCTCCTCGTCGTTAATTTCATCGTTGTACTCGCGCTTAACGTCGGTACCGAGCTCCTTAGAAAGCTCTTCCTGAAGCACGCACATAGGCTTGATAGCCTCGTGGGCTGCCTTCAGCGCACCGATAAGGTCCTGCTCGCTGACCTCGTCCATCTCGCCTTCAACCATCATGATGTTGTCCTTGGTAGCACCAACCATGATGTCCATATCGGCATTCTTCATCTGCTCGAATGTCGGGTCAACGACATACTCGCCGTTGATGCGGGCAACACGAACCTCAGAGATAGGGCACTCGATAGGAATATCAGAGCAAGCCATAGCTGCTGAAGCAGCGAATCCTGCAAGAGCGTCAGGCTGGTCGACTCCATCAGCTGATAAGAGCATTACCTGTACGTAAACCTCACAATGGTAATCGGATGGGAACAAAGGCCGCAGAACACGGTCTACTAAGCGGGATGTAAGAATCTCATCGTCGTTGGCTTTGCCTTCGCGCTTTGTGAATCCACCTGGGAAACGACCTGCGGCAGCGTACTGCTCGCGATAATCTACTTGCAAAGGCATGAAGTCTGTACCCGGAACTGCCTCTTTGGCTGCGCAAACGGTAGCAAGAAGGACGGTGTTGTTAAGTCGCAGTACTGCGGCTCCGTCGGCCTGTTTCGCAACCTTTCCGGTCTCAATTGAGATGGTCCTGCCATCTGGCAATTGAACTGTTTTCGTAATTACGTTCATCTAAAAAATTGAAAAATACTTATTGTTTTGACCAAATCATCTGTGAAAAACAAGGCGATGATAGCATACCCCGCTTTTCCAACTAATTAAAATCGTGCAAATTTAGTGAGTTTCAGCGACATAAAAGAATGTTTTCCGAATTATTTTCCCCTTTGGTCAATTTTTTCGAATAATTATGTCTTAAAACCCAAGCAGCCAGTCATTGAAGCATGAAAGGTTTGTCATTGCAATGCCAAAGGGCACTACTTGTTTTGTAAACGGGTAATTTTCACGATAGTTTTTAAATTAAAAATGGCAAGAAAATAGATTATTTTCTTGCCATTTTTAATTTATTTTTGTTTCTAAAAGATACCCTTTTGCGATTCAACGGGGCGTTAAACGGAATTCAAAAGGGTATCAAACGGAATTCAACTGACTACTTACTTGACTATCAGCTTCTTACCATCAACAATGTAAACGCCCTCGCGCAGGTTGCTGAGAGATGTAGCGTTCTGCTTGACGAGCATTCCGTCGATAGTGTAGATGTCGACAGGATGGGTGGCGTCGAGGACAATGCTGTTGATAGCGTCAACGATAGTTGCGTCGACAGGAAGCGACTCACCCTGGTCGTAGACAACCGATACCTGATAGCTGTGGCTAGTGCCGTCGCCATCGTTGATGGTATATGTGGTTGTACCAGCGCCTACGGTAGCGACGAGCTCACCGTCACGATAGATGTTGTAGCCCTTGACTGTCAGTGTAGCCGGAGCGTAAGTAATGTCGTCGATCATGAAGGCGAGTGCGTCGTTAGCCACAGAAACGAGGCGGATAGCGAAGTACTTGGCACCCTCAGGCAGGTTCACTTTATACTCAGCCCATGTCAATCCACCCGGAACATTCTGGTAAGTCTGGATATTGGTGAATGCTGACGGGTCGGTAGTTGTAGTCGAATAGAGCACCTCGAACGTCTCCGGATAGTTGCTTGCCATGCTCTTGGCGAAGAAGTTGATGGTCTGCGCCTTGCCGGAGAGCTCCGGACTGATGAGCCAGTCGTTAGCCTTGTCGGCGTAAGAAGTACTCGGGTCGAAAGCGACGAGGTACTGGTTGCCGCTGTGTGGCTTGAGGAACTTGCGGAAATTCAGGTCAAGGGTCTCATAACGAGTGTCGAACACCTCGAATGCCATAGCCTTTCCGGCGTTAGGAATCCATATATCGGAGTACTGCTGAGTGTTTACGCCATCACCGTCGAAGACTGTCCAATTGCCGATTCCATCGGTAATCCATGGGTCATATCTCTCAAAATCGTCAGTAACAGGGTCGCTGTTGATCTCAGGAGCAGTCCAGTTCAGGGTGACGTTGCTGCCACCGGCGGTTGCTGTCAGACCTGTTGCTGTAGGATAGTCGGGCTTGTTGACCTTCACCTTTACAGCCTTGGTCTCATTGTTCTCAGCATTCTCGTCACCATTGAGGATAACCTTTGCCTGCAAGTTTACAGAGTCCTTGGCGAATGTTACAGCCGGACGATAGTTGATGGTGACGGTAGTATCCTCGTAAGCCTTAAGCAAGTTGCCTGCTATTGTGTCGACAGCCTCGCCATCGGCAAGGAGCACTGCGTGCCAGTTCTCAGCATCGAAAGCACCCGCGTTGCGGACGGTAACACTGACAGGATTGTCCTGACCGACACGGATAACCGACGGTTCCTGCAGAGAGACAGCGAGATCGAAGCCCAGGAAGTCGCGGACATTGATGTCGTCGATAACGAATCGGGTATCGGTATCATTGCCCTCACCGGTGAACTCAAGGGTGATGTAGTGGGCAGACTTCAGTTCTGTGAGGTCGAAGAATGCCGGACGCCAGCCCTCGGTGCCGTTGTCATTGCTCATATCGATTGTGCCGAGGTGAGCCAGCGAGTCGGTCTGTACCCTTGCGGCAACGTCTATCTTGACCTGCTTGCCCGGTACGGCATAATAATAGAACAGAAGTCCCGGATTCCCTGCAGTCGAAATATCAATCTTTCCGGAGTTGAGATGACCCACTCCCCCGGCCTTTCCTGCCTGGAAGAATGCCGAGCCCGGTGTTGCCTCATAGCCGCCGTCATAGTTGATGAGGAAGTCGCCGCCGCCATATTCAGCGCCGTACCACCACATCTTATTGTCCATTCCACCGTTGGTGAAGCCCTCGTGGAACGGCAGTTTGTAAGGAGTACCGGCTACAACATAGTCGCTGGTGCCGAGCTCGCCGATGCCGCCGGCGTTGGTTCCGGCTACTCCATAGTAGAGCAGATACTGCTCACCGGTAGTGTTGGACTGCTTGTCGGTGAACTGCTTGTCGGCAACGTTGGTTATGAGGTTCTCGCCATTGCGGTCGTAGACATTGTACTTAAGGTCGGCAGGAACAACATAGCCGCCATGCTCGCCGACGGTAGATGTCGGAGCGTCCCATGTAACGAGGAAGTTGTTTATCTGGTCCTTGATCTTTATGTTGGTCGGCTGCAGCGGAGTGTCGATGCCTACCCATGCGTCCTCGGAAGCCTCCTCGCCCTTTCCGCTTGCATTGTAGGCAATGACGCTGTAGGTGTGGTTTCCGTTTGTCGGGTTGTTATCGGTGAATGACAGGCTCTGTCCCGGCTCAACGTTCTTGAATGTGTTGATGACCACGCCGTCACGAAGGAGCCCGACACTGTCGATGTTTGCTGTAAGCTTACCATTATTATATGTGGTAGTCGGAGCATTGAACGTGATGTCAGCCTTGAGAGCACCTTCGGCAGCCGGAGTAACGACGATGTTTGTCGCCTTGCCCGGAGCAGCGAAGAGAGTTCCTTCCTTGATGCTTATAGAGTCGATGGAGATAGTCCAGTTGCCGGCGTCGCTGAGGGCATGGAATCCGAGATGGAAGTTGCCGTCGGCTCCGGTGGTAATTTCCTGCTCGTAAGTGAGGTTGGTGTCAGAGTTGAACTCTGTCGGGTCGAGCATAACGTCATACTTTGTCGGGTCGTCGCCGGTACCGATAGCCATAGCGAGTTTCTCGGTGTAGGTCTGCGAGGCAGCCTTGAACTTGAATCCGAGGATGTATGAACGGTCGTTCTTCAGATGGACGGCAGGGGTTATGAGCCAGTCGTCGGCTGCATTGGTGTCACTGCCATAATAGCGGGCATCGAAGTAACCGTAGTTCCATGTGCTGCCGTCATGGTTGTTGTCGATGACGGTGAAGAGGTCCATGACAGAACGGTCCTCGAAGTCCTCGAAGTAAGGTGCCTCCAAAGGCTTGCCGTAAGCGATATGGTTGGATGAAGCCGAAGCGCCCTCGTGGCTGCCGTTGACTGCCTTGACACTATAATAATAAGATGTAAGATCCTCGAGAGGGAGTGCCTCGGTGAATGTTGTATCGGTCAATCCTGTAGCTACAACTGTCTCGCCTGGCTGACGGGTTACAGTATATTTCAGGTCGTCCGGATTGACATATCCGTTATGGCGTCCTGTCGTTGGAGCATCCCATGAGATAGTAGCCTTGCCGGTCGACTGGTCTACGGAAAGTACTACATTTGCCGGAGCTACCGGCTCGTCAGGTCCAATCCACAGAGAAGCCTGTGCCTTCGGGCTATTGCCAGACGCGTTGCTGACAACGACCTCTATGAGACCGTTACCCTCCGGAGCATTGGTTATGTTGGCTGTTACGGTAGCGCCAGGCTCGGTCTCGCCTGTAGCCAGTTGTGTTCCGTTGATGCTTACGGTATAAGTGAGAGTTCCGGTAAGCTCTGAGCCAGAGTAAGTTGTGGTAGGAACGGTGAATGTCACAGTACCCGTTGTCGAGCCATTAGGGAAGCTTGCGCTGACTGCTGTTGCTGCCGATACCGTAGATTTCGCCATCCTCATTGGCTGCCATGCCGACCATGCGCAGTTCGCCTAGGTCTTCATTGGCTGCATAGCGGTACTGCATGCTGTAGTCGACGGTTCCGAGCACCCAGCCGTCGCCGTCGTCATTGAGGAAACAGCCGTCAACCTGCTCGTTGACCGGATCCCAGGTAAGGTCGGAGGCTACAAGGGTAGCGTCATCATACTCTTCCTTGGTTGTCTGCTCCCATGTGGTGGCGTCATACTCATAGTAGACGACCTTCTCCTCTTTGGTCTGAGGGTCGGTATAGCGGGTCACGAAATGGTAGACGCCATCGTTGTAGTAGGCTCCGCCATTGGCATAGAGGTCGTTGTCCTCGGCTATCGAAGTGAACTCGGTGCCGTTAGTGGCAAGGAAAGAGTAGATTCCGAACGGGAATGTTGTAGCTCCCTGGTTGAGAAGGTCTTCCCACGAGCTGGCGTAGATGACGTTTCCATAGAGTTTTGTGCCTGCCGAAGTAACATAGAGCGGTGCGACAGCTGTGTTCCGCTTGGCTGCAGAGTCTTTCGGGGTTATCGGCTTAGGAGTCTGGATGAGCCTGCGCTGCGGGGTCTTGTCATTGAAGATTCCCTGACGGACACGGCGCAACTTGGCATTCGCAGCACCGACAACGGTCTGTGCCACGTTAGGCCTCACCTTCTGCAATGTCTGTGCTACCGTGTCGGTTGGCATCAGGCATGCGGCGGCAAGTGCCACAAGCAAGATTCGTTTTAGATTCATTTGGGTGGTTTGTTTAAAGTTTTAATTTATATGAGATTTATTTAATAATGTACGTCACATATCGTCCTAACGGACTGCCTTTCCCTTTTATGCACTACGTGCAGAAATCTTTCAAATCTTATCATTTCTTCTTTGGCTTACGGCGAGCCCATCCTTCCTCGGAGAAGTCAGGTTCCTCGCCCTTCAGCTTGAATGGTTTGCCGGATATAAGCTCACGCCAGTCGTCCTTGCCATAGCGGGATTTTCCCTGAGGGGAAGCCGACTTGCCGTGGTCGTTGTCGGAAGAGGATGATTTGCCGTTGTCGAAAGTACGGCGGCTGTCAGAACTGCGGCGGTGTTTCGACTCACCTTTGGTTGTGAGGCGGCTGTCGGCATCGTTGCAACGGACACGGCGTCCTTTATATACGGTTCCATCGAGGGCATGCATGACTTTCTTTGCGTCCTTCTCCGGTACTTCGATGTAGCTCTGGCGCTGGAGCAAGTCGATATGTCCGACTTCCTGATGGCCACGGACATGCTTGTTGATGAACTGCATGACTTCGCCGGGATAGAAGCCGTCAGTCTTGCCGAGGTTGATAAACAGACGTGAATATCCTTCCTCCGGTGTGTGGGAAGAGCCTCCACGACCGCCATTTGACGAGTTGGAGCCACGACCACGAGAGCTTCCCCGGTCGCCGTCCTTACGTGAGGATGAGCCTTTCTTGCTGGTTGGCTTCTCGATAACAGGCGCGTCCTTATAGTAATCGAGGAAGCGTCCGAAGGTGACGGTAATCATCTTCTTGATGATGTCTTCCTTGTCGATATACTCAAACTGGCGCTTGATGTCCTGCCAGTAAGGGGCTATCTGCTCCTCATCGACGTCAGTCTTGAGTATCTGATCCATCGTCTTGTAGAGCTGTTTCTTGCAAATCTCCTCAGGAGTAGGCAGAGTTCCGTCGACGAATTCCTTGCCAATCTCCTTCTCTATCTGGCGAATCTTATACTTCTCACGGGTGTGGATGATGCTGATGGATGTACCCTTCTTTCCCGCACGGCCGGTTCGTCCGCTTCGGTGGGTGTAGCTCTCGATGTCGTCAGGCAGTCCATAGTTTATAACATGGGTGAGGTCGTCGACGTCAAGACCACGTGCCGCAACATCAGTGGCTACGAGCAACTGGGTAAGGTGGCTACGGAACTTCTGCATGGTAAGGTCGCGCTGTTGCTGGCTGAGGTCGCCATGGAGTGCCTCGGCGTTGTAACCGTCATGGATAAGCTTGTCAGCTATCTCCTGGGTTTCCTTCTTTGTGCGGCAGAAAATGATGGCGTAAATCTTCGGATAGAAGTCGACAATACGCTTCAGAGCAAGGTACTTGTCCTTGGCGTTGACGAGATAATAGATATGGTTGACATGCTCGGCACCCTCGTTGCGTGAACCGACGACAATCTCCTTGTAGTCATGGAGATAGCCCTTAGCCACGTCCTCTATCTGCTTGCTCATTGTTGCCGAGAACAGAAGGGTGTTATGGTCCTCAGGAACGCCGGAGAGTATCTCGGTTATCGACTCCTGGAAGCCCATGTTAAGCATCTCGTCAGCCTCGTCGAGCACAACGTTATGAACGTTGTCAAGCTTTGCCTTGCCACGTTTCATAAGGTCGATGAGTCGTCCCGGGGTAGCAACGATAATCTGGGCACCGTGGCGCAGAGAGCGAATCTGCTCCTCGATGCTTGCTCCGCCGTAGACGGGAATAATGTGCATGTGGGGAATATACTTGGCGAAATCGTTGAGGTCGTCGCAGATTTGCAGGCAGAGCTCACGGGTAGGACTCAGTACAATCGCCTGAGTGTCGCGTGTCTCATTATCAACTCGCTGCAAAAGTGGAATACCAAAAGCGGCTGTCTTGCCCGTTCCTGTTTGCGCAAGGGCAATGACGTCGTTACGACTGCCTAAAAGATAAGGGATTACTTCTTCTTGTACTGGCATTGGCTGTTCGAAGCCAAGCTCTTCGATGGCTTTCCGAATAGACTCGGAAACACCCAATTCTTCGAATGTCTTCACTGTGGATAAAATGGTTTATGTTCCTAAATACAATAATGTGTGGGGACATAAACCACCAACTCCCAACTATAAATCTTTCCTCGTATATAATATTCATGGGTGGCTCTGTCCCGAAAACGGGTGCAAAGTTACTGAATATATTTCAATTACGCAAAACAATTCAAGTTATTTTATGCCTGAGTATCATTGTTTTCCACATTGTGGAGGATAGTGCGGCAACGCTCAAGTATGGCTATCACGTCGTCCATCTTGTCGGCACGGAGCATTGCTATACGGGTCTGCCGGAAGTCGGGAATTCCCTTGAAAATAGGACTTGCGGCAAGGTGACGGCGGGTGTGGAGGATTCCGCGGTACTCGTCGATACGCTCAACGTTTATGCGGAGCATCTCCTCAAGGACATCTATCTTATCGTCAAGGGTGAGCCCGCTGTCGCCGCCGTTCTGCATCTCACGGAATATCCACGGACGTCCGAACGTGGCACGACCTATCATTACGGCATCGACATTATATTTATCGAACTTTTCCTTGGCTGTAGCATAGTCGGTTACGTCGCCGTTGCCGATGATTGGAATGTGAATCTTAGGGTTGTTCTTGACTTCTCCGATAAGTGTCCAGTCGGCTTCTCCGGTATACATCTGGCTTCGGGTACGCCCGTGGATGGTCAGTGCCTGTATGCCGCAATCCTGCAACTGCTCGGCAAGCTCGGTGATGATAAGGTTGTTTTTGTCCCAACCGAGGCGGGTCTTGACGGTAACCGGAGTGTGTACGGCATCGACGACGGCACGGGTAATATCCAGAAGAAGGGGAATATTACGCAACATACCGGCACCGGCGCCCTTGCCAGCTACTTTCTTTACGGGACATCCGAAGTTCAAGTCAATGACATCGGGATGGACGCTCTCGACAATCTTGGCGGCTTCAACCATTGATTCGACATCACGACCGTAAATCTGAATGCCGACCGGACGCTCGTCATCGTCGATTTTCATCTTTGCGAGTGTCGACTTGATGCTACGGATGATAGCGTCAGCTGATACGAACTCAGTGTATACCATCGCTGCTCCGAAGCGCTTGCACATCTTGCGGAAGCCTATATCGGTTACATCCTCCATAGGGGCGAGGAATGCGGGGCGGTTGCCAAAGTCAATGTTTCCTATTTTCATTTATTCAGAATATTCTTAGTGTATCGACAAGAGTCGCTTGCCTGCGGTAGAACTCGCGCTCGTTCTGATCGGTGACAGGCTTTACATCCTTCAATGTTGCGTCGAGGTTCTGCATGTGCCATGTGATATTGTATCCTGACGCTTTACGTATTGCTATGCAGCGGTCAAGCTCGTAACGGGCGCGTGAGTTGTCGACATTATATAATAGGTCGGCTAGCTCCATGCGGCTTTTCTGGGTAAACTTCTGTTCACGCTGTAGCAATACCGAGCGGCAGAGAAGAGCTATTTTCCATTTCGGGTCGGTCACCAGCGAGGCGAACTCCTGATAGAGATAGCTCTGGTGATGGTGGGCGATGATATGGCGATAGATGTTGATTGCCTTGTCGGTCTTTCCCATTATCTTATATATCAGAGCCTTGTACCGTTGGTTGTGCATGTTGTAAGGGCTGTGCCTCAATGCCTCTTCAAGGATGGGCACGGCTTTCAATGCCATGTCGACGGTTGGGTTGCCGGCAACTTCCTTGAACACTTTGCCGACAATACGCATGCCGAGAGAAGTGACGAGATGTCCGTTGACTTGGGCGTTCCGCCAGTCGTCATCCGAAAGGCGGGTGATGTCCCAGTCGGTGATAAACTTCAGCATGGAGAACTTGGGATTGTGGTCGAATACAACGATAGCTGCACGCATTATGGCACTCTGTCCACGAAGATCCTGGTCGTCCATCGTCGGATACAGCCGCAACAAAGCAAGGAATATCTTGTAGGCTTCCTCCAAACGGCGCTGCTTGAAACGGAGTTCCATCATGTCGGCGCCTACCCAGAACATGCAAATGGTTGTGTAGTGACCCTTGTGAGCGGCATACATTGGACGGATAGCAGCGTAAGCTTCCTCTATCTTGCCTTCCTTGCGCAGTTTGAAAACATCCCGTACTTCCATAGCATCACGGTTTAACAATTAATGTACAAAGATAATGCATTTTCATAGTGATACCAAATAATCATTCGGAAAAATTGGTTTTATCGTCAGATTATATTACTTTTGCAAGTGATTAAAAACCGAATTCTGCAATTATGAGACGACTAATAGCAGCATTTTATATTCTCGTGGCGTTTGTGTCAGTTTCAATGGCTCAGACTAATGAGGTCATGCGCTTCGGCGAATCCGAAGGTCTTTCGCACCGGCATGTCACTCAGATATTGCAGGATAAGGACGGATTTATATGGCTTGCGACATGGAACGGACTCAACCGGTTCGACGGACGGGAGTTTGTTACGTTCAAGTCAAGACCTGGCGATGGCGTCGATATGCCCAGCGACAGGTTCAGGAACATTGCCATTGACGACCACAACCCGAACATCATCAACTGCCGTGTTGATGATTACTGGTTCCGTTTCTCATTGCTTAACGGCAAGTTCCATTCCGTTGACGAAGCAACTAACAAGGCTTTGATGCAACATCCGGGGCACGGACAGGGGAAGTTTATCAAGGGCGGGGATTCAAACCGATTCCAATTTTACGACCGGCAGGGGCTTCTCTGGAATGTTCTCAACGATGGAATTAGCATAACCTATACTTTCCCGCACCCAATAACAGCACAACATTGGGACAAGAAAGCTGAGGTTAAAGCAATTTCTGCCGATTCCATCGGGCGAATATGGGTAGCGTCGAAGGAGGACAAGACTATCAGAATCTACGATCACGGCATCGTCAGATACCTTACTTCCGACGGAACAATAACATCAACACCGGTTGCTTTCGGCTACTCTGTATATTGTATTTGCACTCAAAGCAATGGCGATATTTACTTGGGAAGCAAGCCCGACGGTATATTCAAGTTACATCGTGAGGGCAGTGGCTACAAAGTAACACACATAGCAAAGGGCAATGGCGGTCTGCCTGCCGGTGATATTTACGACATTAAAGCCGACGCCAGCAACAGATTATGGATTGCTACGATGGATGCGGGACTCATTTGCTATGACAAAGGACATTACCAGGCTATCCGATTCGGACGTGAAAACAAGGCAAGGCACATTTATATAATAAGCAACAATGTCCTTGTAGCCACGACAACAGAAGGTTTACTAGTTGTAGACATTACCCCCGGGCACAAACTTAAATGGCGACTGCATCGCCGTGAGGCAAACCGTGCAGAAAGTCTCAGCAACAACGCTTGCATGGACTTTACCGGTATAGGCGGCAAATGGCTGGTTTCAACGGAAAGCGGCGGAATCAACGAGATATTAGGCAATGACCTGAAGGCGGAAAGTCTTTCCTTCAAGCACTTCGATGAAGATACCGGTCTGGGCAGCGACGTGATACTGTCAATCGTTCCCTTTGTAAGCAGTAAAGGCAATTCTCTTTATGGCAATTACTCCATTCTTGCCGTATCAAACAATTCCTTAATCCTATTTAATCCAGAAACGGGAGAGAGCCGGGAGTTATCCAGCCAGTTATTCCATCAGCAATTATCGTTCAGTGATGCACGCCCGTGCCACAGCAATGGCGTATGGTATTTCGGATTGAACGATGGTCTGGCAATGATGGAAGACGGAGTGTTCAGCGACGATGGAACGTTCTTCCCAATAGTTCTCACATCATTGACAATAGAGAATCAAAACCCTGACTACATAGTAAACCAATTAAAAGAGGTAAAGCTCAACTCCCACGAACGTACCGTTACTGTCTCCTTTGCCGAACTCGACTACCGTAACCCGAAGAATATCCGATACGCTTACCGGGTTCAAGGCGATGCCGACTGGCATTATCTGGGCAATAGCAACACAGTAAGACTGTCGGAGTTGGCTCCCGGCGAATATACTCTTGAACTGCGTGCTACCAATGCTCTAGGCAAATGGAACCCGAAGATAAGGAGTCTGAAGATAACTGTAGAACCGAAGTTTACAGAAACGGTATGGTTCCAGTTGCTGTTATTGCTTATTTTCGGTGGGCTTGCCTTCGCCTTTGTGTGGACTCGCCGCTACATCCGCAACATCCAGCGTAAGCAGAAAGAAACACTCGAAGCCTATTTGGCTTTGCTTGAGAAGAACTCTAAAGTCGATGAAACCGCCAATTCCATCGAATCTGAGCCAAGCAAAGAGGCTATTGCGACGACATCAGCAGAAGCAAAGGCGACATCAGCAGAGGCTAAAGAAGGCAGTGACGAGCAGACAAAAGCCACGAATTCATCGACACAGCTCTCACCTGAAGACGATGCCTTTATGTCCCGTGTCGTTTCCTTCATAGAAGAGCACATCATGGATTCAGAGATCAATGTCGACGATATGGCTTCTGCCGCAGCGGTGTCACGTTCAAGCCTCAACCGCAAGATGAAGATGCTCGTTGGCGTCACACCAGCCGACTTCCTTCGTGAAGCACGCATAAAGCGAGCCTGCTCATTGCTTGCAACAACAAAGATGGCAATTTCAGACATTGCCTACCGCTGCGGATTCTCCGACCCGAAGTATTTCTCACGCACATTCCGCCAATCCACCGGAATGACACCAACCGATTATAGGTCAAAGGAGCACGAATAAGCTCCTTTGGCTGTTTTTTCCACTCCTTTGGCTGTTTTCTACCCCGTATCATTGTTGAATTGATTGTAATTTTGCACCCGTAAGACTAGCAAAATAATCAAACTAAATACTAAAACAACAATGAAAAAAAACCAATGGCTAACAGTCCTGACGATTATGCTCACCTTAGGCATTGTCACAGCACAAGCTATCAAGGTGCATACCATCGGCGACTCAACAATGGCAAACTACGATGAAAACAGCACTATCACCCGTGGTTGGTGCATGTATCTACAGCAATTCCTCAATCCCGACAGCGTTACCGTTGTCAATTATGGTAAGGGTGGAGCCGACAGTAAAGGCTTCTACCGTGACGCAGCACGCTGGCCGGCTGTCAAGAAGCAGCTTAAGGCAGGCGACTACGTATTTATCCAGTTCGCCCACAACGACGAGAAGAACGGTGGTGTCGACGGTGATTCCCTGAAGGCTTACTATCTGAGCAAAGGCGATCGGACAAGTGCCAACGCTGTCGACCTGCGCGGTACAACACCAAGCGGAACATATAAGAAAGCCCTTATTAATTATGTAAACGACACCCGTGCAGCTGGCTGCAATCCAGTGCTTGTAGCTCCTATCTGCCGCATGTACTTCGGAAGTAACGGAAAGATTCGCCGTAATGGTCGTCACGACCTCGGCGACAGCTTCTCTGTTCTCACAGCCGATGGACTTAAGGAGAATCAGAGTGTTCCTGCATCCGACCACAGCATGGACTATACTTATCAGATGAAGCAGGTTGCCGACTCAATGAATGTTCCGTTCATCGACCTGACAACAGCTACAGCCGACCTCTTTGAGAGCTATGGCGACGCCAGATGCCACGAGCTTCTCAGCGACGGCAATGGCTCAACCCACCTCAACACCACCGGCGCAACACTCATCGCCCGTCTCTGCGCAGAGCGCATGAAGGCTCAGGGTATCCTTGCCAACGACGTACAAATCAGCAGTGACATCAGCGTATCACCTACATCAGCCGACCTCGGCAAGTCATACGTCGGACAGACACTGACCAAGGAGTTCTCACTGTCAGCATTCGGTCTGACTCCTGAAAGCGGAACAATCAACATCACAGCCAACAACGGTGTCAAGGTTTCCACCGACCAGCAGAACTGGGGTGAGAGTACATCAATCGACTACACCGACGGCACCATTGTTAAGTCTTTCTACGCTCAGCTGACCCTTTCTGCATCAGGCGTCACCAACAGTACTATCAACGTAACTTGTGGCGACAAGACTATCGAGATTCCTGTAACCGCTGAAGCAATATCACTCGAAGGCGGTGAAGAGGTCAAAGCCTACTGGCGCCTTGAGAAGGACTCTACATTCACCCTTACAGGTCCAGCCAATGTTCTCCCGGAAGAGTTCTCCGGCATGTACGTTCAGCGCTATGCCAACCCTAACAAGAACGCTAAATGGCCTGATTACACCGGTTTCGACGCCAGCCGCAAGATGCAGCGCAACCTCATAATAGGCGACGTATGGCCTGACGGCGACATCGACGAGAACCCTGACCGCTATATCCAATTCGGTATCACTCCATCGACCGGAACGACTCTAAACATCGATTCCATCGGACTGTTCATCTGCGGAGCAGGCGGCAACGGCATGCAGTGCCACGTCAACTACTCTACCGAGCCTAACTTTGCCAACCAGCACACATTCTACGCACCGGCAAAGATGGTTGCGAACAACATTGAGGCTGCCACTGTCCAGCCTGTTATCGAGCTCCACGAGGGCGACACACTCCGTGTCCGTGTCTATCCTTGGTACAATGGCTCAGCTAAGGGCAAGACTATCTGCATCAGCGACGTTCTCATCCACGGCATGGCAATGAGTGCCACCGGCATTACCAACGTAAAAAACGCAGAAGCCCTGAAGGACGAAGTGTGGTACAACCTTCAGGGACAGCGCATCGCAACTCCACGCCACGGCATATTCATCCGTAACGGAAAGAAATACATTATAAAATAAAACCTATACAAATCATGACTAATTTTTTCAAACAGCTCATGCTGCTGGCAGTCGTTCTTCTAGGGCTGCCTACAGCACTTGTAGCACAAAACTCAGTCACGCTGGCGTCATGGACGTTCGAAGGCGGCTATGATGCCGTTGCCGACGGAACCACGACGACCTATACTCCTAACGGAGGCGACTGGGCCGAAGTGCCGACACAATGGTTCAACGCCAACACGCCGGTAATCCGTCCTGACTCTTGCATCGGCACCATCACCGACTATGCATTGACGATGAAATCAAGTCGCTATTGGTCTATCTGCTCAGGATGGAACAACCACGTAGCCCGCATGGTCAACGATACCGAGGCTAACGACATCACCGACTACACCGACGCTTCCAAGCACAACAACTACTATGAGTTCTCAATGCCTACCAAGGGCTATAAGAACATTTCCTTCAAGTACGCCTGCGCTTACGGTGGCAACGCCGAAGCAACGCTGGAGGCAGTAGTTTCCACCGACGGCGGAACAACATGGACTGACGCCGGAGCAACAACAACAGCCTCAACATGGTGGACTTACAAGGAGAACACCGTTACTGTTTCGGCTAACAACAAGGATAAAATCATCGTGCGCCTTATTGCCGGAAACGGACTTAAGAACAACTGGAACCTCGACTACCTCACCGTTACCGGCGAGAAGAGCGAAGCCGGAACAGCCGTAAGTGCCGACGGCGTTACAGCCACCTGGCCATTCGACGGCACAAGCAAAGAGTCGGCAGCCACAATGTCGCAGGACGGGCTCGTATCAGTAACCGGCCTGTCTATTGGCTCAGACCTTACCGAGACAAATCCTCAGGCTATCAATGGCGAAAACTTCAACAAGGTACAGCCTAAGACCAGCAATGTCGGAACAAACAACGACGAGGACGCCATCACCCTGATGATTACCCCGAAGAACGGACTGACCTTTACTCCGTCACACCTCCACTTCAAGACAGCTGTCTTCGGAACCAACGGCGGAAAGATCGACGTCGTTGCCATTGCCGGAAGCGACACGCTCTCACTTATGCAGGACACTCATCCTAACCGCAACAACACCGACCCAACGGTTTGTGACTTCGACATTACCGGGCTGACAGCCAACTACTCTACCCCATTCTATGCCAAGGTTTACGTCAAGGGTCTTGCCAACAACAAGCAGATCGGATTCCGTGATTTTGTCGTCACAGGTAAATATGAGGGAACAGTCGTCGAGCTGCCTTCATACACCTTCAGTGCCAAGCTCGGGACCGAAGGCGCTGGCTCAATCTCAGTTAAGCCGGCAGGCTCTGAGTTCGACGAAGGCACAGAGATAACCCTCAGCGTAACCGAGAACTTCGGCTATCACTTCACCAACTGGACAGACGCCAGTGGCGCCGTAGTCTCCGAAGCAAACCCATACACATTCAATATAACAGCAAACACCGAACTGACAGCCAACTTCTCGAAGAAAGAAGTTTACGCACTCAATCTCAATCTTACCAATGGCGCACGCTCCAACCTCGTCACTGTTGAGCCGCAAGGCAATGTTGTCGACGGCGTCCACCACTACGAGGAAGGCACAAACGTAAAGCTTACTGCCATCAACAACAAGATCCTGACCTTCACCGGTTGGGAGGATAACACCACAGCCGCCGAGCGTAACATCGTTATGGACGGCGAGAAGAACGTTACCGCAAACTTCAGCGCAGCCGACTATATCGTCGGTTGGGATCTCTACGACGACGAGCCGGCTTCCGAGCGTGCCGCCGACTACAAGGCTGACACCGAAAATGCCGGTCTGCTTTCTCTGCGCAACGAGGCAGGCAAGACCAGCTCATGGCTCTCACGCGGTCACAACAAGGGCGACGAGAACGGCAAATGGGCTGCCCGCATCTGGAAGTTCCTCTCTGAGAAATGGTACTTCGAGATAAGCTTCTCTACCAATGGTTACAAGAACGTTACCGTCAGCAATGACCTCGGCAACAACTACAACTCCTACACGACCTACTACGAGCAGGCTTCAAAGGACGGCAAGAACTACGTCACCGTAGGCACATTCACAATGCCGAACCGTGGCTGGTCGGGCAATCAGGACATACAGCTGCCTGACTCATTCAGCAACTGCGACAAGGTTTATGTCCGCTGGTATCCTGACTACTCTTCTCCACTCATTGGAGTATCAAGCGACTACGACGGTCTGGCTATTGCCGAGATCTATGTCCTTGCCGAGAGTGAGTCGACTAGCGACGACGTTCCACCTGTACTCGTAAGCTCCAACCCTGAGAACAACGCAACAGGCGTCAGCGCAAGCGGCTCCATCGTCCTGAACTTCGACGAGAAGGTCAAGGCAGGTACCGGCGACGCTACCCTCGACGGCGAGACTCTTCAGCCTATCGTCAGTGGAAAGACCGTTGTCTATAAGTACAGCGGACTGAAATACGCTACCGCTTACACATTCACCATACCTTCAGGTGCTATCACCGACCGCAACGGCAATGCTTACGCCGGAACATCCATCGCCTTCACGACAATGGAGCGCACCCAGCCAGCCGCACGCCTCTATGACGCTATTGTTGCAGCCGACGGCACAGGCGACTACACAACTCTGCAGGCAGCCATCGACGCTGCTCCGTCAGGACGCACCACCCCGTGGCTCATCTTCGTCAAGAAGGGTACTTACACCGGACATGTCACCATTCCGGCAAAGAAGCCTTACATCCACATCATCGGTCAGGACAAGAACCTCGTAACCATAGCCGACAACCGCCGCTCTGGCGGTGACAACGCTTACGGAATCAACGACGGTGCTACTCTCGACATCGAGTCCGACAACGACTACATCGAGGGTGTAGACCTTCAGAACAGCTGGGGTGTCGATCAGAACAACGGTCCACAGGCACTGGCTCTCTGCTCTAACGGCGACAAGCTCGTAATGAACAACATGAAGCTGCGTTCTTATCAGGACACATGGTTCACCGGTGGCGGACTGGCTCACCGTGCATTCATCACCAACAGCTGGATCGAGGGTGCCGTCGACTTCTTCTATGGTCAGGGCGACATCATGATCTACAACGACTCAATCAACATCGTACGCAAATCCGGCGGATTCATCGTGGCTCCAAACCATCCTAAGGGCACAAAGTGGGGATATGTCTTCCTCAACAACGTAATCACCGCTCCTGGCATTCCGTCAGAGACAAGCGTATGGCTCGGACGTCCATGGCATGCTGCTCCAAAGACTGTCTACATCAACACCAAGGCTGAGGTCACCATCCCGGCTACCGGCTGGTATGAGACAATGGGCGGACTGCCTGCACTGTGGGCTGAGTACAACACAATGGACGGCGACGGCAATCCTGTCGACCTGTCACACCGCCGTACCGACTACTATTATATCGACAGTGCCACCAACGATACCATCCGCGGAAAGAGCGAGACAGCCGTACTTACAGCCGAGCAGGCAGCTCAGTACACCATCAAGAACGTTTGTGGTGGCGACGATGCATGGAATCCGGAGCTCATCTGTGAGCCTTGCGCCGCGCCTCAGCCTGTCAAGGGCGAAGACAAGATTACATGGGACGCTGTTCCTTACGCTATCTGCTACGTCATCACAAAGGGCGACGAGGTCGTAGGCTTCACAACTGATACCGAGTATGCCTTCACCGGCGATGGTACTTACAAGGTACAGGCAGCCAATGAGTTCGGCGGACTTAGCAAGGCAGCTGTTGCCGGCAAGGGAACCGTCGACGGCATCACTGAGGTCAACACCGGCGAAAGTGCAAAGACTCCTGCCATCGTAGCAGTCTACACCATTGACGGCAAGCAGACCGACCGCCTTTCTACCGGTCTCAACATCGTCCGCTATGCCGATGGAACCGTGAAGAAAGTAATGAAATAATAGGATTAATTCCTCTATAAGTTTCCCCAAAGTAGAGAATGTTTAACCACTCAAGACTGAAACCAGCTTCGATTAAACATTCTCTGCTTTGGGGATTTTTTTATTGGATTTATTGAAAAATTATTAAAGTTGAGTGATTTGAATAGATTTGAATGATTTACTTTACCCCTCACTTCGTTCTGACAGTGACCTTCGGTTCTAGCGATAGCCTATACAAATATTAAAAACGACGAGGTCGATTATACGATTGCGGATATTGATTTTATCTTTAAGGTCAATTGGTTTAGCACAAACAATATTACGCCCCGACAGAAAATAGCGGAAAACCGCTATTGATTTTTTCAAATAAATCATTAACTTTGCCGATAATCAATAACCAGAAACAACAATAGAAGCAATTCTTAGGAAAATAATTTACACGATTCTAATACATGCCAAATTACGCTGTAAAACGGTATCTTTTAGCTTGTAATCGGGTATCTTTTAGGCCCTAAAACATGCCCGATTACAACGCAATCTGACGCTGCCAACAAACCATCTGACTATCAATCGATTACAAACACGGCTAGAGAAAGGCAACAAAACGATAATTAATAACATTTAACGAAAGATCCCCGTAGCCAAATGATTATGGTTACGGGGATTTTCTTTAGTGTATTGGGGATGAGTTTACTTCTTCAGAACCTTGAAGCTATGCTCTGTGCCATCAGAATAGACTGCATTAAGGATATAAAGACCGGAATGCTGGTCGGGCAGCTGCAGGGAGTTGACACCACCGGAGAGGCGACCACCCTTGGCAATGAGACGGCCATCAGTGGTGTAGACGGCATAGCTCTTGACCTCGGCGCTGTAATCAGAACGGAGGGAAGAAATGGCTGTCGGGTCACCTGTAACGGCAATGTTGAGCTGGCGGGTCATTGTGTCGCCATCACCATCGGTAACGGTCAGGGCAATATTATTGAGCGAGCCACCATTAGCGGAAGCATTTACGGTAAGCTTAGAGCCATTCTGAGTGAGTGTCAGGGCTGAGCCGGCATAGCTGTAAGAGTATGACGGCGACTTGGTGAAGCCACGGAAAAGGCTTTGAAGGTCGATGTCGGCTGACTCGCCCGGCTTCATGATGCGGTGCTCCTGAGCCATGAAGTTGAGGTAGTCTTCAAGGTCGGAATAACCGTCACCATTAGTATCGTTATTGTTTGTCGGCTCATTGTCGGATGTCCCGATGAGAATCTCATACCATGCAGGGATTCCGTCGAGGTCGGCGTCATAATCGTCAGCCTGTGCTGTGGTCTCATAGACTTCCAGTCCACCGGCATCCGACTCATTGTCGATCTCACCCTTGATGCCTGAGCGTGAGCCAGTATAGGTGTATGTGCGGTTAAGGGTCTCGCCGACGATACGGCTATCGGTATTGTCGACTTCCGGCTGGTTGGCGCCAATATCACTGAGAGTGGTCTTATAGGCGAGCTTTGCAGGCTCTATAGTAGCGTAAGACGGGAAGAACGGCTCATTGACGAAGTACTGCCAGTTGACGTCCGACAGGCTGCGTCCGTCACGAATCTGGAGCTCGTAAGTGTCGCCTTGCTTGTCCTGAGTGAGCGAGCCATTGGCATTGTCACGGATGTTTCCGCTGACGTAAGCACTCTGAGTGCCCGGCAGGTTGCCCTCAAGCTGAAGGCTGAAGAGCATGTTGTGGTTGTTGGCTGCACCCACCTTGTAGTAGTTGTTGACGAAGTTGATCTCATGGGCTCCGCCATCGGTGGTACGGTTGTGCCAGTTGTAGACTACATTATTGAATATGTCGAGTCGTCCGGCGTAAGCGCCCGATGCGTCAGTGCCGCCACCCATGCTCCAGTTTCTGCCTTCGCAATCGGCAAGGAGGTTATGATGGAATGAGCCGATGTCGCCGCCAATGGTTGCGGCATAGCCGTGGTTTGTGCCTGCAGGATAGTTCTTATGATTGGCTATACCGAGAGCCTCGGAGATGATGGAGCGCTGGAAAGTGATGTTCTTGGCACTGCGTGAGCTGAATGTCTCGTCGGTTCCCCAGCTGAGAGTGGTGTGGTCGATGATAGAATGGCTCTTTCCGGCTACACCCATAGCATTGCCAGTTGCTCCGGCTCCACGACGGGCACGGATGAAACGGCAGATATTATCGTTGCCAATGGCGAGGTCACTGTGATAGATGCAGATTCCCTTGCCCGGTGCTGTCTGTCCGGCAATGGTCACGTCATCGTCGATGAATACAGGGTTGAGACCCATGTCAATGACTCCGCCTACCTTGAAGACAACGGTGCGGGGACCTGAATGGTTGGTCAGAGCCCAACGGAGAGAACCCGGAATGACGGCGGCAGAGTCGGCATTCTCGGAGTTAGGATTGTAATCCTTAAGGTTTGTCACATAGACAACATTGCCACCGCGACCGCCACGGGCAAAGCGTCCATAGCCCTCGGCGCCCGGGAAGGCAAGGCGTGCAGGGCTGAAGCTCCACACTGTTCCGTGGCTAGTCTCGCCATTGCCGTTAGTGCAGTCGACACGCCAGAAGTAAGTCGAGGTATAGTCATTGATGTCGATAGTGTAAGTATTCTCCTTGGCGAGGGTGACATTGGCGTTAGTGCCTGTAGCAACAGCCACGGAGTCGGTGCCGAAATAGAGTTGCTGGCTAACGGTCAGTCCATCGGCAGGAAGTGTCCAACCGAGAGTAACCTTGCCATTCTCGCTAGGCGCGTGAGTGTCATCATCGGCAGGCGAAGGGTCGGTGGCAATAGTATTGATGTCGGCTTCTTCCTCTTCAGGTGTAGTGGTGGTGAAGTCGAACTTAGGATAAGACGTGCCGGTAACCCAACGGCAAGCCCCCGGAATATGCTCAGCCCAGTGGTTGAGGGAGTCGAGGGTTGACTTGTCGAGGAAGTTCTTCGACTGGCGGAGGCGCTTAAGGTTGCGCATTGTGCCGTCATTAGTGCCTACAGCCTTGCTGGTCATAGGACGGAAGAAGGCATTGAGGGCTGTGGCTCCGTTGCGAATCCACGCAACAATACCGCCGTCCTTTGACGCGTCAGCTCCTGCCACGGTATGCTTGAACTGGCAATAGCCGAATCCACCTTCGACAGTTGAGTTGTAGCTTGCGCCGTCACTTGCCTCTTTACCGATGATTCCGACGAGACCACCGGAGTAAGCCTTGCCGTCAAGGATGGCATCGGCATAGCAGTTGCGGACCTCTGAGCTCCAGAGGACTTGTCCGGCTATACCGGCTGTATACCATTCCCATGACTTTATCTTGCCCTGGAAAGAGCAGTTGACGACCTTCGACTTGTTGAGCACGGAGACTATACCGGCGCAATACTTTCCACCATAGATATATGTGTCGGCAATGTTGAGGTTCTTGATAGTGGCACCTTCGGCAACACGGAAGAGTGCGGTATTGCCTTCGAATGTTGTCATGAACAGTCCGCTGATAGTGTGTCCCTGTCCGTCGAACTTGCCTTGGAACGGCTGATAGGAGTCATAGCCAGAGAATGTTCCGATAGGACGGAACAGTGCGAATGACGACTGGCTCTCCAAGGTGGCATCGTCATTGGCCAGAAGATTGGCATTGACGGTGATGTCCTGAGTCAGGACATAATACTTTCCGCGGCTGATGTTGGCGGTAGTGTTGACATCATTGGCAAGCTTTGCCAGTTGTCCGATGGTGGCAATCTGGTAAGGGTCCGCCTTCGTTCCGCTTCCGCCCGCATAGCTGTCAGCCGGTTGGATGTAGGTCTGGGCGTACACACCGGTAAAGACCATGAGCGAAAGCATGAACAGAGTAAATCTCTTCATAAAATAGTTCATAGAATAGTTTGTTTTTGTTTGTTTTAGTATGTGGATGCAAATATACTACAAAAAGGGAATAATGGCAAGTAAATCGACTAAAATGTTACATCTTGCGCCAATAGGAACAGAAAAAGGCGTGGCTCCACAGAATGTGAAATCACGCCTTTAGAATATTAAGTTTTAAGAAGTTGTTTACTTACCAATGTACTTCTTGCCGTTCATGATGTAAATCTGACCAGCCATAGGAGCACTGATTTGCTGACCAGCGAGGTTGAACATGCGGTTGTCCTGAACCTTATTGTCGGTCTGGATGTTCTTGATAGCGTCAACTAAGCCATCGCCAAGCTCACCATAGAGCATGAAGTGGTCGAAGCTGAGACCCTTCTCGCTGTTCTTCTTGAGGTCAACCTTTGCACGGACCTTGTATGTACCTGCGTTGAGAGTGAGGTCCTCACGGATTGTTGCAGCCTCGTCGTTAATGAACTTAGTACCATCGAGAACGCTCTTGAACCAGCTGTACTGACACTTAGCGTTTGAGCCATCAGGATAGTAGAAGCTTACAGCGTCAGGCTTTACCATCATGTAAGAGCCCATGCCCCACTGAGCACTGCTGTAAGCACCCGAACCGGTAATCCAGTTGGAATCGTAACGGATATCACCATTAGGACCGGTGATGGTTACCTGATAGATAGGATTCTGCTCAACGAGAAGGTCAAGGTCGAGAGAGTCAACGGTGAAGTGCTTGCCATCAGGGATGGTTACATCGAAACCAAACTCGTAGCCCTCAGAGCCAAGAGTCTCAGGATTGTGGCACTTCTTGCTTTCGTCCCAGTCGCTGCAATTGAGTTTCCAAACATAGTCGACATCATAGCCTACGCCCCAGTGGCGGAGATTGCTCTTGGCATAGCCACTCTCTGTGGTCTCATCCCTCTTGATGGAGTTCTTCAGAGCGTCGGACTCATAATAAGTAACGGTTGCGCCATCCTTTCCCTTAGGAAAATCGTTGGTTGTGATGTAGGCGAAGTCGTCGTAAATGTAAGTACCGTCTTCATTAAAGACCTTCGGGCGTTGGATTCCCAAAGTGTCCTGGGCAAAACCCGATGCAGCTACCAAAAGGGCAGCCGTAATTAAAGTAATTTTTCTCATAATAGTCTGATTTGTTTTATTTATTGGTTTGGTTTAGTTTATTCTAGTTCTTTGGTATATGTATCAAGGCTTTAATTTATAGTAGGGAAGACAACGCTCTACGCATTGTTCTCCCCTACTATAGTATAGATGTCGGATTACTTTCCGCTTCTTACGTATGGATCATAACCTGGGTTCTGTCCGAATTCCTCAGCATTCTGGAGCTTGTCGAGGAATGTGTTCGGGATAGGCCAGAGGTTATTGTGCTCATCGACAACATCGATACCGTCCATTGACGGGTTGTGACCACGCACATACTCAACGAGTTTACCGGTACGCTTAAGGTCGAACCAACGGAGCCACTCACCGCAGAGCTCACGTGCACGCTCGGCAAGAATCCACTCGATGGTCATGTCAGAAGCTGTAACCTGAGCCTCGCTGAGACTGTGACCCGGCTTTACGATACGCTGGGTGCGGATCTCTGAGTTGATGACCTGGGCTGCCTGAGCAGGCTGACCGAGCTGAATGTAGCACTCGGCGGCAATAAGAGGAACCTCAGCATAACGAATCAGAGGAACGTCGGCGAATCCAACGGTAGTGTTGGCACCGCTCTTTCCATCACCAGAACCGAGCAGGAATGTTCCGTTCGGGTCACGATCCCAGATGCGGTACTTCATGAAACGAGGATAAGATGTTGCAATGTAGGTATTTGTTGCAACAGTATCGTTGATGTCCTTCTGACGGGCACCGCCAAGAGCTGTCTTGTGCTGGGTATCGAACATGTCATTGATGTCGACAACGGCATAGTTGACTTTCTCACGCTCAGACTCCGGAACGACCTTGCGGGTGAACTTCAGAACGGTCTGACCATCCTTAACTGTCTTACCAACCAGTGACTCAGGTGCGCGGAAGTTCTTTACCATAACAGCCGACCAACGATACTGGCCACGTGGGTTGTTCTCCGGGAAGTCCTCCTGGAAGAAAGAATCATAACGTGCATCCCAGTCAGCATAGAGGTTCAGCAGGTAGTAGTTCGGCTCCATAGAGAATCCACCCATCTCCTTCGGGTACTCCCATGACGTTGCAGTCGTGGTGATACCGGCACGCTCGTTGAGCTTCGGAGCAAAGTAGATATGCAGTCGGTTGGCATTCTTCTGCTGAGGGTTGAGTGATGGGTTCGACGAGTGAGAGCAAACCCACAGGAACTCTGTGTTGGTCTTGTTGTTCTTAGCCTGCCAAATCTCATCATAAGTATTATAGAGTTTGATGCCGAGGGCAGCCTTGTTGTTGATAACATAGTTGGCTGCATCGAGAGCCTTCTGATAGAACACGCGGGCACTGTCGCCGGTGGCATACTGTGCACGGGTCAGGCAGACACGGGCAAGCAGAGCGTATGCTGCTTTTTTTGTCGAACGGCCGACATCGCCATCATAAGGACTTACAGGAAGTTCCTCACAAGCCTTCTCAGCGTCAGGGATGATAACCTGGTCGTAAATCTGGGTGCGTGGAGTGCGGACAGCTGTGAATACAGGAGTAGTTGTTTCCTGAGTGCGGAGCTCAACATCACCGAAGAACTCGCAAAGCCACCAGTAGCAGTAAGAACGCATGAAGCGAGCCTCACCGTCGAAGTCAGCCTTGGTCTTGTCGTCAATATCATTGACTCCATCAAGACGGTTGATAATAGTGTTTGCTACGTTGATGTTATCGTAAACACGGTTCCACGCGCCGGCAATCTGTCCACGGTCGCCCTGCAGGTCGATGTATCTGGATAGCTGCTTACCATATCCATAGTTGTTGGCACGGGTCTGCCAGAGGTCGCCTGAGCCTTCCATGTAGAGGACAGGATCTTCACGTCCGAAGTATTTCCAACGGAAGTTATAGTAGAGCTGGTTGACCAGATACTCCATGCCCTGGGTCTTTACAAATGCCTGGTCGGCACCCTCGCCTGAAGGGTTGTCCTCGTCGAGCGAGCACGAAGTGAATCCCCCGAGCGTTACGGCTCCAATGAAGAGTGAGCCGATGATATATTTTAAATTTATATGTATCATATTTGGTTATAGTAATTAGAAGTTGATGTTCAGACCGATGGTGTAGCTGCGCTGCTGTCCTTCCGGATCGCGATGCTTCATCCAGTCGTCCTTTACTACATAGAACGGGTTGTTCGCAGTGAAGTAAACACGGAGCTTGCTTATTCCAATCTTCTGCAGGGCTGTGTTCGGGATAGAGTATCCGAGAGAGATACGCTTTACCTTCAGGAATGAATGGTCGCAGTACCACAAAGACTGATAGCCACGGTAGTCGAAGAGCTTCATTGAAGAGTTCAGTGCCGGAAGGTCACCGCCTTCGTTGACATCCTTCACCCAGTAGTTCATGTTGGTATAGTCACCACCTGTTGCAGGGTCGAAGTTAGCCATAGGCGACTCACCCCACTGTCCCCAACGCGCATAGAGATAGATGTTGAGGTCGAAGTTCTTGTAGAAGAAATCGTTGTTGAATCCAGCGAACCACTTCGGGGTAGTAGAGCCGACATAGCCAATATCCTTGTTCTCATCGATGACGCCATCACCGTCATGGTCGACGACACGGATGTCGCCCGGCTCGAAGGAAGTCTTCTTGTCGTTGTCCTTAAATACCTGATGAGCCTGGTCAGCCTGAGCTGATGTCCAGATTCCGTCGTAAGTATATGTATTGTAAGAGTGGATAGGATGACCGAGCATCAGAGTTCCGTCTTCCTTATCAGTTCCGACCTGAATGTTTGTACCGTCTACGAGCTCATCGATTTTCTCCTTGTTGGCAGAGAACGTAAGAGTAGAATTCCACTTGAAGTTAGGAGTATCGATATTGCGGGTGTTGATGGCAAACTCGACACCACGGTTGCTTGTTGCGCCGATGTTGGTGTAAGTAGCATACTTACCGTCCTGACCTGATGAAGTTGGGAGAGAACGGAGAAGGATAAGGTCGGTGGTCTTGGTGTAGTACCAGTCAAATGTGAAGTTGATGCGGTTGTTGACGAACCATGCGTCGAAACCAAGGTCGAATGTCTTAGACTTCTCCCACTTTGTATCCTGGTTACCGATAACGTAATAGCCTGAGCCATTGGCATCGAGCTGACCAAGGATGTAACGGTTGACAGGAGTATCCTGGAATCCGAAGCTCCAGTTGGCGAATGTCAGACCGGTCTGTGTACCGTATACTCCGATACCTGAGTTACCGGTGACACCGTAAGTGGCACGGATCTTCAAGTCGTTGAGCCAAGACTTGGTCTTCTGCATCCAAGGCTCCTCAGTGACGCGCCATGCGAGTGCGGCAGATGGGAATGTGTCCCACTTGTGACCCTTGGCGAGCTTAGAGCTACCATCACGACGGAGAGAAGCGGTGAAGAGGTAGCGGCTCTTCCAGTCGTAGTTCACACGGAAAGCGTAGCTCATATTCTGCTCCTTGGTGTAAGCGCTGGTATGAGTCATACCACCCTGGTCGGCATTGTTACTTGCCAGGTTGTACCAGAGGTTGCTGGCAAGAGTCTGACCGTAAGATGTAGCCGAGAGGTTGTCATTGGTGGTCTTGTTCCATGATGTCAGGGCTGTAAGAGTGAGGTGATGATCCTCAGGGAGCCACTTGAACTGATAAGTCAGGATGTTGTTCCACTCAACGTAAGTACCGTTGCCCTTTGTGAACTTAGCGGTCGACTTGTCGGTACCGCCGGTGAGTTCCTCAGCAGAGCCCTTGTCAGTATAGCTTCCGACGCTGGTGTTGGTGAGGTAAGCCTCAAGCTGTGAACGGAACGAAAGACCGTCGATAGGATGGATGTCCAAATAGCCGTTGGCAATGACATTGGTGCTCTTGCTTTCAGACTTATAGAGATCGTCGGAAACGGCATTGATAAGCGGGTTGACATATCCTGAAGCAGTCAGAGGACGCTCGACGAGCTCATCGCCGATAACGTAAGTATCGCTCTCTTCGTCATAGTAACCGTAAGGCGAACCGAGTTGGATACCTGTTACAGGAGAATTCTGGTAAGGAGAGCTCTCGCTGGAGTTGTAAGTCAACTGGAAGTCAACACCAGCTGTAATCCACTTGCGGAGCTTGTGGTCGATGTTGGCACGGAGAGTATAACGGTCAGTGCCACCGCTCTTCTTCCACTTACTTCCATCGTTGGCATAGCTGACACTGAACCGTCCTGTGGTACGGTCGTTACCACCCGACATAGTCAGAGAGTGGCGTGTCGAGAGTGTTGTCGAACGCTGGAGCAGATGGTCATAGTCGGTGAATGCATTAGCCTTGTAAGCGGCAAGACCTGCAGCTCCGAAGAGGTTGAGGTCGTCGTCGGCACTGTGCCATGCACCGGCATTCTCAGCGGCAATACGGCGAGCCTCATAGTAGTTGGCACCACTGCGATAGTCAGGATGCTGCTCGCGTGAAGCCATTGTGAGATAGCCGTTATAAGAGATACGCATCTTGCCAGCCTCAGCCTTCTTGGTGGTAACGATGATAACACCATTGGCACCCTGCGAACCGTAGATAGCTGTTGATGATGCATCCTTCAGCACGTCGACCGACTCGACATCGTCAGGGTTGAGGTCGCTGAGCGAGCCACCCTGCACACCGTCGATGATGACGAGAGGTGCGTTGGAACCATTGATTGAACGGTTACCACGAATACGGAGCTCTGAGCCGTTGATGTCAAGACCGGTGACACGGCCCTGGAGAGATGAAGCGACGCTGGAAACCGGTGCCTGGAGGATCTCCTCGCTCTTGACGCTGGAGACAGAACCGGTGAGGTCACGCTTCTTAACTGCGCCGAATCCGATGACAACTACTTCGTCGAGGTCGTTATCCTCTTCGCTCATGACGATGCTGAGGTCGGAGCCGTGTCCCACCTTCATCTTCTGAGGCTTGTAGCCAACGTAGCTGGCAGTCAGCTCGGTGTTTGGCGATAAATTTGATACTGTGAAGTTACCGTCAACGTCTGTTACGGCAACTGGTTTGCCATTGACGAGAATGCTCACTCCAATGAGAGGCTCGCCATGGGAGTCTTTGACCGTTCCCTTTACGCTCTGAGCGCTAGCTACCATACAGGTAACCATCAAGACCAGGGTCAAAGCAACTTTCTTCAGTTGATTCATAGATCTGGATTTAAAATTATTAATGTAATGTTTTTGATTTTGGTTACTACAGACTACGTGCCTTCGATTTATTTAAATTCCAGGCCGTATTTTCTGTTTTCTTTAGTTCTAATTGTTCCGTCTTTTCCTGCTTCTTTCGTTTTTTTGATTGATTTGTTATTATATTATATTTCCAGTTTAGGGGTTGCTAACTTATTCAATATGCGATTGTTAAGTCCTCTAACGGCATTTAGGTTTATGCCTTTTTCACACTTAAGACGGATGATATTATTTATTGTAACATGTTTTAAAAAAACTTTTTCATGGATAATTGCAAATATATTAAAAAGGAAATAGCTTATACCTTATTGTGTTGCACCATGTTAGGAGCGGCGAACTCCGTTTAGACAATATGTTAGGAGCGGCGAACTCCGATTCGCCGAAAGTATAATCATAGCCAACTACTTTCGGCGAATCGGAGTTCGCCGCTCCTACATTCTTGCCTACATTGCTTCTAGAAACAAATGCTCAGGCTCTCCCCCCTTTATAAATTATAAATTAGAAATTATAAATTAGAAATTATAAATTAGAAATTATAAATTAGAAATTATAAATTAGAAATTATAAATTAGAAATTATAAATTGTACATTATACTTTATACATTATAAATTATAAATTGTACATTATACTTTATACATTATACATTATACATTATAATTTAGTTCTCAGTGCCCGTGTAGCATTGAGAACACAGATAACCATCACACCGACATCACCGAAGACGGCGAACGCCATAGCCAAAGAGCCCAGCGCGCCAATGGCGGCAAGCACAAGTATAGCAACCTTGACAATGATAGCAAACCACGCATTCTCCAGGGCAATGCGGATAGTACGGCGGGCAATACGTATGGCAGTGGCAATCTTCGACGGCTTATCGTCCATGAGCACTACATCGGCGGCTTCGATGGCGGCGTCACTGCCAAGGGCACCCATTGCTATTCCAACATCAGCACGGGCGAGTACAGGAGCGTCATTGATACCGTCACCAACGAAAGCAAGTGTCTTCTTCTCTCCTTTGGTCTTCAGCAGAGACTCCACCTTCTCAACCTTGTCGGCAGGCAGTAGCTCAGAATGGTATTCATCGATACCAAGCCGTCCGGCAACACTGGCGGCAACCCTCTCACGGTCGCCGGTGAGCATCACAGTACGCTCGACGCCAAGTGCCTTCAGCTTGCTTACAGCCTCGGCTGAGTCGTCCTTTATCTGATCGGCAATGACAACATGTCCGGCATAGACGCCATCAACAGCAACATGGATAACGGTATCAACCATGTCGTGGCACTTCTCGCATTCATGGAGCTCAATACCAATACTATGCATGAGCTTATCATTGCCAACGGACACATGCTTGCCGTTGACATCAGCCTCAACGCCATTGCCGGCAATCTCACGGACATTCTCGACCTTACAACCGTCCTGCTCATCAGGGTAAGCCTCACGCAGGGCAGCGGCTATTGGGTGGGTGGAGAACCGCTCGACATGGGCGGCAAGGTGAAGGAGTTCCTTCTTGTCCATCTTATCCGGGTGGACAGCCTCAACGGCAAAAACTCCTTTGGTCAGGGTACCTGTCTTGTCGAACACCACCGTGCCTACCTTCGACAGAGTGTCCATATAGTTTCCACCTTTTATAAGTATACCGTTACGGCCGGCTCCGCCAATACCGCCGAAGAATGTCAGAGGAACGGAGATAACCAGTGCGCACGGGCAACTGACTACAAGGAATGTCAACGCACGGTAGACCCAGTCAGCCCATCCGCCACCCAAAACCAATGGCGGGATAATGGCAAGGGCAATAGCCGAGAAAACAACAATAGGGGTATAGACATGGGCGAACTTGCGGATGAATGTCTCACTTTTCGACTTATTGTCGCCGGCATTCTCAACAAGGTCGATAATCTTCGAGGCGGTCGACTCTCCGAAAGTCTTCGTCACCTTTACTTTCAGCACGCCCGACTCATTGACACATCCGGAGACGACGGCATCACCAACCTTTACACTCCGCGGCATACTCTCGCCGGTCAGTGCAACGGTGTTCAGAGAGGATGCGCCCTCGATAATCTCACCGTCAAGTGGAATCTTATCACCGGGACGAACAACAATGGTTTCACCTATCTTTACGTCTTTCGGGTCAACGGTAAGCTCTTGCTTGCCCGTATGGTCGGCAGAATCACGGAGAACGGTAGCCACATCGGGGCGGATACTCATCAAATGATTGATTGACCGTCGGCTATTGTCTTCGGCATAATCCTCGAAGACCTCACCGACCTGGAAGAACAGCATAACGAGCACTGCCTCGGGAAACTGTGCCTGTGCGCCGGGCACGAATCCTATAAACATTGCGCCGATGGTTGCCACAGCCATAAGGAAGTCCTCATTGAACGGGTCACGTTCGGTAATGCCCTCCCATGCTTCAAGGAGTACGTCATAGCCTACTATAAGATAAGGTAACAGATAGACGAGTGCCTGAGCGTAGATGTTCGATGTTGAGTCGTGATAAATATACCAGTCGATAATGAGCAGTATTCCCGCAACGATAATTCTCTTGACCTTTTTGTTCATGCCTATATCAAATTTTTATTTCTGAGTGCAAAGGTAAGAAGAAGTTCGTGCAACTGGGTTGCAAAGGTTTATCTTGGAAGGAACTCGGTGACATCCCTGCCGAAGAACTTGAGCTCACGGACCAATGTGCTGCTGACACTCTCAAGCCCCGGCTCGGCAAAGAGGAGAACCGTTTCAAGCCCGCCGAACTTGCGGTTAAACTCAGCCTGCTCACGCTCGTACTCATAGTCCTTCACCGAGCGGACGCCACGGACAATGAACGCAGCGCCCTCACGCTTTGCCATGTCGATGGTCAGGTCGCTGTAAGAGATGACCTTAACACGGGGCTCATCCTTATAGATAGCCTTTATTTCATCGACACGCTGGGCTATCTCCTCGTCGGTATTCTTCAACTTGCTTACCGCCACAGCAACGACAAGCCTGTCGAACAGCGGCAGGGCACGGCGGACAATGGAGTCGTGACCGACGGTGAACGGGTCGAATGTTCCTGTAAATATTCCTACTCTTTCCATAAAATTAAAGTCTATGAGTGTCAGAACAGCGATGGCTCCATGATATTTCCCGAGTACGGGTTGCGCCCGAGATGGTCGTAGGCGAGCTTCGTTGCCATACGTCCGCGGGGAGTGCGCTTGATGAATCCCTCCATAATGAGGAACGGCTCGTAGACCTCCTCCACCGTTCCGGCATCCTCGCCGATGGCAGTAGCGATGGTCGATACGCCGACAGGTCCGCCACGGAACTTGTCGATGATGGTGAGCAGAATCTTGTTGTCGGTCTCGTCGAGTCCGTACCGGTCGATATTCAGGGCCTGCAGAGCCACCTTAGCTATCTCGCTTGTAATACGTCCGTTGCCCTTCACCTGAGCAAAGTCACGCACACGGCGCAACAGTGAGTTGGCTATACGAGGCGTGCCACGGCTCCGCCGCGAAATCTCGATGGCAGCATCGTCGTCAATAGGCACCTTCAGCAACCTTGCCGACCGCATGATAATCTTCTGCAATGTCTCCGGGTCATAGTACTCCAAGTGCAGGTTTATTCCGAAACGGGCACGCAGAGGCGCCGTAAGCAGTCCGCTGCGGGTGGTCGCTCCGATGAGCGTGAACGGATTCAGATCAATCTGGATTGACCGTGCCGACGGGCCCTTGTCTATCATAATGTCGATACGGTAGTCCTCCATAGCCGAGTAGAGGTACTCCTCGACGACAGGGCTCAGGCGGTGGATCTCATCGATGAACAGCACATCGTTAGGCTCCAGCGAAGTGAGGATACCGGCGAGGTCGCCCGGCTTGTCGAGCACCGGACCGCTGGTAATCTTGAATCCCACGCCAAGCTCATTGGCAATGATATTGCTCAGGGTAGTCTTTCCCAGTCCAGGAGGACCGTGAAGGAGAGTGTGGTCGAGTGGTTCGCCACGGTATTTAGCGGCTTCGACGAAGACCCTCAGATTGTCGACGACCTTCTTCTGACCGCTGAAATCATCGAACTTCAGCGGGCGGAGGGCTTTCTCGAATTCCTTCTCTGCCGCGCTGACATGTTCGCTACGTATATCAAAATCTTCTGGCATAAATATTCTCTTTACATTCTTCGACGTGCAAAGATACTATATTTTTCTGTTTGCGCCAAAAGAAAACGCCATCCAATGAATATCAACGAAAATTCATCCTGTCATAACATTTCATGTATTTTATTGCTCTGATTTTTCTTCAATCCGGAAAATTGAAGACTGAGATAAACCATAAAGAATGAAGTTAATGACCGGCAAAATTGTAAAAGAGTATCTTTTACAAGACGAAAGATACCCAATTAGATAGTGAAAGATACCCGATTACAACGCAAATAATGCCCGTTTATGAGACAAGAAATGGCTATTCTAAAGGCAAAATGCCAAGCTTGATATTGCACGAAAATCACAATTAGCTGATAGACAACCAATTGGCAATTCGTCAAAAATCGGGTATTTCAATCCAAAATACACCCTGATGGATTTCAGCTGAATCTCAGAAGGTCCTTTGTAATGTCTTTTCTGAATTACAGCCAAGGCATTACAATATATTCTTTAACTAGCCTTCCATATTCTTTATATAACGCTCAAGATTCTCGTTCCTTAATCCGAGCCGTTTACGAAGTCGATAACGCAGTTTGTAAAGGCCAGAACTGGAAATATTCAGAACCGACATTATCTCATGAGCGTCCAGTCCTGCCTTAATCAAACAGACAAGGTGTTCTTCTGATTTCGAGATGTCCGGGTAGGTCTTCTCCAAGTTACGGCAGAACTCATTATCAATAAGATGGAACTGTTCGTCGAAGAACCGAAGGCTTTTCTGCTGTTTGTCGTTGTCAACCATAGCCAGTTGCAATGACATCGACATATTGTCCTGCTGCGACTTTTCCAGTTTTTTCTTCTCTTGCTCCATACGGAGATGCGACAATTCCTTTTCAAGTTCATTTCGCTTCAACTTATCAGCAAGCTGGGCTGCCTCCAGTTCAACAATCTTTTTCCTCTCCCTTGCCCTATAATATAACAGTAGCGTAATGCTTGCAACCGACAAAGCGACAAACAGAATGAAGACTAGCAAAAGCCGCTGGGTGCGAACTTCCGATTTCATCTTCGAGCGCTCCTGGTCAATTTTTGCCTTCTCCTTCACCTGATTGATTCGCGAAGTTGCTGTCGCGCCATTCAGTGAGTCCCGCAAAGCAGAGTATCTGACATAGTGTTTGATAAAAGAGCTTTGGTCGTTACGTGCCGAGTCGACATCTATCATTGTTTCCAACGCGGCAATCTGCATGTCGAGTTGATTGAAACGGACGCTCTGCAGCAGACATTCGCCGGCCTTCTTATAGATAGAATCAGACGGTTCACGGCGCTTGGCAATAAGCATACGGCAATAAGCCAGCTGAGTGTAAAAGAACTTATCGGAATGTACCGACAAATCATCGAGAATTCTCGATGATTCCGCATATTTTCCCTCATTGATGTAAACTTCGGCAAGATTGCTCAAGTCTGACAGAATATAATCCTTACTTTTCAAGAACTTATCGTTCTCTATGGATTGATGTATGGTTCTCTCGGCACTGGCATAATCCTTCTTATAATCGACAAAATATTCCAGTTTGGCATAGTAGAAATAGTACCTATACTTAGGTTTCAGCAAGTTTACCGTCGGGGCGGCTTTCTCAAGACACTTCCACGACTCGTCCCACAAGCCTATTCCATTATAGGTTGTAGCCAGTTTAATATAGCAATTGGTCAATCCTTTGGTGTCAGAATGATTGTCGTAGATTGACTGAGCATCTGTTATGTCCTTGTAAGCTTTGGAATAATCGTATGCAGTCAGTTCGCGAGCGGCCAAATCTACTAATGAATCTGCTTGCTTTAACTCTTCAAGTGTGTTTGCAACTGAACGGCGATACAAAATGGTCCCGGCTGCCACAAGACCGACAACCAGTAACAATAAAAGAACTAGTAATTGCCATTTTGTTACCTTTTTGCTCATTTTGTCGACAAAGATAGGCAATTTCATTAAGAAAGAGAAATAATTAGGCGAATTCATCGATTCATTCACATAATTAACATATATTTAGATTCATGTCCATATATTGTCCACATCTGAAGTTTGTTATTCCATAATATATTAATTTATTTTGCAGTCAGATTTGAACTAAACAGTGTTTAAAAGTTATAGATTCTAATTTACTGCATATCGAAATTACTAGAAATAAACATTATAAACCAAAGTTAACAGACGCTTATGAGAGTATTAACATTACTAAAGTTTCCCACTTGCCATTTTACAGGCTTTCGCGAATAATCAAACATTGCAATATACTGATTTACAATCTATTAACATTTCGCAAATAGAAGTTA
>OMZV01000018.1 GCA_900315635.1 uncultured Prevotella sp.
AAAGCGAGTGCAAAGGTATAGCGTTTTTTTCATTCCTCCAAATGTTTTGAGAAAAAATATTCGATTTTTATAAAAGTTTTCGGAAATATTGACAAAATAATGGCGAGATTTATTCATACACATTATATAAAATAGAGACTTCGCCAAATCGAATTAATTATGAAGTAAGAACTAGAAAGTGAGGAAAATGAAGTAATGTGGAGAATAGACCGGAAAGAAAAGAAAAAAAGAGAAGAATAAACAAAGGACTAAAAAGGGGCGTAGTGTAATTAACTAATAATCAGATAGTTTTGAAAAAGATACCCAATTAGCTTGTAATCGGGTATCTTTTAGAAGCTAATTGGGTACCTTTTACAACCTAATTGGGTATCTATTACAAATTGGTGTTTAGTAGGAAGCTGTGCAAGGGATTCCCAAAGCAATGACACGGTCACGAATAGCGTCAAGTTCTTCGTGGGTTGCCTTTTTAAGATCATGGTCAGGAGTCTCACGATCGATAGTGTAGACCATCACCTCCTCAGGCGCAATATACTTAACTGCGTCGAGCCACGGAGCAACAAACTTCTCATCAGTATTCGAGACGTCGATTACTTCTGTAGTTCCATCTTTCTGCCGTCTGGTGAAGGAACCATGCATAAACATAGTCTGAATAATGGCATGACCATTGAACGAGCGAATGCCTTCAATTATTTTCTTTACGTCATACGTAGGATAAGTTGGTCTGTCGACTTTCTTGATATATTCAGGATTGACAGTGTCCAACTTTAATATATTATTGTCGACCTTCATCAATGCCGCATGAACCTGAGGACGGTCAATAAATGTCGAGTTGCTCAGAACCGACACCTTGGCGCCAGGACAATACTTGTCACGCAGGGCAATGGTATCATCCATGATTCCGGCAAAATCGGGATGACCTGTCGGCTCACCATTTCCGGCAAAAGTCAGAACATCGGGATGGACTCCTTCGGCATGCATTTCCTTAAGTTTAGCTTCCAAACCCTCTGCAACTTCCTGACGTGTTGGGCGTTTGCGCTTTGGACGGAAGTCCTCATTGAATCCGCATTCGCAGTAAATGCAGTTAAACGTACATATCTTTCCGTCGGAAGGCATGAGGTTTATGCCGAGTGAAATTCCAAGTCGGCGGCTGTGGATAGGTCCGAATATTGGTGATGGATAAATTACTGTACTCATTTTTTCTTCTCCTTGTTATATTTGCAAAGGTATTAAAATCTTTGGAATAATGAAAAACAAAATTTGTTTATTTTGTTTTGTCATTCCACTCATTTGCACTACCTTTGCAAGAAAATAAAACCGATGAAACAATCAGAAGATATTCAGAAAGCTATAGAAGTCATGAAGAATGGCGGCGTAATACTCTACCCTACTGACACTGTATGGGGTATAGGCTGCGATGCTACCAACCCCGACGCTGTAGCTAAAGTATATGAGATAAAACACCGTGACGACTCAAAGGCATTGATTTGCCTTGTCGATTCTGACGTAAGGTTGCAGAAGTATGTCAGGAACATACCTAACGTGGCGTGGGATCTTATTGACGCTGTAACCAAACCGACAACCATCATTCTCGACAATGCCACAAACCTTGCCACGAACCTCATTGCCGACGATGGCAGCATAGGCATGCGCATAACCAACGAGCCGTTCTCGCATGAGCTCTGCTATAGGTTCCAGAAGCCGATAGTATCGACAAGTGCAAACATCAGCGGCAAACCGGCTGCACAGAATTACTGCGACATCGATCCGGAATTGCTCAGTGCTGTCGACTACGTTTGTGAGAGCCGCCGCAATGAGCACAAACCTCACAAACCGTCGAGCATCATCAAACTGAGCGAGAATGGTGAGGTTACCGTCATCAGGAAATAAACGGATTAGCTTCTATTATATAATAAGGTATAACAAAAGGATAATATATAGGTATTAGAGGTTTAAATTGGATTCTGCATTAAGCATAAACGCTAAACTCGAAGATGACGAGAAGTCATTGCTCGACCGTGTCATTGACTGGCGCGTGAAGCATATCAGTGACAACCAGTTTGTGTTGTTGCTCTCATTCTTCGTAGGAATTTTTGCCGCCGTTGCCGCCTTCGTGCTGCACTGGCTGATTCATCAGATACAGACTCTGCTGGTTTCGGGATTCTCGACAACGAGTGAGAACTGGATGTTCCTGGTGTTCCCAATCATCGGTATATGGCTTACGTCATTGTTTATAAAGTATATCGTCAAGGACAACATCTCCCACGGTATAACCCGAGTGCTGTATGCCATATCGACAAACCGCAGCCGACTGAAAGCACACAACTGCTGGTCGTCGGTCATTGCGTCGGCAATAACCATCGGATTCGGTGGATCTGTAGGTGCCGAGGCTCCTATCGTTCTCACGGGTTCAGCCATAGGCTCACGGCTGGGACAGCTGTTCCATCTCGACAACAAGACTCTGATGCTGCTTGTCGGATGTGGAGCCACAGCCGCCATCGCCGGAATATTCAAGGCACCTATTGCAGGACTGGTGTTCACACTGGAAGTACTGATGGTCGACCTGACAATGGCATCACTGCTTCCGATAATGATATCTTCGGTCACAGCAACATGCTTTTCTTCATTGTTCACGGGCGACAGCGCCATGTTCAACTTCCAGATGGACGGCGTGTGGGAACTCGACCGTGTTCCGGCTGTGATTCTCCTCGGTATATTCTGCGGATTCCTCTCCCTTTACTTCATGAGGGTAATGACATGGTGTGAGAGAGGATATGCCAAGCTAGCCAAACACCCATACGTCAAGCTATTGGTTGGTGGAATTGCTCTGTCAACACTGATATTCTTCTTCCCCTCACTCTATGGTGAGGGTTACAACTCATTGTCTATATTCATCGAGGGCAAGACACCAACCGACTGGGGCCAGGTTATGAACGGCTCACTGTTCTCCGGCAATGACAACCTTCTGGTGCTCTATGTCGGATTAGTTATGCTGACCAAGGTATTCGCAACAAGTTCGACAAATGGTGCCGGAGGATGCGGCGGAACATTCGCGCCTTCATTGTTCATCGGAGGATTCGGAGGATTCTTCTTCGCCCGCCTGTGGAACATGAACCAGATTGGAGTATACATTCCCGAGCGCAACTTCACACTCTATGGCATGGCAGGAGTCATGGCAGCCGTGATGCACGCACCGCTGACGGGAATATTCCTTATAGCCGAGCTTACCGGTGGATACAAGCTGTTCATTCCGCTTATTATCGTCGCCATATCGTCATATCTGACAATATCCGTGTTCGAGCAGCACAGTATCTATGCCATCCGACTGGCCAGGGAAGGCAAACTTATCACCCACCATACCGACCGTTCGGTTCTCACACTCATGAACCTCGACGACCTTGTGGACAAGGACTACACCGCCGTTCATCCAGACATGGAGATGGGCGACCTTGTACATGCCATCAGCCGAAGCCGCACATCATACATTCCGGTTCTCGACGATGCCGGTCATTTGCTTGGCGAGATTGACATTACCAAGATTAGGCACGTCATATTCAGGACAGAGCTTTACCACCGGTTTACCGTAGCAAAGCTTATGACACCACCAGCCGCCGTGCTCCATGAGTCGGACAATGCCAATGACGTTATGAAGAAGTTCGATAAGACTGGTGCTCAGATGCTTCCAGTACTTGACGAAAACGATTGCTTGAAGGGCTACATAACCCGCACGCACATCTATGACACATACCGTCAGATGGTTGCCGACCTGAGTGAAGAGTAGAGCCGGAGACTCATTTTGAAACAGAAGATTTATATGAATAAGAAAGATTTAAGGATAGTTTTCATGGGAACGCCTGAGTTTGCAGTGGAGTCATTGCAGACACTTGTTGAAGGCGGATATAATGTTGTAGCTGTAGTGACACAACCCGACAAGCCAGTAGGCCGTCATCAGGACAAGCTCCAGCCATCAGCTGTAAAGCAGTATGCCGTGAGCAAGGGACTTCCGGTGTTGCAGCCGGTGAAAATGAAGAACCCGGAGTTTGTTGAAGAGCTCCGTTCCTACAAGGCCGACTTGCAGGTTGTAGTAGCCTTCAGAATGCTGCCTGAGGTTGTTTGGGCAATGCCACGCTATGGAACATTCAACGTCCATGCCGCACTGCTGCCGCAATACCGTGGTGCAGCTCCTATCAACTGGGCTGTAATCAATGGCGAGACTATGACAGGCGTAACGACATTCTTCCTTGACAAGAACATTGATACCGGACGGATTATCCTGCAAAAGAAGTTCCCTATTCCTGACGATGCCGATGTAGAATATGTCTATGACGGACTCATGCACCTCGGAGCACAGGCTGCCATCGAGACCATCGACCGTCTTATCGAGGGCAACGGACATATAGAGAGCACGGAACAGACAGTAGACGAAGGCACCGAATTGCATCCGGCACCAAAGATTTTCAAGGAGACTTGCAAGATAGAATGGAAGAACAATGCCAAGAAAATCTATGACTTTGTCCGTGGCTTGAGCCCATACCCTGGGTCTTGGACTGACATGAAAGCTGACAATGACGGGAAGGACTATACCGTTAAGATATTCAAAACTCAGAAGACCGACCGCAAAGTCAATGGCGAGCCCGGCACACTGGTTGTCGAGAAGAACCGCCTCTTTGTCAATACAACCGACAACCTTCTGGAGATTACAGAGCTGCAGCTGTCCGGCAAGAAGCGCATGCTGACCCGCGACTTCCTTAACGGATTCCATGACATCGAGAACTACCATTTTGCTGATTAAAACAGCGTGATAGCTGAATTCATGTTTATATCAGAAGCGAAACTGCAAATAAAATATAATTCATTTTGTCCTTTCAGGGTTTTGATGTAACTTTGTACCGAATTTGGCTAATCATACGCGAATAATGAATAAGAAACGAAATAAAGCCAGTAGTAGCAAACAACGATTGCAGGTGGCAACACTATGTATAAGTACTGCAATGGTGCTCATACTTCTAGGCATGGTGGTACTTACGGTATTCACCGGATTAAATCTCTCATCTTACGTCAAAGAGAACCTTACTGTAACCATGGTACTCAGCCCGGACATGTCCGACCAAGAGGCTCAGCGTCTTTGTGGACTTGTCGAGCAGCAGCCATACATCGCCAAAGCCAACTTCGTCAGTAAGGAAGAGGCTCTGAAAGAAGGCACAAAGGAACTGGGAGCCGACCCGTCGGAGTTCGCTGGAGAGAACCCTTTCACAGCTGAAATAGAGCTGCAGTTGAAGGCTAACTATGCCAACAACGACTCAATAAAGAATATATCTTCACAGTTGAAGACATACAATGGCGTCACCGACATCGATTATAAGCAAGACCTTATAGACACGGTGAACAACACACTGGGCAAGATAGGACTGGTGCTCATCATTCTAGCAGCACTTCTGACTATCGTGTCATTCTCTCTGATTAACAACTCGGTACGGCTGAGCGTCTATGCCCGCCGTTTCTCTATCCACACCATGAAACTCGTCGGAGCATCGTGGGGCTTCATCCGCAAGCCATTCCTAAAGCGTTCGGTTCTGCTGGGACTCCTGTCGGCATTCATTGCCCTGGTAGTACTCGGTATCGGAATGTATGCCCTCTGGGTATATGAGCCCGACATCACGATCGTCCTCAACTGGGAGGTAATGACCATCACGGCATGTGTGGTAATAGTATTCGGAGTAGTAATAACACTTTTCTGCACCTACTTCAGTGTAAACAAGTTCCTGAAGATGAAGGCAGGGGACTTATATAAAATTTAGGTATCACTAAAAATTATGGAAACAAAGAAAGAAAAGAAACAAGAACTGCCCCAGGCAACTGACAAGAAGAACCTGGCATTCGGGAAACTCAACTTCATCGTCCTGGCAGTAGGCGTCATAATCGTGCTTATAGGATTCTTCCTGATGGCTGGCGGACAGTCGACAGACAAGGTGTTCGATCCGTCAATCTTCGACCCGATTCACATCAAGGTTGCTCCGGTAGTGACGCTCATCGGTTTCGTCTCAATCATTTTCGCCATTATAATCAAGCCAAAGGACAACAAGTAAATGACTCTTATTCAAACGGTAATTATTGCCATTGTAGAGGGACTCACTGAGTTTCTCCCTGTGTCTTCTACAGGACACATGCTTATAGCAGAGAACCTTTTGGGCGTTCAGAATTCAGCTTTTGTTCGTGCCTTCACCGTCATCATACAGTTTGGAGCAATCTTGTCGGTTGTTGTACTCTATTGGAAGCGGTTCTTCCGCCTGGACAACACCCCGGCACCGGCAGGAAGCAGCAAATGGCAAAAGATTAAGCATCGCTGGTATTTCTATTGGCTTCTTATTGTAGCATTTATTCCTACCGGAGTAGTAGGTCTTATTGTGAAGAAGAGTGGCATGATAGACTTCATGCTTACTCCTGAGAATGCTATTTGGATAGTACCTATAATGCTTGTCATTGGCGGTATATTCATGCTGTTCTGTGACAGGATTTTCAATAAGGGCAAGGAAGAGAACAAGGTTACTGAAAAGCGTGCCTTTTGGATTGGACTTATCCAGTGTATTTCAATGATACCAGGTACAAGCCGCAGCATGATGACAATCGTAGGAGGTATGTGTCAAAAGCTCACAAGAAGACGTGCAGCTGAATTCTCATTCTTCCTTGCAGTGCCGACAATGGCTGCTGCCACAGGCATGGACTTGCTGGAGCTCTTTATTGGTGACGAGGCTGTCGGAACAGCATGGGCAACATCTGAGAACATCACAATGCTTCTCATCGGAAGTGTCGTTGCGTTCATTGTTGCATTGTTTGCCATGAAATGGTTTGTAAACTTCCTTTCAAAATATGGTTTCAAATGGTTTGGCTTCTACCGCATCATTGTCGGTGGATTCATCCTTGTTTGGATGTTGACCGGACATAGCATGGTAATGTTTGATTAAGTCGAGTTAGAGAATATATAGATGAACTTCAAGGAAGGAGTACTTATTCCCATTGACAAGCCTTACGGAGTGACCAGTTTCAAAGCGCTGGCTCACATCCGTTATCTTTGCACTCAGGCTAATGGTGCGAAGGTAAAGATGGGACATGCCGGAACACTCGACCCACTGGCAACAGGAGTCCTGATACTTGTTACAGGGCGGATGACGAAGCAGATAGAGACTCTGCAAACCCACACGAAGGAGTATACAGCCACCTTGCAGCTTGGTGCCACGACCGCCAGCTATGACAAGGAGCATGATGTCAACGCCACCTACCCTACCGACCAGATTACAGAGGAGCGGTTCCGTGAAGTTCTCAAGCAGTTCATCGGCGACATTGACCAAGTGCCACCAACCTACAGTGCAGTAAAGGTGAATGGCGAGCGTGCCTTCAACTACAGGCGCAATGGCGAGGACGTAAAGCTCAAGCCAAAGCACATCCACATCGACAATATCGAGCTGACAGACTTCGACAAGGAGAAGATGCAAGCTTCGATAAGAGTAGTCTGTGGCAAAGGCACTTACATCAGGGCATTGGCTCGAGACATTGGTCGTGCTCTCGACAGTGGAGCCTACCTTACTGCTTTAAGGCGGACCCGAGTCGGCGACATCCGTGTTGAGGACTGCTTGAATTATGACAACTTTGAAGAATGGCTGCAATCCCAAGAGATTGATCACTCGCCTTTACAACAAAAGTAATTGACCTTAAGTCTTTTATAATCAAAGTAATCATAATTCTGAATTTTGAACTTTGAATTTTGAATTATAAGAATAAGAATTATTTGATTGATTTAATATATGAAGCTATCCCAATTTAACTTTAATTTACCGGACGATGCGGTTGCTCTCTATCCGCACGTTTCCGAACATACTATAACACACAGCGACGGAACAAAGCAGACGTTCCACATCACTCGCCGTGACGAAGCCCGCATGATGGTGCTGCACCGCAAGTCGGGTACCATCGACATGTACAACAAGGATGTCAAGGGCGAGGCAAAAGAAGAGGACTACCTTAAGTTCAAGGATGCCGTCAACTACTTCGACGAAGGCGACGTTATGGTTCTCAATGACACCAAGGTATTCCCGGCACGTCTCTATGGAACCAAGGAGAAGACCGATGCGAAGATTGAGGTGTTCCTTCTCCGTGAGCTCAATGCCGACATGCGCCTGTGGGACGTTCTTGTCGAGCCAGCCCGCAAGATCCGTATCGGTAACAAGCTGTTCTTCGACGATACCGGTACAATGGTTGCCGAGGTTATCGACAATACCACCAGCCGTGGCCGCACGCTGAGGTTCCTCTATGACTGTCCTCACGACGAGTTCAAGCGCGAGCTCTATGCTCTCGGCGAGGCTCCACTGCCCCACTATATCATCGACCATGCTCATGCAGAGGCTGTCCCAGCCCCGACGGCTACCGACCCGAACGCAACAAAGAACGTTATGGTGCCAGACCGTCCTTACCGTGAGGAAGACCTCGAGGACTTCCAGACTGTCTATGCAAAGAATGAAGGCGCTGTAACAGCTCCTGCCACCGGTCTGCACATCTCACGCGAAATGCTTAAGATGATGGAGATTAAGGGCATAAACGTTGCCTACATAACACTGCATTGCGGACTCGGCAACTTCAACCGCATAGAGGTTGAGGATCTTACCAAGCACAAGATGGAGTCGGAGCAGATGTTCGTCAGCAAGGAAGCCTGCGACATTGTCAACAAAGCCAAGGAGGAAGGTCATCACATCTGTGTCGTCGGCACTAGTGTGGCAAAGGCAACGGAAACCGCAGTAGGCACTGACAATCTCCTTAAAGAGTATGAGGGCTGGACCAATAAGTTCATCTTCCCGCCTTACGAGTTCGGACTGGCTGACTCAATGATGGGTAACTTCTACCACCCAATGTCAACTCTGATGATGTCGGAATGTGCATTCGGTGGCTATGACCTTGTCATGAAGGCTTACAACCTGGCTGTGGAGAATGGCTATAAATTCGGCTGCTTCGGCGATGGAATGCTGATACTGGATGATTAGTATTCCTCACCAAGACTATTCCTCACCAAGCCTCCCCCAAGTGGAGGATGTTTGATTACATAGGTAATGAACTGGTAAGAACTAATGGAGAATAAAACTCATAAGGTTTTCTTGAGTTTGGGAACAAACCTAGGCGATAAAAGGGAGAACCTTAACAAAGCAATACAGAAGATTGGAGAACTGGTGGGCGATGTCGTCCGCCAGTCTTCTTTTATAGAGACCGAGCCTTGGGGATTCGAAAGCAAGAATAGGTTTCTAAATGGCTGTGTGTGTGTTGAGACCGACTTGACACCGCATGAGGTATTGGAAATGACCCAGCTCATCGAACGTGAGCTTGGCAGAAAGGAAAAGAGCCATAACGGCGAATACCATGACCGCATAATCGATATTGACATTCTGCTTTATGACGACGTAACCATTGATGAACCGGAGCTGAAGATTCCGCACCCACACATGAAAGAGCGTGACTTCGTGATGATACCGCTAAATGAAATATTGAAAGAATGAAAGATTGAAAAAATCCCATCAACTCTTCTGTAAAAGGAGAACTGATGGGATTATACTTTTAAATAAAAGCGCAATGCTTACTTACGCAGACCAAGAGCCTTGATGATAGCACGGTAGCGGTTGATGTCCTGCTCATAGAGGTAGTCGAGCAGACGACGACGCTTTGCAACGAGCTTAGTCAGTGCGCGTGTTGTAACAAAGTCCTTGTGATTAGTCTTTACATGCTCTGTAAGGTGCTTGATACGATAAGTGAACAGTGCAATCTGGCTCTCTGCAGAACCAGTGTCGGCAGCATTCTTCTTCTCACCAAACTGTGTGAAGATCTCTGCCTTCTTCTCTTTGTTTAAATACATTGTAATTGATTAATTAATAGTTTGCAATTACATCCTTCCACCGTTCAGCCGCCATTAATCACAACGGGTCACGATGTCGAATGCATCGGATTCTCCGAAATTGCGATGCAAAGGTACTCACTTTCAACCTAATAAACAAAGAAAATGTTGACTTTCTTTTGTTATGTGCGCAATTTGCAGTACCTTTGCACCCGAAAATTTTCAAGATAGCTATTTTTAAGGTATAAAGATGCAAAATATTCGTAACGTAGCAGTTATTGCTCACGTCGACCACGGTAAGACAACACTGGTCGACAAGATGATGATGGCCAGCAACTCTTTCCGTGACGGAAAGGATGAGAGCGGCGAAGTACTCGACTCCAACGACTTGGAGCGCGAGCGTGGAATAACGATTCTGTCAAAGAACGTTGCCATTAACTGGAAAGGCACAAAAATCAACATACTTGATACCCCGGGTCACTCTGACTTCGGTGGTGAGGTTGAGCGTGTGCTCAACATGGCAGACGGTTGCCTGCTTCTCGTCGATGCTTTCGAGGGTCCTATGCCTCAGACACGTTTCGTGCTCCAGAAGGCATTGCAGCTCGGACTGAAGCCTATCGTCGTCGTCAACAAAGTCGACAAGCCTAACTGCCGCCCTGAGGAAGTTTATGAGATGGTATTCGACCTTATGTGCGACCTCGATGCTACTGAGGAGCAGCTCGACTTCAAGGTTGTATATGGTTCAGCTAAGCAGGGCTGGATGGGTCCTGACTGGCAGCACCCAACTGATAACCTCGACTACCTTCTCGACCTTATCCTTACTGAGATTCCTGCACCAAAGCAGCTCGAGGGTACACCACAGATGCTTATCACATCTCTCGACTACTCTAGCTATACAGGTCGTATCGCCGTTGGTCGTGTTCACCGTGGCACACTTAAGGATGGAATGAACATCACCATCTGCCATCGTGACGGAACTCAGGAGAAGACAAAGATCAAGGAGCTTCACACATTCCAGGGCGTTACCCATGTTCGTGTACCAGAGGTAAGCAGCGGTGATATTTGCGCCGTTATCGGACTGGACAACTTCGAGATTGGCGATACCATTGCCGACTTCGAGAATCCAGAGGCTCTGCCTCCTATCGCTGTTGATGAGCCTACCATGAGTATGCTCTTCACCATCAACGACTCACCATTCTTCGGCCGTGAGGGTAAGTATTGCACATCACGCCATATCGCCGACCGTCTGCAGAAGGAGCTCGAGAAGAACCTCGCCCTTCGTGTAAAGCCGGTTGAGGGTTCAATGGACAAATGGATTGTCAGTGGTCGTGGTGTCCTCCACCTCTCTGTCCTTATCGAGACCATGCGCCGTGAGGGTTATGAACTTCAGGTCGGTCAGCCACAGGTTATCATCAAGGAGATCGACGGTCAGAAGTGTGAGCCTATCGAGGAACTCACAATCAATGTACCTGAGGAGTTCTCAAGCAAGATGATTGATATGGTTACCCGCCGTAAGGGTGAGATGACCGCAATGGACAATGAGGGCGACCGTGTGAACATCACCTTCGATATTCCGGCACGCGGTATCATCGGACTGCGTACCAACGTTCTGACAGCATCACAGGGTGAAGCTATCATGGCTCACCGATTCAAGGAGTATCAGCCTTGGAAAGGCGACATCGTCCGCCGCACCAATGGTTCAATGATTGCCCTTGAGAATGGTACAGCCTACGCTTACGCACTCGACAAGCTTCAAGATCGTGGTAAGTTCTTCATCGACCCGGGTGAGGAAGTCTATGGCGGTCAGGTTGTCGGCGAGCACGTCCACGATAACGACCTCGTTGTCAACGTCACCAAGGCCAAGCAGCTCACCAACGTCCGTGCATCAGGTTCTGATGAGAAGGCAAAGGTTGCGCCGAAGGTTCAGATGAGCCTTGAGGAATGCATGGAGTATATCAAGGCAGATGAGTATGTCGAGGTTACTCCAAAGAGCATCCGTATGCGTAAGATCATCCTCGACCACCTTGAGCGCAAGCGTGCCAACAAGGAGTAAGAGATAGTTTAGCAAACAAATAAACTGAGATAACTGAGATTATTGAGATCAATTGGGATTGAATGCTTTTAAACATTTCATCTCAGTTATCCCAGTTATCTCAGTTATTTTTTTATATACCACATTAGTTCTATTTCTGTTTCTGCTTTCTTCATCACCCACCTGTCAACAAAACAATTATTTATAATTTATAATATAATATATTGAATTATATTTACATATATTGTTCATCTTTTTTTTGAGGGCAAATAATTAAGAGTATACTCAGAAACTGAGATAACTGAGATAACTGAGATGGGCATTTTACAATACACTGATTATCAGGTCGTTAACTTTTCGGTATTTATCATAATGCGAAGAATAGACAAATTCCATCGCTTCTGATAATTAACTGAGATGCAAACGGGCCCATTTTAGGGCATAAGAGAAGCCTATTTACAATGCAAGCAATGCTCGTTAACAATGTAAATAGGCTTATTTTTCAGCTTCAAACTTCGAAATTCGACTGTTCGGCCCACTCGAAACAGGGGACTCTGAAATGAAATATATTTACCGTCCTAAGCTGGGTAGTGCAAATTTTCTTCCTTAATATTCTCCAGTACTTCGGTAAGGAATTTGCGTGCTTCCCACTTAGCCATTGGAAGGTCGTGGAGCAAATAATTGCCACAATCACGTGGTGCAGCACCCGGAATTTCACCCTCATAGTCGGCAATAAATCGGAAAGTGTCCTGCATAAGCTTCACAATATCCTTTGATTCATAATCGCCACGAAGGAGAAGATAGTTGCCTGTCAGGCAGCCCATCGGTCCCCAATAGATTATGCGGTCTTTCCACTCGGGATTGTTGCGGAGATATGTTGCTGCAAGATGCTCTATTGTGTGCAGTGCTCCGGCATGAACAACAGGCTCACGGTTAGGCTCTTTCATGCGGATGTCGAATGTTGTTACTACCTCATTGCCAACCTCGTCCTTACGGCTGACGTAAATGCCACGGAGCAGTTTCTCGTGGTTGATGGTGAAGGAAGGAATCTTATTCATGTTTTAATCCAAAATTCAAAATTATAAATTCAAAATCATAATTACTTTGTTGATGGGCTGTTTACTGCCTCAACAAACCTCTTTGTTACTTCAAAGCTGTCCTGGGCAACACGGTCCCAGAAATCGAAATACATGCTAGCCTTGGTGTCTTTCAACGGAACATCACTGATGACACGGAAAGAAACGAACGGCACATTATATTTATAGCATGTCTGAGCTATCGAGCAGCTCTCCATGTCGACGGCTTTGGCATCCGGTAAACGGTCGAGGATTGACTGCATCTTCTCCTTGGAGTCGACAAACCACTCACCTGAGACGGTCAGACCACTGACAATGTGCGGTTTAATTCCGTTCTCGGCAGGCTGTTCGTTGAGCTTCAAAGCCTCAGCAACAAGCTCTTCGGGAGCTTTATATCGTGCAGGCATACCCATTATCTGTCCGAACTCACAATTGTCGCCGCAGTAGGCATCGTGATACGTGCACTCGCTAGCCACAACAACATCCATGACATTCAAGTTCTTGTCGGCTCCACCGGCACAACCACTTGATATAATGAGGTCAGGATGCTCACCCTTGATCATCTCGACGGCACCGATGGCAGAGTTGACCTTTCCAATGCCACACTTTTGCAGGACAATGTCGTCACGTCCGCTGAAGACCTTCTCCAGCTGGGCGAATTCCTTGTCCATTGCAACTATAATTCCTATTTTCATTACACTCGTTTTTAACTTTGGTGTGCAAAGTTACTAAAAAAAGACATATTTAATTCTTTTCTCAATAGTTTTTATTAATTTTGCACTCTGTATAAAAAGAACATATCGAAATATAACATCAATCTCAAATAAATGAATACTTTAAAGAAATGCCTGCCCGACGTGGCGGCAATCCTCTTTTTTGTTTTAATCTCAGTAGCCTACTTCTTCGTGCCAATGACACGCGGGGAAGTTCTGGGAGGCGGCGACAACACAGCTGCCAAGGGACAAGGCCGTGATGTCCAGGAATATTATGAGAAGACAGGCGACCGTTCCCGTTGGACTAACACCGTCTTCAGCGGTATGCCTACCTATCAGATTTCACCGTCATACAACAGCACCGAAGCCCTGAGCAAAGTCGAGAAAGCCTATCACCTGTGGCTTCCGCAGTATGTATGGTATCTCTTTGCCTATCTGATAGGATTCTACATCATGCTCCGTGCATTCGACTTCCGTCAGTGGATGGCAGCACTGGGCGCCGTGATATGGGCTTTCTCGTCATATTTCCTGATTATCATTGCCGCCGGACACATCTGGAAGGTTATGGCTCTTGCCTATCTGCCGCCGATGATAGCCGGAATAGTGCTGGCTTACCGGGGCAAATACCTTTGGGGATTGATAGTTACCGCCTTGTTTGCGGCTTTCGAGATCAATGCCAACCATGCGCAGATGACCTACTACTATCTGTTCGTTATCCTGTTCATGATTATAGCCTTCCTCGTGAAAGCCATCAAGGACAAGAAGATGCCGCAGTTCCTCAAGGCAACGGCTGTCTGCATTGTTGCCGGAGCTATAGGCATAGCGATAAACATTTCGAACCTCTACCACACATGGCAGTACCAGAATGAGTCGATGCGTGGCAAGAGCGAGCTCGTCAGCAAGACCGACCCTGCCAATCAGACCAGCTCAGGACTCGACCGCGACTACATCACCCAGTGGAGCTATGGCATCGGCGAGACATGGACACTGCTCATTCCTAACGCCAAGGGCGGTGCTTCAGAGCCAATGATAAACAACAAAGTCGTGCAGGAGAAAGGCGACCCACAATATGAGCAGCTCTACGCTCAGATAGGACAATACTGGGGCGAGCAGCCTGGAACAAGCGGACCGGTCTATGTTGGAGCGTTCGTCCTCTTCCTGTTCATCCTAGGAATATTCATCGTCAAGGGACCTATGAAGTGGGCTTTGCTAGCCGCTACAGTCCTATCGATACTCCTCTCGTGGGGTAAGAACTTCATGGGATTTACTGACTTCTTCATCGACTACATACCAATGTATGCCAAGTTCAGGACGGTGGCAAGTATTCTCGTCATTGCCGAGTTCACCATTCCTCTGCTGGCAATAATGGCATTGAAGAAGATTGTCGACGAGCCCGACTATCTCAAGAATCATATCAAGTTCTTCTGGATAAGCCTTGCCTGCACCGCAGGTATTACCCTCGTCTTCTGGCTTATGCCGGGTGTGTTCTTCGACTTCATCTCCAGTTCCGAGAATGAGGCTCTGTCACAGATACCTGCCGACCAGCTTGCCCCTCTGAAGGCAAATCTCACCAGTCTGCGTGAGACCATCTTCCGTGATGACTGCATCCGTAGCATTGTCGTCATACTCATCGGTGTCGTGCTGATGCTGCTCTTCAAGGCAAAGAAACTGCAGGCTAAGCCGTTCGTCGGCTGTGTCATTGCCCTCTGCCTTATTGATATGTGGTCAGTCGACAAGCGTTACCTCAACGACGGAATGTTCCAGCCTAAGGACGACGTCGACCAGCCAATAGCCAAGACTGTTGCCGACGACCAGATCATGAAAGACAAGGGACTCGACTACCGTGTGCTGAACATGACGACAAACACGTTCAATGAGAACAACACTTCATACTATCATAAGAGCATCGGCGGTTACCATGCCGCAAAGCTTCGCCGCTATCAGGAGCTCATCGACCACTACATCGCTCCTGAGATGCAGAACATGAACAAGGTGCTTGCCCCGGGCAATCTATCCCAGCGTTCCGACAATATGATTCAGGTGACCGACAAGGCTAACGCTATGCCAGCCCTGAACATGCTCAACATGAAGTACCTAATCGTCGGACAACAGGGGCAGGAGCCTGTTCCGGTGGAGAACAAGAGTGCTATGGGCAACGCATGGTTCGTCAACAAGGTTGACTTCGTCGACAATGCCAATGAGGAAATCGACAAGATCGGCAAGATTGACCTCCATCACGAGGCAGTTGCCGACAAGAAGTTCCAGTCGGCTTTGGGCAACAGTGCCACAAATGACTCTACCGCCAAGGCTACGCTTACCGACTATGCTCCTAACAACCTGAAGTACGACGTAAGCTCTAAGAACGGTGGAGTGATTGTCTTCTCTGAGATTTACTATCCTGAGTGGACAGCGACAGTCGACGGACAGCCTGCCGAAGTGGGTCGTGTCAACTATGTCCTGCGTGCCATCAATGTCAAGCCGGGCAACCACAAGGTTGTGCTCGACTTCCATCCAAAGTCGATAACAACCACAGAGACTGTTTCCTACATTGCCTCTGCTCTGCTGATTCTCGCCATTATCCTACTTATCGTCGGCGAGGTCAGGAACCGCAAGAAAGCTACAGCCGTAGCATAACATTATATAATATGAGGGTGTATCAAGATTCTGATAGTCACTACCGACCGGAATTTTGATACACCCTTATATTTTTGTTTCATCAAATATGGAAAACATAACAAAGAAAGACGGACTCTTCCGCAAGAACGGCGTCAGTTATCTGCTGTCGTTCATCATGATAACAATCTGCTTTGCCATGTGGGGCTTTGCCAACGATGTCACCAACCCGATGGTAAAGAACTTCGGAACAATCTTCCAGATAAGCAAATTCCAGAGCAGCTTTGTTCAGGTGGCATTCTATCTGGGCTACTTTGTCATGGCTTTCCCTGCCGCAATGTTCATTCAGAAGTACTCTTTCAAGGCGGGAGTACTTACCGGACTGACACTCTATGCCATCGGAGCACTTGCTTTCATCCCGGCAAAGAGCGCTGGCGTGTTCTATGCTTTCCTTCCGGCTTACTTTGTCATGACCTGCGGACTGTCATTCCTTGAGACCAGCTGTAACCCATACGTCTATTGCATGGGCTCCGACGAGACATCGACTCTGAGGCTGAACTTCGCCCAGGCTTTCAATCCTGTCGGCGCTATAAGCGGAGCTTTCATCGCCCTGACCTACGTTACAGCCAACCTCAACCCTACCCCGTCGGATGTCCGGGCAACGCTCATGACTTCCGACCCTGCACGATTTGAAGCCATCAAAGCCCACGACCTCAATATCCTCGTCCAACCATATTTATATATAGGTATTGTAATCCTTATCCTCTTGATAGCCATCCGTCTGACAAAGATGCCTAAGGCTAGCGATGAGGGTGGCGAGGAGAAGAGCCTCTGGACTGCCGTCAAACAACTTTCCAAGGTAAAGAACTATCGTGAGGGCGTCATTGCCCAGTTCTTCTATGTTGGTGCTCAGACGGTTTGCTGGGCTTACATAGTCTATTACGGGCATCATGTCTTCCATGATTTGGACGGAATGGCAGACAAAGCCGCCGACCAGTTGACGACTAGATTCTATCTAACTGCTCTTGCCCTGTTTGCCATCGGACGGTTTGTCTTCACGGGATTCCTTAAGTTTGTAAAACCGGGAAAGCTCCTTTCCGTTATCTCCATAGGCGCTATTGTGTTGCTTTGCGGTGTCATATTTGCCGACGGCAAGCCAGGACTCTATTGCCTTGTGGCAGTAAGCGGATGCATGAGCCTGATGTTCCCGACCATCTACGGAATAGCTCTCAACGGACTGAAAGAGAACGTGAAGTTCGGAAGTGCCGGACTGATAATGAGTATCCTAGGCGGAAGCGTCATTCCACCTATCCAAGCTGCAATAATGGATGTCAAGGGCGATGTCCTCGGACTGTCGTCAATGAACTTCTCATTCTTTGTCCCGTTCATTTGCTTTGCCGTGATTGCCATCTACGGATTCCGCTCATTAAAAAACTAAAACAATGAAAAAACTACTATCTCTCCCACCGAATCTTGTCGGTTGTTTCCACGATATTACAGGACTGTCCGAAGCCGAATGGTTCTGTACCAACGACCCAGTAGGTCATAAATTAGGCTCAGGTGGCGGCACAGCCAACTTGCTGAAGAATGCTTACGAGTCAGAGAATGACGGCAAGGATTTTGACCAGTGGCTATCCTCGGAGAAGCGCATTCTCCTTCATGCCGGTGGACAGAGCCGCCGACTTCCTGCCTACGCACCGTCGGGCAAGATACTGACTCCTATTCCAGTCTTCCGTTGGGAGCGTGGTCAGAGGCTGTCACAGGACTTGCTTTCACTGCAAGTTCCACTCTATGAGAAGATTATGAATGCCGCACCAAAGGGACTGCGCACAATGGTTGTGAGCGGTGACGTCTATATCCGTGCCACACAACCTCTGCAGGAAATTCCCGATGTCGATGTCGTCTGCTATGGCTTGTGGCTCGGTCCGGAGATTGCCAAAGACCACGGTGTGTTCGTTTCGACAAGGAAGAAGCCGTCTGAACTGGAGTGTATGTTGCAGAAGCCGACTGTTCAGAAACTTGGCGAACTGAGCCGCGACCACTTCTATCTGACCGACATTGGTATATGGCTGTTCTCCGACAAGGCTGTGAAGGTGCTGATGGACAGAAGCACTGCATCCGACGGAACAATAATCAATTATGATATGTACACCACCTTCGGTGGAGCCTTGGGAACAAATCCGACCATTAGCGACCCGGAAGTCAATGAGCTGAAGGTTGCCATTCTGCCTTTGCCCGGTGGCGAGTTCTATCATTTCGGCACATCGCATGAGATTCTTTCGTCCATGCTGGCTATCCAGAACCTTGTCAACGACCAGCGGTTTATCATGCACCACTCGCTGAAGCCTCAGCCGTCGATATTCATTCAGAACGCCATTACCGAAAGCAAGCCGACCGAGGAGAACCGGAATATCTGGATAGAGAACTCTTTTGTCGGAAATGGTTGGCACTATACTCAGGATAATATCATAACCGGTATTCCCGAGAACGATTGGAAGCTGTCACTGGCTCCGGGACAGTGTGTTGACGTTGTGCCTATCGGCGGAGACGAGTTCTGTGCCCGTCCATACGGCTACAATGACAAGTTCCGCGGCTCGTTGGGCGACAAGTCAACATTGTTCATCGGTCAGCCATTCAAGGATTGGGCTGGCAAGCGGAACATAGACTTAAAGGATATTGAAGGCAGCGACGACCTTCAAAGCGCAAAGATTTTCCCGGTACTTCCAACTGAAGCTGAGGTTGGAACAGTCCTCGAGTGGATGATAAGTAACCCGGAGACTCTCGATGCCGCAACTTTAAAGGAAGGCAAGCAACTCTGGGAGAATTCCACAAGGCTCAGTGCCGACGACATCAGTGCCAAAGCCAATCTCGAAAGACTGGCTAACCAGCGTCGTGAATACCGTGCTAAGGTATGGTCGAAGCTTGCTGAGAACCATAACCACAGCGTTTTCTATCAGCTCGACTTGCATGATGCGGCCGATGAATTTTGCGAAAACGACATTGCTCTGCCCCAGCCTCTTGCCGACAATGAGCCTATAATGAAACGCATCCATGACGCGATGTTCCGTTCTGAGACTCTGCTTTTGGAACAAAGAGCGTCAGGCAAGGACAATTCCAAGGCTATTGCCGACTATGAGTCGAAGGCTTTCTCTTTGCTTCGAGAGGGGCTTCTTTCGTCAGCCAATCTGCAAGTTCATCCCACATCCGATGTCTACAGCGACCAAATAGTCTGGGCTCGGAGTCCGGTCCGCATTGATATTGCAGGCGGCTGGACAGACACTCCACCATTCTGTCTGATGGAAGGTGGCAATGTCATCAACCTTGCCATAGAGTTGAATGGTCAGCCGCCATTGCAGGCTTACGTCAAGAGAAGCAAGGAAAAGAAGATTATTCTTCGGAGCATTGACCTCGGAGCAACTGAGACGGTGACGACATTCGAGCAGCTTGCCGACTTCAACCATGTCGGCAGTCCGTTCTCTATACCGAAGGCGGCACTGGCTCTTGCCGGATTCCTGCCACGGTTCAACACAGAGAAGTACTCATCACTCGACCAACAGCTCGACGATTTTGGCTCAGGCATTGAGGTAACGACATTGTCAGCCGTTCCGGCAGGTTCCGGACTTGGCACAAGCAGCATTCTTGCCTCTACAGTCCTTGGAGCAATCAATGACTTCTGTGGATTGGGATGGGACAAGACCGAGATAGGCAACAGGACGCTGTTATTGGAGCAGTTGCTTACAACCGGTGGCGGATGGCAGGACCAGTTTGGCGGAGTTATACAAGGGGTAAAGCTCTTGCAGACGAGAAAGGGCTTCGACCAGACTCCTGTCGTAAGGTATCTGCCTAACGATTTGTGGACCAGTCCCGAGTACAGTCAGTGCCACTTGCTCTACTATACAGGCATTACCCGTACGGCAAAGACAATCCTCTCGGAGATAGTCCGTCGGATGTTCCTCAACGAGCATGAAGATACGCGATTGCTTAGGAACATGAAGGAGCACACGATGGAGATGTTCGATGCCATTGAGCAGGAGAACTTCAAGAAGACTGGACTGCTCATGCGCAAGACTTGGACTCAGAACCAGGCACTCGATTCAGGCACTAATCCTGACGAGGTTCGCCGTCTCACAAGCCTTATTGACGACCTCTGTCTTGGTTACAAGCTCCCTGGCGCCGGTGGTGGTGGTTTCCTCTACATGATAGCAAAGGATCCTGAAGCTGCCGCCAGGATAAGGCAAATTCTCAACGCCAACAAGTCGAAAGCCAATGCCCGGTTCGTTGACATGACTCTCAGCACCCGAGGACTGCTTGTGAGCCGTAGTTAAAAAACGTCGAAAGATATTTACACAGAATATAGGTGTTACAAAAATAAAGCGTAAAAGATACCGTTTCATCTTCTAATCGGGTATCTTTTACGCTTTAATTCGGTCTGTTTCAGAACGTCATTCGGTATGTCTTTAGCGGAGCATTGAGTATCAATAAGTTGCAAGGCTCATTTCATCAGCAAAAAGTTTTCTTTCTGTCTCGAAATAGATTTACATCCAACGATGTCTTTTTACCTTTTACTTTTTCCTTTCTATTTCCTTTTCCTTTCCCTTTTTACCTTTTACTTTTTTACCTTTTTACCTTTAAATTGCTCCCAATTCAACCAGTGCCCATGCCAGCACGGCAAGGATTATCGCGCCAACTATGATGTTCCAAATGCAACTGGAAATCTTCTTTATGACAATTATTCCAACTACAATGACGACAACAATTGCCAGATAGTATTTCAGGTCTTCCATCTTTATTTGAATAGTTTCAGGAAATCTTGTGGTATAGGTGTCTCAAACTCCATCGGCTTATGGTTTATAGGGTGATAGAAGCAGAGAACGTAAGCATGAAGGCAGAGGCGTCCGATTGGATTATCGCCATTGCCATACTTTATGTCTCCGCAAACAGGATGCCCCATATCGGCAGAATGGACACGTATCTGATTCTTCCTTCCGGTCTCCAGACGATATTCCACCAGCGAGTGGCGTGCCGTGCGGTCAAGGACCCGATAGTGGGTAACGGCATATTTTCCACCATTGTCAACAGGCGAACTGTATGTAATATATGCTTTATTGTCCTTTAGCCAGCTGGCAATTGTGCCTTCGTCATTCTCCATCTCACCACTTACTACTGCCACGTAACGGCGGTCGTAAACGATATGATGCCAGTCATGTTCGAGAATCTGCTCTGTTTGCATGTCCTTGGCGTAAATCATCAATCCGCTGGTATCACGGTCAAGACGATGGACAACATGAGCAGTGCATTTCTGACGAGTGCGGCGGAAGTATTCGTCGAGCACGGTCTTGACATTCAGGGAACTGTGACCGGCTGCCATGCTGAGGATTCCTATGTTCTTATCTATCACGACGAGGTACTGGTCCTCATAGACTAGCTTCAGATATTTGCTACGGAAGACACTGTTCTTCTTCGACTTGCTGACGCTTATCCTGTCACCGTCATGCAAAGGGAAGTCAAACTGGGTGCGGAACTTGCCGTTGACTTTAACTCCGGAGTTATGAAGTGTTGCCTTGACCTTAGACTTGCTTTCGCCCAGATTGGCAAGCAGCCAGTCGAGCAATTTTGCTTCACCTTTCACAGTATAGTGGGTGAATTTATCTTGATTATATGGATTCGAATGTCTCATTTGGTGGACAAAGGTACGAAAAAGAAATGGCAAACGCCCTGTTTTTCAGATAAAAAGTTGTACCTTTGCAGCCGATTTATATAAATAAGGTATTAGTTTAGTATGATTACATTGTCCAACATCGCTGTGCAGTTCGGCAAGCGAGTTCTCTACAAAGACGTAAACATAAAATTCACCCGCGGCAATATCTATGGCGTTATTGGCGCTAACGGAGCCGGAAAGTCAACACTGCTTCGTGTTATCGACGGCGAACTGGAGCCAAACAAGGGTTCTGTTGAAATGGGACCGGGCGAGCGCCTGTCTGTCCTGGAGCAGGACCACTTCAAGTACGACGCTTACAAGGTCATGGACACCGTCCTCATGGGTCATGGTCCGCTATGGGCTAACATGAAGGAGCGTGAGGCTCTTTACAGCAAGCCGGAGATGACTGAGGAAGATGGTAACCGTGCCGCTGAGCTTGAGGAGAAATTCGCTGAGATGAATGGTTGGGAAGCTGAGAGCGACGCTGCCCAGTTGTTGCAGCACCTCGGTATTCCAGAGGAACTACACCAGAAGCAAATGGCTGAGCTGTCGAACAATGAGAAGGTGCGTGTCATGCTGGCTAAGGCCCTGTTCGGTAAGCCTGACAACCTGCTCCTCGATGAGCCTACCAACGACCTTGACCTTGATACCGTAGAGTGGCTTGAGGATTATCTCGGCGATATTGACGAGCATCAGACTGTACTTGTAGTCAGCCACGACCGTCACTTCCTTGATGCTGTTTCTACACAGACTATCGATATTGACTACGGAAAGATTACCGTCTTCGCAGGAAACTACTCGTTCTGGTATGAAAGTTCACAGCTGGCATTGCGTCAGGCTCAGAACCAGCGCATGAAGGCTGAGGAAAAGCGCAAGCAGTTGGAGGAGTTTATCCGCCGTTTCTCTGCCAATGTGGCAAAGAGCAAGCAGACAACAAGCCGCAAGAAGATGCTTGAGAAGCTGAACGTTGAGGAGATTCGTCCGTCAAGCCGCAAGTACCCTGGCATTATCTTCCAGATGGAACGTGAGCCGGGCAATCAGATTCTTGAAGTTAAGGACTTGAAGGCTGTCGAGGAAGACGGAACAGTTCTCTTCGACCATGTCAACTTCAATGTTGAAAAGGGACAGAAGATTGTCTTCCTTTCTCACAACCCGAAGGCAATGACTGCCCTCTTCGAGATTATCAACGGTAACCGCAAGGCTGATGCCGGTGAATACAAGTGGGGCGTGACTATCACGACTGCTTACCTTCCGCTGGACAACACGAAGTTCTTCGATTGCGACATGAACCTCGTCGACTGGCTGTCACAGTACGGTACCGGAAATGAAGTAACCATGAAGGGTTATCTGGGTCGTATGCTTTTCCGTCAGGAAGAGGTCGAGAAGAACGTCCGTGTTCTGTCAGGAGGTGAGAAGATGCGTCTGATGATTGCACGCATGCAGCTTCAGAACGCCAACTGCCTGATTCTCGACACGCCAACCAACCACCTTGACCTTGAGTCCATTCAGGCTTTCAACAACAACCTCATTTCATTCAAGGGCAACGTTCTCTTCAGTTCTCACGACCATGAATTCATCGAGACCGTAGCCAACCGTGTCATCGAACTCACTCCGGCAGGCATCATCGACAAGCTCATGTCTTACGATGAGTACATCCATGACGATGCCATCAAGGAGCAGAAAGCCAAGATGTACTCCCAACACTAACCCCTGCCTACCCTTCATTACCACTGTTGGGTATGCCGTTGCCTTGCAACGGCTCCACTCTTGGCACATTTTTTGCTAATGCTTTATCAAAAGCAAATAGAATTATGAGTAACAATAACGAGGAAAAGAAAATAAAAGTTGAGGGCGATGAGCCCGAAAAGGAGACCAAAGAGGCTAAGAACGAGGAATCGAAGAAGGCATCTGAGGATAATAAGAAAGAAGAGAAGTCCGAGAAGAAGGACAAGAAAGAGCCAACAAAAGAAGAGAAACTCCAGCAGCAAGTCGATGATTTGAAAGACCGTTACTTGCGTGAGGTCGCTGAGTTCGACAACTACAAGAAGCGTACTCTCAAGGAGAAGGCAGACCTGATTCTTAATGGCGGCGAAAAGACTATCACTGCCATTCTGCCTGTGCTCGACGACTTCGAGCGTGCCATTGCTGACACAAACTCTGACGCAAAGGCTATCCGTGAGGGCATGGAACTTATTTACAAGAAGTTCACAAAGACTCTTGAAGGACTCGGCGTGAAGAAGATTGACACTAAAGACAAGGACTTCGATACCGATGTCATGGAGGCTATTGCTATGGTTCCGGGGCAGAGCGATGATAAGAAAGGAAAGGTCATCGATTGTGTACAGACCGGTTATACACTCAACGATAAGGTTATCCGTCATGCCAAAGTGGCGGTAGGACAGTAATCCACCATCTTATCATCAAATCAGCAGAACATCTAAAATGGCAAAGAGAGATTATTATGAAGTCCTGGGCGTCAGCAAGGATGCCTCTGAAGCAGATATAAAGAAAGCTTACCGTAAACTAGCCATAAAGTACCATCCTGACCGTAATCCTGGCGACAAGGAAGCTGAGGAGAAGTTCAAGGAAGCCGCCGAAGCATACGACGTGCTCCATGACCCGCAGAAGCGCCAGCAATACGACCAGTTTGGCTTTAATGCTCCTGGCGGAGGATTTGGTGGCAGTCCGTTTGGTGCCGGTGGATTCTCCATGGATGATATATTCTCTATGTTCGGCGATGTATTCGGCGGACACAGTGGTTTCGGCGGCTTCGGAGGAAGTGGCTTCAGCGGTAGCAGGTCACAGACACGCAAGTATCGTGGCTCTGACCTACGGTTGAAAGTCAAACTGTCTCTACAGGAAGTTGCAACCGGTGTCACCAAGAAGTTCAAGGTACGCAAGGATGTTGCCTGCCCTGACTGTCATGGAACCGGTGCTAAAGGTGGCTCTGGTGTTGAGACATGCCCTAATTGTCATGGCTCTGGTGTCGAGATTCGCACACAACAGAGTATCTTCGGTATGATGCAGACTCAGACAACTTGTCATGTCTGTGGAGGTGAAGGTACGGTTATTAAGGACAAGTGTCCGCAGTGTGGCGGTACAGGAGTCGTCAAAGGAGACGAAGTAGTCGAGATAAATATTCCGGCTGGTGTTGAAGACGGCATGGTTCTGAATGTTCCGGGTAAGGGTAATGCTGGTAAGCACAACGGAATCAATGGCGACATTAAGGTCTACATTGAGGTTGAGCAGAATGACGAATTCGTTCGTGACAAGCAGAACCTTATATATAACCTTCTTCTCGACTTCCCGACAGCTGCTCTTGGTGGACAGGTTGACATTCCTACCCTAGACGGTAAGACAACAAAGATTAAGATCGAGCCGGGTACTCAGCCAGGCAAGACATTACGTCTTCGTGGCAAAGGTCTGCCGGCTGTTAAGGGTTATGGATATGGCATTGGTGACCTTATCGTTCAGATAAGTGTTTACATTCCGAAGACTCTTTCACGAGAGGAAAGAAAAGCCATCGAAAAGTTCCAGGATAGTGATAACTTCAAGGGTGATAACGTAACCAAGGAGACTATCTTCCAGAAGTTCAAGAATCTTTTTAATTAATTTATTTCGCATACAAGAAATAACGGAAACAACAGATAGTGTCTGTTCTTTCCGTTATTTTAGTTTAGCAACTAATCATTTCAAACAAGCTTTATGACTGACGAGGAATTAAATAAGGAATATAATAAAACTGTTGAATATTTATATAACAGCACACCCGTTTTCGAACATGTAGGAGCAACGGCCTACAAAGAAGGGCTCTCAAATACAATTGCCTTGGACGAGCACTTCGGACATCCGCACAACCATTTCCTCTCAGTTCACATCGCAGGAACTAACGGAAAAGGTTCATGCTCGCACACTATTGCGTCTATCCTGCAAGCTGATGGCTATAAAGTTGGGTTGTATACCAGCCCTCATCTTGTTGATTTCCGTGAGCGCATCCGTGTCAATGGTAAGATGATACCAAAGGAATATGTTATTGACTTCGTGCGTGAGAACCGCTCTTTCTTTGAGTCTCTGAATCCATCATTCTTTGAATTGACAACAGCTTTGGCATTTAAATACTTCGCCGATATGGACATCGACATTGCTGTTGTTGAAGTAGGGCTTGGGGGAAGGTTAGATTGTACGAATATCATTACTCCTCTCCTGTCTATAATCACGAACATAAGTTTCGACCATACGCAATTCCTTGGCAACACATTGGCAAAGATTGCGTATGAAAAAGCAGGCATTATAAAGGATGGCGTTCCTGTTGTCGTAGGAGAGGATGTTCCTGAGACACGTCCAGTCTTTGAATCAAAAGCAGAAACAACACGCTCTACAATTGTTTTTGCTCAGGACAAGCCATTAATCACTTCTGCTAAAGTCAACCCTAATGGCGGAAGAGATTATAAGACCAAATACTTTGGTGACATTCATTATGAACTCGGAGGCGATTATCAGGATAAGAACGCTAACACTGTACTAACAGCCTGCATGGAGCTCATGAACAAAAATGTTATCCGTGATGTCGACAGTGTAGCAAAAGGATTTGCCAACGTCTGCGAATCAACAGGGCTTATGGGTAGATGGCAGAAGCTGAAAGACCAGCCAAAAGTCATTTGTGATACGGGACATAATGTTGGTGGTTGGCAATATCTTGCACCACAAATAGCAGCGCAGAAATGCAAGACTCGAAGAATTGTATTCGGAATGGTTGACGATAAAGACATTGACAAAGTTTTATCTATGATGCCGCGTGATGCCGTATTTTATTGGACTCAGCCATCAAACAAGCGGGCTTTCCCTGTAGAGAAAGTAGCCGAGGAAGCTGGCAAGCAAGGACTTAGTGGTCGTTCTTTCCACTCGGTAAAGGAAGCGTACAATGCCGCTCTTGAAGATAGCGAGCCTGAAGACTTCATCTTCGTTGGCGGTTCCAGCTATGTCGTTGCCGACTTGCTATCATAAGCCTTAATTGTTTTTAACACACTTCCACAGTCTTTTTTTCGTTTTAGTTTGGTTTTGTCGAATATTTTGAGTTACTTTGCAACTAAGTAACCGATTTATCACAAAAGGGAAAGAAACTAATTATATATCATACAAACTAAAAACGCTGATTATGACAAACTCTGTAGAAACACAAAACAAATGTGGTCTGAGAAGAGAAGATTTCCAGACCACTGTCAACGGCAAACATACTGATTTATTCGTTCTACGCAATTCGCATGGTAACGAAGTGGCATTCACGAACTATGGCGGTGCTATCGTTGCTATCATGGTACCTGACAAGAATGGCAATTATGCCAACGTCATTCAAGGTCATGACAGCATTCAGGGTGTCATAAACTCAGAGGAGCCATATCTATCACGTCTTATCGGCCGTTTCGGCAACCGTATTGCCAAAGGCAAGTTCCAACTCCACGGCAAGCAGTATCAGCTTTATACCAACGATGGTTCTAACCATCTGCACGGAGGTAAAGAAGGATTCAATGTCAAGGTATGGGACGCAACCCAAGTCAATGACCATGCCGTTGTTCTGAAGTATACAAGTCCATACGGCGAGGAAGGATATTCCGGCGAAGTAGAAGTATGGGTAGGATATTCTTGGACTGATGACAACGAACTCATCATAAAGTACCGTGCTACTTCTAACAAGAAGACTATCATCAACCTGACTCATCATGGATTCTTCTCACTTGCCGGTGACGCTGACCCAACACCTGATGTCCTTAACGTTGAGGCACAGTTGAATGCTGATTTCTATCTGCCGATAGACAATACAAGTATCCCTACAGGAGAGATTCTTAAAGTAGAAGGCACACCATTCGATTTCCGTACGCCACATACTATCGGCGAGCGCATCAATGACGATAACGAACAACTTAAGAACGGTACCGGTTATGATCACTGCTATGTCCTCAATAAGAAAGAGGAAGGCGAGCTTTCATTTGCTGCAAAGCTGCATGAGCCAGTAAGCGGCCGTACCATGGAAGTCTATACTACAGAGCCAGGGCTCCAGCTTTACACCGGCAACTTTGAGTTTGGACTTAAAGGTTGGCACGGAACAACATATCCAAAGCGCAGTGCCATCTGCCTTGAGGCACAGCACTTCCCAGATACTCCTAACCGTCCTTATTTCCCTTCAGTGGAACTTAACCCAGGTCAGGTGTATGAGCAGCGCACTATCTATAAGTTCGGAGTAGAATAAACAACACATAAAGGGGCGACGGTCTCCGGACCGTCGTCACTTTTTTTTGATAGTTATCAAAGTGGCGTTAATTTTAATGCGTCCACTTATTAAGGTTATCTGAAAAAATCAACTATTTACTTACAATATGGAAAACGTTAAAACTAAACAAAATGGTAGCATCATTGCCATTATAACAATGATGTTCCTTTATGCTATGATTGCGTTCGTAACCAATCTGGCAGCACCTATAGGCGTGGTGTGGAAGAATCAGCCTGAAATCGGCGGCAGTAACATGCTCGGAATGATGGGTAACTTCATGAACTTCTTTGCTTACCTGTTCATGGGTATTCCTGCCGGAAAGCTCCTCACAAAGATTGGCTATAAGAAGACTGCAATGCTCGGTATAGCATTCGGATTCGTTGGAGTCTTCATCCAGTTCCTTTCAGGATTCCCATCAGGAATGACCGGATTCGTGGTTTACCTCATCGGCGCATTCGTTAGCGGACTTTCTGTTTGCTTGCTCAACACTGTGGTTAACCCAATGCTGAACCTCCTCGGAGGTGGTGGTAACCGTGGTAACCAGCTGAACCTTATCGGTGGAACTCTAAACTCTCTCGCCGGTACTCTTACCCCTATGCTTGTCGGTGCACTCATCGGTCAGGTAACAAAGAGCACAAGCATGCACGACGTTAACCTCGTCCTCTACATTGCACTTGCAGTATTCGCAGCAGCATTTATCATCCTTTCGTTCATTCCTATTCAGGACCCAGAAATGGGAAAGACCGACGAGAATACCGTCTTTGAGCATTCACCTTGGTCATTCCGTCATTTCAAACTGGGTGTCATCGCCATCTTCGTTTATGTAGGTGTTGAGACAGGTATCCCAGGAACACTGAACTTCTATATCTCAGATACAACTGCTAACGGCGCATGGACGACAACTGTTGCAAATGCAGCAGCAATTGGCGGATTCGTTGCAGGTACTTATTGGCTGTTGATGCTGGTAGGACGTTTCATTGCTGGATTCATTGCCGACAAGGTTTCATCACGCTTACTGATGATGGTTGCCAACGGAATCGCTATGATTCTCATCATTGTTGCAATCATAACTCCTAAGACCATAACAGCCTCAATGCCTCTGTTTACAGGAACATCATTTGAAATGACCACAATTCCATTGAGTGCTATCCTGCTTGTTCTCTGCGGACTCTGCACTTCAATCATGTGGGCATCTATCTTCAATCTCTCAACTGAGGGCCTTGGCAAATATACCGCACAGGCATCAGGTATCTTCATGATGATGGTTGTTGGTGGTGGTGTTCTTCCACTTATCCAGAACCTCATTGCCGATCATGCAGGCTATATGGTAAGCTACATCATCCCACTGCTCGCCATGGCTTACATGTTCCTCTATTCTGCATTCTTCAGCAAGAATGTAAACAAGGACATTCCTGTTTAAAGAATAAATAATAAATTATAATGTATAATGTATAAATCAATCCTTATAAAATAGGTTGTACTACACATTGTACATTATAATTTATTTTTTTACTTTATACATTATACACTATTATTTATACATTAATAAAAAATGGATACTGAAAAAGTAAGATCACGCTTTATAAAGCACTTCGATGGTAAGACAGGCAATATCTACATGTCGCCAGGACGAATCAACCTTATTGGTGAGCACACCGATTACAATGGCGGATTCGTATTTCCGGGCGCAGTCGATAAAGGCATCATGGCAGAAGTTCGCCCTAATGGCTTACAGACTGTGATCCTCTACTCCATCGACCTTAAGGATAAAGTAGAATTCAAAGTTGACGACCCTAAAGGTCCTAAGGCTACATGGGCACGCTACATCTATGGAATAGTTCAGGAGATGCGTGCACTTGGTGTTGACGTTAAGGGGTTCAATGCAGCATTCTATGGCGATGTTCCTCTCGGAGCAGGCATGAGTTCATCAGCAGCTTTGGAGAGTTGTTTCGCATTCGCAATTAATGATTTGTTTGCTGACAATCGTATCTCAAAATGGGATATGGTTCTGGCGGGACAAGCAACAGAGCATAAGTATGTCGGCGTTAATTGCGGAATCATGGACCAGTTCGCCAGTGTCTTCGGTCAGAAAGGCAAGCTGATGCGTCTTGATTGCCGGAGCCGTGAATTCCAGTACTTCCCATTCGACCCACAGGGCTATAAGCTCGTTCTTGTAAATTCAAAGGTAAAGCACGAGCTTGTAGGCAGTCCATACAACGACCGTCGCCAGAGTTGCGAGAATGTTGTTGCTGCGCTGAACAAGCACTTCCCTAACAAGAAGTTCGAGACTCTTCGTGACGCAACATGGCTTGAGCTCGAAGAGGTAAAGCCGGAGATTAGCGAAGAGGACTACAAGCGTGCTCACTTCGTACTCGGCGAGAAAGACCGTGTGCTTGCAGTCAGCGACGCCCTTGAGGCAGGCGACTATGAGACAGTCGGCAAGAAGATGTATGAAACCCACGAGGGACTGTCAAAGGAATACGAGGTAAGTTGCGAAGAGCTTGACTATCTGGTAGACATTGCACGTGAAAACGGAGTTACCGGAAGCCGCATAATGGGCGGTGGATTCGGAGGTTGCACCATCAACCTTGTCAAGGATGAACTTTATGACAAGTTCATTGCTGACGCAACAAAGAAGTTCACAGCAAAATACGGACATGCTCCTGAGGTCTATCCTGTAGTAATCAGTGATGGTTCTCACAAAGTTTGCTAAAAAATAATCCCCACCAAACTTCAATTTGCTTGGTGGGGATTTTTTATTTCATCATTTTTTCCAGTTCATCTACCGCATCCTGAATATCATTTGCGAAATTTTTATGGTCTAACAGAAAGTCCTTACGCCCGTTAGACAATGTCTTATATAGTTCAGGATTCATTCCATTGACATATTCAGCGATGGCATATTCAATGTCATCCTTCTGACTTTCAATATTAGAGGCCGCATATATCCTCCCCTTTTGGTGGAAGAAACTATATGCGGCCTCAATGCTGTATTCGTTCATAAGTCGGAAAAGACTATGAGAATTATGAATTCATAGACATGAGGAACTCCTCATTATCCTTAGTATTCTGGAGTCGTGTGTGAATCTCATTCATTGCCTCAATAGGTGTCATATCGGCAATATACTTACGGAGAATCCACATACGGTCGAGAGTTGTCTTGTCCTGAAGCAGGTCATCACGACGAGTACTTGAAGCAACGAGGTTGACAGCCGGGAAGATACGCTTGTTAGATAGACTGCGGTCAAGCTGCAACTCCATATTACCTGTACCCTTGAATTCCTCAAAGATCACCTCATCCATCTTACTGCCGGTATCAATCAGGGCTGTAGCAATAATTGTGAGCGAACCACCACCCTCGATATTACGGGCAGCTCCAAAGAATCTCTTCGGCTTCTGCAATGCGTTGGCATCAACACCACCGGTAAGCACCTTTCCACTGGCAGGAGCAACAGTATTGTATGCACGGGCAAGACGTGTTATAGAATCAAGGAAAATAACTACATCATGACCACACTCAACCATTCGCTTAGCCTTTTCAAGCACGATTCCGGCAATCTTTACATGGCGGTCGGCAGGCTCATCGAAAGTAGAAGCGATAACCTCAGCGTTCACAGTGCGTGACATATCGGTGACCTCCTCAGGACGCTCATCGATAAGAAGCATCATCAGATAAGCCTCCGGATGGTTGGCTGCAATAGCGTTGGCAATATCCTTCATGAGAATAGTCTTACCCGTCTTTGGCTGAGCGACGATAAGTGCACGCTGACCCTTACCAATAGGTGAGAACATATCAACGATACGAGTGCTGAGATTTGTGGTCTTTGGATCACCGGTAAGGTTGAACTTCTCGTCAGGGAACAACGGGGTAAGATGCTCGAACGGTATACGGTCACGAATCTCCGAAGGATTGCGTCCATTAATATGGTCGATGGATGTAAGCGGGAAATACTTCTCTCCTACTTTCGGCGGACGAACATGGCATTCAACCACGTCACCTGTTTTCAGTCCATATTTCTTAATTATATTGTTGGAAACATAAACGTCGTCAGGCGAGCTGAGGTAATTATAGTCACTTGACCGCAGGAAACCATAGCCGTCTGGCATAATTTCCAGCACGCCATTGCCAACAATCAGGTTGTCGAAATCATAGTGAGACTCCTGAGGCTGCTCAACATTCTTGGCTGAATAGTCAGGCTCAACATTGTTGGCAGTAGCCGTAGGACGGTCGAGCATATCATATTCAGGCAGGACGCCCTGATCCTCTATAGGCAGGTCAACGACTGTTATAAAGTCAGTGCCGTCGCCAGGGTCACCTTCCCAAACCTGTCCGTCGGCAGGCTCAGCCTCTTCTGTATTATTTCCATTAAGCTCATTTGCCTTCTGCTGCAACTTCAAGAGGAGCTCGCTGTTGTCAGTATTGTCAGCATCATCAGACTGGAACTCAGCTTCCGGAACAATTGGAGCTTCAACTTCTTTTTCCTGTTCTGACTCCGGGGCTACATTTTCATTATTCTCTGGTTCCATGGTTTTATTTTCTTTCTTTGCTTTTAGTGCAGCTTCAGCCTTGGCAATCATTTCCAATTCTGCCTTTGACTTGCGTCCGCGGTGTTTAGGAATGGATGCTAAAATCTCCTCAGGAGTCATCTCATTCTCTTCAGCCTTAACTTCTGACGTCTCTTCCGACTGCGGTTTTACAACAGGCTTGTCACTAAATAACTTTTTAGTCTTTGTTGATTTCTTTTCTTTCTTTGTGTCAAGGTTCTCGCCATCTTTACCATTTACCGAGTATACATGGTCGGTTTCTGTCCGGTTAATACGTGCACGATGGCGCTTAGTCCCTAACGGATGAGCCTTGCCTTCGTTTTCAGCACCCTTGTCAAGGATAGCGTAAACGATGGTATCCTTATCGGCGTTCTTGTCATATTCAGCACCGATATTGCGTGCGATGTCCTCTAGTTCGGGAACATCCTTAGCTAATAGTTCTTCTTTGCTTAACATATATAATATGTATAGGAAATTACGTTGATGATTTGTGTTTCATGAATTGAAACACAGAATAGTTCGAATTTGCGATGCAAAGGTACACAAATTTTCTTGAAAAACAAAAAAAAATCACGACTTTTAATGGCGCAATGAAATAAAAAGAAAAAAGGCTCAAAATTGTTTCCCAACAACTTTGAACCTTCATTTTTTCTAACTAACTTATTATCAACTATTCATTACTCTTTTAAAACTGATGCAAAGTTAATACATTTTGTTGTTAGTTATATCGAAAAACTATGAAAATAAAACGTAAACGTTTGCAAATTCTTTACGTAAACGTTTGCGGAATGAGAAAAATTAAGTACCTTTGCATTTGCCAATGGTATAACAACTTCGAACATAATGAAAAAACACCGGACATCACTTAAGGATTTAGCTGCCAAACTCGGCGTCAGCATAGCGACTGTTAGCCGTGCTTTGCGCAACAGCCATGAAGTTAGCGACGAAATGAGGAAACGGGTTCAGGATTTAGCCAAGGAAATGAATTACCGCCCGAACCCATTTGCACAAAGCTTAAGGAAAGAAGCTCCGCACATCATCGGAGTTGTAGTGCCAAACCTTGTTACCCATTATTATTCCGCAGTGCTTGACGGAATAGAAGATTACGCACGCTCATACAAGTACACCGTTATCAGTTCCAACTCTCACGAAGACCATAATCTTGAGGAAACCGCCATTGACAATTTCATCAATATGCATGTCGAAGGAATAATAGCCTGCCTTGCCCAAGACACTACCGACTACTCACATTTCAAGGAGATTCACGATATGGGCATTCCACTGGTATTCTTCGCACGCACTTGTCTGCCGGAATTATTCTCGCAAGTTGTGGCTGATGGCGATGTTGCGGCACAGAAAGCGACCCAACATCTGATTGACACGGGCAGCCGACGTATAGCCTTCATTGGCGGTCCTAACCATCTCGACATGGTCAAACGACGCAAGCATGGATACCTACAGGCACTCAGAGAGAATCACATTCCTATTGACCGTGAACTGGTTAAGTGTGGGGTCATAAGCCATGAGTTCGCCAATCAATCAGTCGATGAACTTCTCAATATGGACAATCCACCTGATGCCATACTGGCTTTCAACGACATTATAACTTTCGCGGCGTTCGAAAGAATAAAAGGGCATGGACTTAATATTCCGAAGGATGTTGCTTTAATCGGATTCACAGATGGCGATACGGCAAAATTCGTCACGCCAAAATTGACCGTTGTGTCCGACCAAGCCAGGGAGCAAGGCAAGGAAGCATGTAAGTTACTCATGCGTGCCATCAACGGCGACAAGAAACGATACCAGCAAGTTGTTCCAATGGTATTGAAGATTCGGGAAAGTTCTGACAAGAGTAAAGTAAACGGCTGACTTTTATCTCGGTATTCGTAAAAGTCAGTATCCGTATGTAATAAAATAAGAAAGACGCTATTTTGTAGTAAAAATAATGTCACAAGCGTTTACTACGCAATAGCATATACGTAACCAATTGATAATCAGATAATTTATAAACGGGTATCTTTTAGCTCCTAAAAGATACCCGTTTAGCTTGTAAAAGACGCTCAATTAGGAGCTAAAAGATACCCGATTACAACCTAATCGACCATCAAATGCAATCCATTTAGCCGTTAATTGGTTTTCTGTTAATATATTTCTATTTACCAGCCACATATTTCTTTCCGTTACGGATGTATATTCCATGCTGCGGAACAGAATTAAGGCGCTGACCCATAACGTTGTAGATGGCTCCATCATGCTGACTTACTGATTCATTAGCGGAAGTTATCGACTTAATTCCGGTATATCCGCCTTCACCATAATAGCCTTTGATAATGGCATCACGGAGGTCAGGCTGAGTGAATTGTGGTACTGCCCTATCCTGTCCGTCAGACAATCCCATCCAATAGAATGTGGTGAAGCCGTGTGACTTTGCGTTCTCAACGAAATATCTTGCGAAGTCTATGAGATTCTGTTTGTTATTCGTGTAGGCATTACCATCTGATGCGCCCCACTCTCCAATGATAACAGGAGCGCCCTTACTTGCCAAGTACGTTGTCAGTTTATTGAACTCACCGTCGACTTCATTCTTGGCATTCTGTAGATTAGAAACATCAGGATAAGAATGAACTTCAAAGATTATATGTCCTGTTGCGCTGTCAGTCGGGCGTTTCATCTGGGTCAACGGGTCTGTAAGATGGGTATTCCAATTGCCACGTCCGTCACAACTGCCGTAAGTGTTGACGATAAGATTGCGCTGAGAATTGTTCCCACCGGTTGAACGGACGACATCGACAAATGTCTGTGCGTAATTGTTTATTGCATTATAAGCATCGTCGGCAACCGCTTTATTGTATTGTCCCGGAGCCGCGAATGAAGCGAAGCACCAAGAATCATACTTGTCTAGCATCTCATTGTAAGCCTCGAAGACCAAGTGATCGCCATAGTCTTTGAACTCATTGGCTATCTGACGCCACAAAGCCTTATAGTAAGCTTCCGTCTTGGCGAACGTGTTTCCGTCGGCAACTAGCCATGCGTTATTGTCGGCTCCGGTGTCATGATGGACGTTAAGAATGCAGTACATTCCGGTGTTTATTACATAGTCGACGACCTCATGCACACGGTTCATCCACTCTCTGTTGACTGTCGAGTCAATAGGGTCAGCCGATGGCGACCATGTCGCGCCGTTAGAGCCGCCCAGTTTCCAAGTCTCCTTCATGTGAGGGAACCATGTAACCGGCACACGGATAGCATTGAATCCGGCGTCGCGCATCATCTGCATGAGCTCTGGTGTGGCTCTGACCTGTCCCCACGCAGTCTCGTAATTCTCAGGCTTTCGTGGCGTCCAAGCCTCAATCCACATATTGGTTGTGTCGTTTGACTTGCTTTCAAGGGTGTTGCCTAAGTTCCATCCTACTCGCATGTTTGCTACAGCGTCGTTGGCGCTTTCCATTGTTTGTGCCATTGCAAGTGCCGGCACAAAAACTGCTGTTACAAAGAACAGCCTTAGTAGATGTCTCATTTTGATAATGAATAAGAAAAAAGTTAGTTTAATATGTATTTACTTTATAGTTGCGACTATATACTCAGAGCGTGTTCCTATGCGGAACTTGCCTCCCCAAATACCGATGCCGGATGAGACATAGTATTGGGTTGCGCCCTTCGTCAGTGGTCCGAATGCATCTTCATAGATAGCATCCTCTATCCTGCTGATAGGCCACACCTGACCGTAATGGGTATGACCGGAAAACTGATAATCAACGCCTGCCTTCTGGGCTTCCTCCAGATGGTATGGCTGATGGTCCAGGAGAATGGTAAAGCCGTGGTTAGGACCTGCCTCTTTCATAAGCTGAGCTACCGACTTTCTATTCGGATTGGTACGATCGTCACGACCAAGTATTGTCAGTTCGCCGACATTTGCCACGGAATCCAGAAGCAGATGGATGCCTGCGTCATGATAGAATTTTATCGATTCCTCACGTCCGGTATAGTATTCATGATTGCCAAATATGGCATAGATTGGGGCTTTGAACTTGTGGAAGTCTTCCTCCAAATGCTGCTCACGGACGGCACGAATGCTTCCGTCAATAATGTCGCCTGCAACAAGTATAATGTCGGGGGTCTCCTTATTGATAAGGTCGATCCAACGTTCTAACTCTGCCTTGCGGTTATGATAGCCCAGATGAACATCACTAATCATCACGAGCTTCACTGGTTTCTTCAGTGGGTGCTGGGCTCTTATCTCCATCGGGATACGTACCTTATTATTATAATGTACATAACCATAGATAAAGAATGCTGCTATAATGCCTACTACCGTCAGAGTTCCTATCCAACTGTCGTGCAGGAAAGAACGCGGAATGATGTGGATAAGGCACAGAATGTCGAGCAGGATGAACAGCATTATGACATAAAGTCCGATGAACAATGTGGAATTGCCTATCTCATAGAGGGCTATCGAGACGTTCATCGGTTTGCTGTCGAGTCCGAAAATAAAGTTACAGAAGAATATAACGACACATAATGCCATCAGTGCCACTACCGTCCACTTGACCGGTGATGGGAAAGGCAGTATCTGCCAAGAGTGCCAGAAGATGTAGGCAAAGCCTGCTATCGGCACAAGAGTGAAGAGGAGGAACCAGGGTTTCATATTTAGTTAGAAATAAAAAAGTGAAGAGTGAAGAATCATAAGAAACTCACTCTTCACTTGGTATTTATGAGCTTGTTACACGCTCAAGCCATTTGGTCATACCGAACATTATAATCATGCTGACTCCACAGACAAGTGCGAATACAAGCCAGCACTGCCAGATAGGCCATTTGTTGTACATGAGAGGACCGAGCCAAAGCAGTGAATTACCTACTGCTGTTGCTCCGAGCCACAGACCTTGGCAAAGACCTTGCAGATGTTTTGGCGCAACCTTTGACACGAAGCTCAAGCCCAGTGGCGAAATGAACAGCTCTGCAATGGTAAGCAGGAAGTATGTGCAGATAAGAACCCACGGTCCTACTTTCAGAGGTTCACGGATTGACGGTGCAAGAGACGTGAATGTCTCGGCTGAAGGATAGTTATGGATTAACGAGATAACCATCAGGAACAAGAATCCTAATGCCTCAATACCCATTCCGAGAGCAATTTTTCGTGGGGTTGTTATTGGATGACCGATTCTTGTGAAATGAGCAAAGACTGCCATGATAACTGGTGTCAGAGCTATAACGAAGAACGGATTGACAGCCTGCCATATTTCTGGAGGAATGGCATCGGTCTTGACAAAGTCACGGGCGAAGAAGCTCAGGCTCTGTCCGTTCTGGTGGAATGCAAACCAGAAGAACACTGCAATGCCAAGCACTGCAAAAAGAGCATACATGCGCTGGCGGATTTCCTTTGCCATAGCGATCTTCTCTTCAGGAGTATATTCAACATTGACGACAGCTTCCTTCTTGCCAGGCATTGGGAAGAGATGCTTCGACTTCATGAATATTGCAAGTGAAATGAGCATCATTATAACGCTGGCAATAAAGCTGTAGTGGATTCCTGTGTTAAAGATCTCGAGATATTGCTGGCAGAATGCCATAAGGTTTGATGGGTCGCCACCTACCTGATGGACGAGTTCTGTCAGACTGTTGAGGTCGGCTCCGCTGAGGGCTCCGTTAGAGTTGATGAACTCATGGCAGAAACGTGGAAGGTCGGCATTATACTGTAGTCCGTGAGAGTTAAGCCACCACGAACGAAGTAAAGGTGCAATGAAAGGTGCGGCAAGAGCTCCTATGTTGATAAACACATAGAAAATCTGGAAGCCGGCGTCACGTTGTCCCTGAGCCCACTTGAGTTTTTCGGGGCTTTTCTTAGCAGCCTCGGCTTCAAAATCGTCATACATCTGACCGACAATAGCCTGAAGATTACCCTTGAAGAGTCCGTTTCCACATGAGATGAGAAAAAGGGCGAAGATTGTGAATGCCAGAAGATAGGCGTTGTTCTGTGGCGTTGCAGCAACTGGCACAGCCAGACAGACATAGCCTAGAGACATGATGATTAATCCACTTTCGATAGTCCGCTGGTAATTCTGTGTCCGGTCGGCTATGATACCACCGACAAGACTCATAATGTAAATGGCAGCAAGGAAGAATCCGGAGATAAGGCTGGATGTCTCATCGCTTACTCCGAACTTGCTGCAAAGGAACAAGGTAAGGACAGCTATCATTATATAATAGCCGAACCGTTCGCCCAAGTTGCTAAGTGCGGCCTGCAATAGACCTTTAGGATGATTCTTGAACATTTGCTTCTCTTTTTATTTTAGTTTAGTTTTTGATGATTATTTGCTTAAATCTACCAGCCATGTGGCTTTAATCACGATATTGCCGAAGTTACTCTTGGAGAAGTAATCACGTTTCGACGAGCCATAAATATTTCCCAAGCCATAGTAATAACGTGCCTCGAGCAATACTCTGCCTATATGACGGTTGGCATACTCCAGTCCTGCACCACCCGCTATACCGTAATCGAACTTGTTCTCCACGTCCATTGACTCTTGCTCAATGATTGTGTTAGAGCGTCCGGTTTCAGGGTCGAGGTTAGGACTGTCATAGTTCTTCGATGTCTTTTCACTTAACAAGAAGCCTATTTGAGGACCAGCCTGGATAAAGAAGTTGAATCCTTGGTTCTCCTTTCCCCATGCAAGATGGGCGAAAACAGGTATCTGTATGTAATTAAGTGTCCGTGAATACTGCTCGGGTGAGCCATTGGAATTAATGACCGGATTATCGTTAAGGTCCAGAATATCCTCTTTCCAGCCGATGGAAGCAATGTTAACCTCACCGGCTATGGAGCAAATCGTGGAGAAATATTTCTCACTGGTGTACCTCCAAGAGAATCCTCCGGTAAATCCAACATGTTGCTTTTGCGACACTTCAGGGTCAAATCCTACATTAGAGAGGACTGCACCGACATTGGCTCCTATTGAGAATGTGTTGCGATGCTTTCCAATCTGAGCCGAAGCCAATAGTGGTAAAGCCAGCAAAGCAAGACTGAAAGACAATCGCAATAACGATCTTGAGCTTTTGACAGAATGACAAAAAGACATATCTTTATTTATGACAGAACCTTTTATTGTTCTTGGTTTTATTTTATTTGTTACTTATCCACATTCGAGAATGAATCAGAATGACATATATTAGCAAGTCGGACTTAATCTACTAGTATGTCAGGCTATCCATAGTCCCGTCTGTTTTGAACCTGATTATCTGGAAGTTTGTATTCTGGTAACCGCCCTTACCCAAGCGCTTGAATTCCAAACGGCTCTGAAGAGGCTTAAAACCAGTATTCTGCTTCTCATTGCCAACATAACTTCTGCCATACTTTGACATTCCGCGGACGAAATACATGGTGTGGTCATAGCCGAGAAGTGCCATTCTTGGGAGGCAATCCGGATTCATACCCTGACCATAGCGGTTCTTGTAATCACGCTCAAAGTCCTCTACTCTGTCGGAAGTACGGCTAAAGTAATAAGTTGTCGGGATGTGGACATTATACTTGAAATAATCCTTTTCAAGATTAGGCTGATATATAAACCACTCATTGTAACCGTAAGTTGAGATAATCAATGACGGATCAATCTTCTTCAATGAATCTAGTTTCTCAAACAAACGCTCCAACGGTTTGTATGCAGCCGAGTTCAAAATAATGACATTCGGCTGTGTCTGAGAGAAATGCTTGGCAAACTCCCGAAGTGGAGTATTTATGTCCGTAAGTTCTTCCTTGATGCCACGTGATTGCAAAGTCTCCCTCAAAGCCTTTGTGAAAGCATACTTTCCATCCTGTGGGGTATTGGTGTTTACGAATATTGGACGGTGAGTTTTGGCAAAGCGCTCGATGAAAGCGCCTATGCTGCGACCAGCTAATTGTGAGTCGCTCTGGTAGATTTGGAAAACATTTGGATTGGTAGTCGCATCGTCAGCATCAATAGAGAAAGGCATAACGAGGGCGACATTGTTCTTTCGGCAGAACTCTGCAAGGGTATGAACCTGCGAAGTATAAAGCGGGCCGAGGATAATATTCTGCTTAGCTATGCTAGGATTGTGAGCCAAAACCTTTGTCAAGACAGAGTCTTTATTGATGTTCCAAAGATTAACTTCAGTCTTTATACCCTCTTTGCTGAGGGTATCAAGCGCAGCCCTGACACCACGGTAATACTCCACCATACGGGTTCCCTCACTGCTATGGTCAAGGAACGGCAGCATAACACCTACACGTACGACGCTAGGTCCTGCCGGAGCAACTTCTTTCTGTTTAGCATTCTCTGTTTTGCTTTGTACCGCAGGCTTGCTGTTCTTACTATACGGAATGAAAATCTGGTCACCCTTTTTCAGTTCATAACCCTTCTCACGCATCTCAGGATTAGCGTCAAGAAGCTCATCAATGGTAATGTCATAGTTCCGGGCAATGCCGAAAACAGTCTCATGACGCTTCACCTTATGGATGTCACGCCACTGATTACTACTTTGAGCCAGAGCCGACAAAGGCAATGCCAGCAACAAAGTAATAATGATATTTCTAACAAAATGTATCATCTAAGAAATTTCTTTTGGTTGAATTCAATTGCAAAAATAATAAAAAGTATGCAATCTAAAGGTATAAGTCTCCTTTTTTTTGTAATTTTGCCGAAAAGTAACAATGTGATGACTAGATTAAGACACTATATCATGGCATTTATTGCCACATTCCTATTTACCACTTTCGCCTCAGGACAGAGCATCAACCCTACTGCATCCTATATCGACGAGAATGGAGACTCGGCAACACTGAACTCCGGAGACAGCTATTCCGGTTCAGCTCCACTGGCTGTTCACTTTGCCGCCAACGCCTCTGAAACCGACGGATATACAGCATATTATGAATGGCGGATATACTCAGAGCAGGACGAGACATCACCACTCTACACCCGCTATGAAGAGAACACCGACTTCACATTCAATCAGGCAGGCTCTTTCCGTGTGTATCTTATAGCCCGGTTCACGTCAGCCAACGGCGATGAAGTGGCTTACGGGCAAGAGGATTTCCAGCCAATCACAATCTCCATAAGTGAGAGTGAGCTGAACATGCCTAACGCATTCTCGCCAAACGGTGACGGAATCAATGACATATACAAGCCCAAAAGCGGCTATAAGAGTATCGTGAAATTCGACGCATATATCTTTAACCGCTGGGGAGTCAAGCTGTTTGAGTGGCACGACCCGTCAACCGGCTGGGACGGAACCTACAAAGGAAAGCCTGTCAAGGATGGCGTTTACTTCTGCCTGGTCAAAGCCGAGGGTGCCGATGGACGGAAATTCAACATTAAGAAGGATGTCAACGTCCTCAGAGGATATATCGAAGGAACAACAGTTACAGAATAAAATTATCTCAAACACAATCTCAATAGGAAAACAAAATGATTGAGAATAAAGCAAAAGAGGAAAGACCCTCAATAAAGGTTTATGGTGCGCGCGTTCACAACCTTAAGAACGTCGACGTCATAATACCCCGCAACTCACTGACTGTATTCACTGGATTATCAGGGTCAGGCAAGAGTTCCTTGGCCTTCGACACTATATATGCAGAGGGACAGAGACGCTACATAGAAACGTTCTCTGCCTACGCCCGCAACTTCCTTGGCAACATGGAGCGTCCTGATGTCGACAAGATAACAGGACTCAGCCCTGTCATCTCCATCGAACAGAAGACAACCAACAAGAATCCCCGCTCTACAGTAGGAACAACTACAGAGATATATGACTATCTCCGACTGCTCTATGCACGTGCCGGCGAGGCTTACAGCTACATGTCGGGCGAGCGAATGGTGAAATATACCGAGGAGAAAGTCGTCGACATGATACAGCACGATTATGCCGGAAAGAAGATTTACATCCTTTCTCCGCTTATCCGCAACCGTAAAGGTCACTATCGTGAGCTCTTTGAGCAAATGCGCAAAAAGGGCTACCTGTACATCCGTGTTGACGGCGAAGTCAAAGAAATAGTCCGTGGAATGAAGGTCGACCGATACAAGAACCACAACATTGAGGTTGTCATCGACCGACTGAAACTTGGCGAAATGGCTCCGGGCTCAGTCGATGAGCGTCTCCGCCAGACTATTTCAACAGCCATGAAGCAGGGCGACGGACTGGTGATGATACTCGACCAAGAGACGAATGAGGCTAAATTCTTCTCCAAAAGATTGATGGATCCAGTATCGGGATTGTCATATAAAGACCCGGCTCCGAATATCTTCTCATTCAACTCACCCGAAGGTGCATGCCCCCGTTGTCAGGGAATGGGAACCGTCAGTGAGATTGACATCGACAAAGTAATTCCCGATACATCGAAGAGTATCCACGATGGAGCAATCATTCCTTTAGGCAAATACAAGAACCAACTGATTTTCTGGCAGATAGATGCAATACTAAAGAAGTACGATTGCTCAGTAAAGACGCCAATAAAAGACATCCCTGAAGACGCTCTCAACGAAGTGCTGTATGGCTCTCTGGAGAAAGTAAGGATTGACCGGGAGGTTGTCCACACATCCAGCGATTACTTCACCGACTTCGATGGCGTTGTAAAATATCTTCAGAGTGTTCTTGAGAATGACGACAGCGTTAAGGGAAAGAAATGGGCTTCGCAGTTTATTGCAGGCAAAGAGTGCCCTGAATGCCACGGTATGCGGTTGAACAAGGAAGCTCTGTCTTACAAGATCTGGGGCAAAAACATAGCCGAAGTGTCCAACCTCGACATAGCCGACCTGAAAGACTGGCTCGACCATGTAGAGGAACATTTGGACAGCAAGCAGAAGAAGATTGCAGCCGAGATAGTAAAAGAGCTTCGGAAGCGGGTATCAACCCTTCTCGATGTGGGTCTCGACTATCTGTCCCTGAACCGTCCGAGTGCGTCATTGTCAGGCGGTGAGAGTCAGCGAATCCGACTAACTACCCAGATCGGCAGCCAGTTGGTAAATGTCCTGTACATCCTTGACGAGCCGAGTATAGGACTCCATCAGCGCGACAATGTCAAACTGATAAACTCACTAAAGAAGTTGCGCGACCTCGGCAACACTGTTATAGTTGTTGAGCATGACGAGGACATGATGCGTGCAGCCGACTGGATAATAGATGTGGGACCTAAAGCCGGACGCAAGGGAGGCGAAATTGTCTTCCAAGGCACACCGGCTGACATGCTTAAGACACACACTCTGACGGCTCAATACCTCAACGGCGAGCGAAAGATTGAGGTGCCTAAGACCAGACGGGAAGGCAACGGCAAGAAGATAGTGCTTCATGGTTGTCGTGGAAACAACCTGAAGAACATCGACGCGGAGTTTCCTCTAGGTGAGCTTATTGTCGTTACTGGTGTGTCGGGCTCAGGAAAGAGCACCCTCATCAATGACACTTTGCAGCCTATACTCTCCCAGCATTTCTACCGCAGTCTAAAGGCCCCACTGCCATACGACAGCATCGACGGAATAGACAACATCGACAAGGTAGTCAATGTTGACCAAAGTCCTATAGGACGCACGCCACGAAGCAATCCGGCAACATACACCGGAGTATTTACCGACATCCGTCAATTGTTCGTTGAACTGCCTGAAGCCAAGATTCGGGGCTACAAGCCTGGGCGTTTCTCATTCAATGTCAAGGGCGGACGCTGTGAGGCTTGTGGCGGCAATGGCTACAAGACCATAGCCATGAACTTCCTGCCTGACGTTACCGTGCCATGTGAAGTTTGCCACGGAAAGCGCTACAACCGTGAGACCCTGGAGGTTAGATACAAAGGAAAATCCATAGCCGACGTCCTCGACATGACGGTCAATATGGCGGTGGAGTTCTTCGAGAACGTGCCAAATATCCTGCAAAAGATAAAGACTCTGCAAGATGTCGGACTGGGATATATCCGTCTTGGGCAGAGTTCCACTACCCTTTCCGGTGGTGAAAGCCAGCGTGTCAAGCTTGCTACCGAGCTATCGAAGCGTGATACGGGGCGGACTCTGTATATCCTGGACGAGCCGACGACGGGATTGCACTTCGAGGACATCCGTGTACTAATGGGCATTCTGCAGCAACTTGTCGACCGTGGCAACACCGTTATAATTATCGAGCACAACCTCGACGTTATAAAGCTTGCCGACCATATCATCGATATGGGACCTGAAGGCGGACGCAACGGAGGTCGAATACTTGCCGCGGGAACTCCTGAGGAAGTAGTTAAGATAGGAAAGGGATATACACCTAAATACCTTAAGAAGTATTTAGAATAACCTTAATTCCGCAACACTTTGATTTAACTTTATTTATAAGTACCTGAGCAACAAAAAGTTGCTCAGGATTTTGCCATGTCAGATTTTTCACCTATCT
>OMZV01000019.1 GCA_900315635.1 uncultured Prevotella sp.
TTGAGGGGCGTTGCAGACATACCCTTCTTCATGTTCCGCTTGAGCAGGATTTTTGGTTAGGCAGGTTGTGGGCATCCACGGACTTATGCAACTGACCCAATGACAGATTAAAAAATGGGTTATGATGTATTATAAAAAAGGAAGGCACCCGGCTTTCAACAGCCGAATGCCTTCCTCAACCTAACTAAACTTCAAACTAACTAAATACTATACAACCTAAATGAAATGAAACGGACCTCACGGTCTATATTATCCTTTTGCAATCAAATTCTATACCTTTAAAGACTAATACCAAAGTGTCTCTCTTAAATTCCAAAACCAACTAACTAAAACTTTAAATCATTGCTCTATGCAACTAACTCTACTTTTATATCCTCGAGTATTCTAGTTTTACCTCTGTAAAGCTTCCTCGTATATCGTTCTCTCAAACTCTCTTTTGTCTTTTGACACTGCAAAGGTACTACTGTGTGCGCACACAGCAAAACTTTTTCGCCTTTTTTTATCAAAGAATAGCGTCTTTTTGACCTATGTCAATAAATTGTGTGCGCACACAATTTTAGCTAATTGCACTAAAAAAGCCACCCAAAACATGGATGGCTTTATGTTATCTAGTTGTTTATTAGTCTGTTACCAGGCTTGTTTCTTACTGTAAGCGACCGGAACTTTCTCTCCGGGCTTATAGTAATCGACAAGCGTCAGGTCGAAAATAAGATTTGAGTACGGCTGAATGGTTACGGCACCGGTAGTCGTCGACGTCGAATATGACGAGCCATAACCGGTTGAAGTTGTGCTGGAACCAGGTGAAGACGCACCGTAAGCCAGTTCGTAAGGGATGTAAACAAGCCACCGGTCGCCCTTGTGCATATTGAGCAGGGCAGTCGTGAATCCCGTTATGAAGTTGCGGCAAACGGCTGTATAAGGTCGCATCGTCTGCAAGTTGTATGGCTCTGTATAGTCATAACTTGCATCGAAGATATATCCGGAGGTATATGTCGGCGATGGAATCAGCCTTCCTAAGTAGTGGATTCTTACACTGTCAGTGTACATCGGTGACTCTTTTCCAGTGCCACTGTGCTCTACATGAACTATAATGTAGTCCATTGGTCTTAATGTCGTGTTAGAGTTTGCCGATGTAGGAGTCTGTCCGCTGAGCGTCCAACTAGGTATTATCTTCCATGTTGAGTCACCGGCGGCAATTTGCTGCTGTGCCTGCGTATAGAGATTCGTCCAGTAGGTCTCATTCTTCTCCTGCCAGTTTTCCCATTCATTGGTAGTGTCGTCGTTCTCAGAACATGAACTCATGAAGAATGCAACGGCAGCTACTCCGATAAAGGCAACGCCTCTCCAGAACCTGGAAATGCTCTTTATGTATTGTGGTCTTGTCGTATTCAAAATCTTATAAACATTAAATGTCAAGTTTCTTAAGCAGCGATGTGATGCTTACACGATCCTCGATGATGCCACGGAGGTTCTCGATTGGCACACGCTCCTGCTTCATTGAGTCACGGAAACGAATGGTGACGGTGTTGTCCTTCAGTGTGTCGCCATCGACAGTAATGCAGAACGGAGTACCTATTGCATCCTGACGGCGGTAACGCTTACCGATAGAATCCTTCGACTCGATGTGTGTAGCAAAGTGGAACTTCAGCTCGTTCTGAATCTCAAGAGCCTTCTCTGGTAGTCCGTCCTTGTTGACAAGAGGCAGTACTGCGCACTTGATTGGTGCTAGAGGCTCCGGCAGATGCAGTACAACACGGGTAGAACCATTCTCAAGTTTCTCCTCGTCATAGCTGTGGCACATAACCGAGAGGAACATACGGTCGACTCCGATAGATGTCTCAACATCGTAAGGAACATAGCTTTCGTTGGTGTCCGGATCGAAATAACGCATCTTAGTACCCGAGAACTTCTCATGCTGTGAGAGGTCATAGTTGGTGCGGCTGTGGATACCCTCAACCTCCTTGAATCCGAATGGCATCTTAAACTCGATGTCGGTAGCGGCATTTGCGTAGAAGGCAAGCTTCTCGTGGTCGTGGAAACGGTAGTTCTCATCGCCCATACCGAGAGCCTCGTGCCACTGCAGACGGTGCTTCTTCCAGTATTCGAACCACTTCATCTCGGTGCCCGGCTGGCAGAAGAACTGCATTTCCATCTGTTCGAACTCACGCATACGGAATACAAACTGACGGGCAACGATCTCGTTTCGGAATGCCTTACCAATCTGAGCGATACCGAACGGAAGCTTCTGGCGGGTCGTGCGCTGTACGTTCAGGAAGTTGACGAATATGCCCTGAGCTGTTTCAGGACGCAGGTAAATCTTCTTTGTAGCGTCAGAAGCCGAGCCCATCTCTGTCGAGAACATCAGGTTGAACTGACGGACATCAGTCCAGTTCTTGGTTCCTGATATTGGGTCAACGATACCTTCGTCGAGGATAATCTGCTTCAATTCAGCGAGATCCGGTCCCTGCATTGCTGCGGTGTAGCGTGCATGAAGGTCGTCGCGCTTCTTCTGATGCTCCAGGACACGCTTGTTTGTAGCGCGGAACTCAGCCTCATTGAACGCGTCGCCATACTTCTTGGCAGCCTTCTTGACTTCCTTCTCAATCTTCTCGTCGTACTTTGCTATCTGATCCTCAATGAGATTGTCGGCACGATAGCGCTTCTTTGAGTCACGGTTGTCAATAAGAGGGTCGTTGAAAGCGTCGACATGACCGCTGGCTTTCCATACAGTCGGGTTCATGAAGATGGCTGCGTCGATGCCAACGATGTTATTATGAAGCAGAACCATTGAGTCCCACCAGTATTTCTTTATGTTGTTCTTGAGCTCAACGCCGTTAGGTCCGTAGTCGTAAACGGCGGCGAGGCCATCAGGATAAATTTCAGAACTTGGGAAGACAAAGCCATATTCCTTACAATGGCTGACTATCTTCTTGAATACATCTTCTTGTGCCATTATTTTATCTTTGGTTTTATTATTAGTTTGCAAAGATACGTTTTTTTATTGAACCGACCAAAATAGCACGCCAAAAGTTAACTTAAACCTCCTAAAACTTGCTCTTCTGAATAATTTTCACTATCTTTGCATGTGTTTTTAACAGCCCCTAAACATATAGAATATATTCCATTATGGACGACGATAACAACAAAGATAATAACAAAACAAACAATACCGACGACGAATTGACAGTCGACGAGCACAGCGATTACAAGCCTGCCGACCGTTTTGACGCCTCTGCCGTGCACCACTTGTCGGGTATGTACAAGAACTGGTTCCTCGACTATGCCAGTTATGTGATACTCGAACGAGCCGTGCCGCATATAGAGGACGGTCTGAAGCCTGTGCAACGCCGTATTCTCCATTCGATGAAACAGATGGACGACGGCCGCTACAACAAGGTGGCAAACATCGTCGGACACACCATGCAGTACCATCCGCATGGCGATGCCTCCATCGGCGACGCCCTTGTTCAGATGGGCCAGAAAGACCTTCTCATAGATACTCAGGGAAACTGGGGAAACATCCTCACCGGCGACTCAGCCGCAGCACCACGATATATAGAGGCACGCCTCTCGAAGTTTGCACTCGATACCGTTTTCAATCCCAAGACAACAGAATGGCAGCTAAGCTATGACGGACGAAACAAGGAACCTATAACGCTCCCTGTCAAGTTCCCGTTGCTGCTTGCCCAGGGTGCCAACGGAATAGCCGTAGGTCTGTCCTCGCGAATACTTCCCCACAACTTGAACGAAATCTGTGAGGCGGCAATAAAGTATCTGAAAGGTGAAGAGTTCCATCTTTACCCTGACTTCCCTACAGGCGGCAGCATAGATGTTTCGAAATATAATGACGGACAGCGTGGCGGAACACTGAAAGTGCGTGCCAAGATAGAGAAGCTTGACAACAAGACACTGGTCATCCGTGAGATACCGTTTACCAAAACTGCATCTTCCCTGCAGGAAAGCATCACCAAGGCGGTAGAGAAAGGCAAGTTGAAAATCCGCAAGGTCGAGGACATGACCGCCCGTGAAGTGGAGATACAGTTGCATCTTGCCCCAGGAGTAAGCTCCGACAAGACCATCGATGCCCTCTACGCATTCACCGATTGTGAGATAAACATAGCCCCGAACTGCTGCGTCATCGAGGACAACAAGCCGCAGTTCCTCACCGTCAGCGATGTGCTTCGCCACAGCGTCGACCGTACAAAAGGACTCCTAAAGCGTGAGCTCGAGATCCGCAAGGGCGAGTTGGAGGAGCAGCTCTTCTACGCTTCGCTCGAGCAGATATTCATCGAAGAGCGTATCTACAAAGGAAAGCCATTCGAGAACGCCAAGAACACCGACGAGCTCTGTGAGTATATCGACGAGCGCTTGACCCCGTTCTACCCGCAATTCATCCGTGAAGTGCGCAAGGAAGACATCCTCCGTCTTCTCGAAATAAAGATGCAGCGCATAGCAAAGTTCAACAAAGACAAGAACGAAGAACTCATTGCCCGCATCAAGGATGAGATAGCCGGAATAGAAAAGGACCTCTCCGAGATGACGCGCGTCACCATCGAGTGGTTTGAGTTCCTGCAAAAGAAATACGGAAAGGACCATCCGCGCAGGACCGAGATAAAGAGTTTCGACACGATTATAGCCGCAAAGGTGGCGGAAAAGAACGAGAAACTCTATGTCGACCGCAAGGAAGGATTCATCGGCTATGGACTGAAGAAGGCAGAATTCGTGCAGAACTGTTCTGACCTCGACGATGTCGTCGTGTTCTACAAGGACGGTAAATACAAGGTCATAAAGATACAGGACAAGATCTTCGTCGGCAAGAATATCCTGCATGTACAGGTGTTCAAGAAGGGCGACAAGCGTACAATATATAATGTTGTCTACCGTGACGGAAAGACAGGACCGTACTATATCAAGCGCTTCAACATCACTTCGATAACCCGCGACCGTGAGTACGACCTTACGTTAGGCACTCCGGGCTCGAAGATTATGTACTTCTCGGCTAATCCTAACGGTGAGGCTGAGGTCATAAAGATAACGCTCAACCCTAATCCGAAGAAGAAAAAGCAGAATATCTTCCTCGACAAGGACTTCTCTGAAATCAAGATTAAGGGTCGTGAGGCTAAGGGCAACCTGCTCACCCGTGAGGGAATCCACCGCATCTCGCTGAAGAGTCACGGTCATTCTACCCTCGGCGGACGAAAGGTATGGTTCGACCCTGATGTCCTCCGTATCAATTTCGACAGCCACGGCGACTTCCTCGGCGAGTTCAACGACGGCGACCTGATACTTGTCGTGCTGAAGAACGGCGAATATTACTTCACCAATTTCGACCCGAACAACCACTATGACGGCGATATTCTCCGCATAGAGAAGTTCGATTCGAAGAAAGTATGGACTGCGGTAGTCATTGATGCCGACAATCAGAACTACCCTTATCTGAAGCGGTTCTACATGGAAGAGAGCAAGAAGAAGCAGAGCTTCGTCGGCGAGAATCCCGATTCAAAGCTCGTCCTGCTGACCGATGCTGTCTATCCGCGCATCGATGTCGTTTATGGCGGTGCCGATTCAGCCCGTGGTCATGAGGAAATCGACTGTGAGCAGTTTGTCGGTGTCAAGGGCTTCAAGGCTAAGGGAAAGCGCATAACGACTTACAATGTCGACCATATCGACGAGCTTGAGCCGACGAGATTCCCTGAGGAACCAGAGGAGACGCCGAAGAATCCGTCAACGGATGACGACAATGACGATTCCGACGGGGAGACAGAGAACCTTGACCCGGATGCAGGTAAGTCGCAGCAGCAGGTCATCGACGAGATAACAGGTCAACTGGAACTGTTCCCTGACGATGATTCCGAATAGTCTTCAGGCGCATCCGGCGTTGTGAATAGTCATGAAATGAATTCCAGGAAAGGCTCTCTTAAGATGTAATGGATAATCTTTTGTGTTGTAAAAGGGTATCTTTCTTGAAATAATTTAGTTTAAAAATGGATGAAAAATAATTTATTTTTCATCCCTTTTTAATTTGTTTTCTATTTAAAAATAATTTATTTTTAATCGTAAAAGATACCGTTTAACAACGCAGGAGATATTGTCTTACAATGCAGGAGATACTGTCTTACAACGCAAGAGATTATCGTCTGTATTGAGATTAGTGGTCTTTTGGGATTCCAATTTTACCGTTTGTTTTCTTACGTACGGCTGTAATAAAGGTTAACGTTAGAAAGTCAGGTGTATTAAAGATTTGTTTTTGCCGGAGACCATGCGCTACGCTTAGGTCTCCCCTACATGTAATGAGCAGTGGATAGATTGTTTGTTGAACGGAGGTGGAAGAAATGCTCGGTATTGGTTTGATGCGGCGAGGTGGCTACTTGCAAAATGTTTAGATATGTTTCGAATGCTTAAATATAATTAATAACTATGTCGATTAGTTGTGTTTAACGAATAAATTTAGTTACTTTGCAATCGACAAAGATATTGATGAGGCTAGCAGAAGCCAGCTATGGATTTACAATTACACTAAAAACGAAGATAATGAAAAGACTAACGACAAAGGAAAAAGAGATAATGGACATGCTCTGGAAGAACGGACCAATGTTCGTCCGCGAGATGGTTGCCCTCTATCCTGACCCGAAGCCGCACTTCAACACTGTCTCGACACAAGTCAGGATACTGAAGAACTGCGGATACATCAGGCATAAGGCGTTCGGCAACAGCTATCGCTATTATCCTGCTGTCACAGAGGCTGAGTATGGGCGGAAGTCCATTGCCGGACTCATCAAGAACTATTTCGACGATTCCTACATGTCGGTGGTCAGTGCGTTTGTCAAGGATAAGAAAATATCCGTCGACGAACTCAAGGACCTCATTGACCAGATAGAGAAAGGATAAGCTATGGAATTCCTGCACTACGACATTGAAGTAGCTGTGCTGGTAGCCGTGTTCTACATGTTCTACCGGCTGCTGCTGTCGCGCGAGAACTTGCACCGGCTGAATAGGGTAGTGCTCATTGGCACTGCCGTGGCATCGTTTGTGCTTCCGTTGTGCGTCATTACGGTTCACAGGACAGAGCTCCTGCCGGCAATGACAACCATGACGGATACTCCCGTTCGTGCCGTTTCGACTGCTACCGAAAGTACGCCGTGGTGGAAGATAGCTCTGCCTGCAGTGTTCTGGGCGGGTGTCATAGTGAATATTCTGTTGACTGTTATCTCGATAATAAAAGTAAGCATGCTTATACACCGGTGCGAGAAGCACCGGCAGGACGACGGCACCGTTATTGCCGTCAGCGACGACAACGTGTCGCCGTTCAGTTGGATGCGCTATATCGTGCTGTCCCGTAGCGATTACGGGCACATCGACGAAGCCATCCTAATTCATGAGCGGGCACATGTTCGGCTGCATCACTCGCTGGACGTGCTGTTCGTTGACATTCTTTCATCGCTGCAATGGTTCAACCCCGCTATGTGGATGTTGCGCTCCGACCTGCGTGCCGTCCATGAGTATGAAGCCGACGCAGCGGTTCTCTCGAGTGGCGTTAATGCGCGCCAGTATCAATATCTTCTTGTCAGTAAGGCTCTGGCTTCGGGCGGGTACTCCGTTGCCAACAGCTTCAGTCACAGTACCCTCAAACAACGAATTACAATGATGCAAAATAAGAATACCAACCGCCATGCATGGCTCCGTGCCCTGTATGTCGTGCCAGTGATAGCCGTGTCACTTTATGCTTCGGCACGGACAGTCGTCGACTATAAGGTTATGCCTGCTAAAGGGCAGACGGAAGCTATTTCGACAGCCTCTTCGACTCAGGCTTCAGTACCGGTTTTAAACGCTACTGCCAGTACCGATGAGGCTCAGGCGGCACAGACTGTTGAGCAAATCATCGAACAGAAAGACTCTGCCGGTAATGTCAAGGCAAACGTCCTGATAGTTATCGACGGCAAGGCGGCTACCCAGAAAGAGCTTGAGACGCTGAAACCGGATGACATCGAAAGCATAAACATAAAGAAAGACGCCCAGAGTCTTGCCAAATATAAAGCTGTCGGCAAGAACACTGTGATAGAGGTTGTCACCAAGGCAGGTGGCGAAAACGCCGGCGGAGCTACTCACCCCCGACGCACAGGTCGCTCCCGAAGAGATGCCGAAGTTCCCGGGCAATATTAATGTTTACCTTGCTCAGAACATGCAGTATCCGAAGGCTGCCATCGCCAACAATGTTCAGGGACGTGTGATTGTAAGGTTCGTAGTCAATACCGACGGACATGTGTCCGACGCGAGTGTCGTCAACTGCTCGGCACGCATTGCTGCACCGGCTGCAGGAAAAGAAAAGTCTGGCAAGAAACTGTCGAAGAACGAGCAGCAGAAAGCCCTTGCCGAGGGCAAGGCAGCGCTCGAAGGTGAGGCACTGAGAATCGTCAACAGCATGCCGGCATGGACTCCGGGCACTAACAATGGCAAACCGGCGTCTGTATGGTACTACGTTCCTATTACGTTTGCCATGAACTAAGGCTGAAAAATCGAATATCCGTAATCGTCAGTTCGATTATACAAAAGCAGGGACCGCGCGACAAGGCACGGTCCCTGCTGATGTTTTATAGTGGTTGGCTAGTCGTTGACGGCTTTTAAGTCAGATGCCAATTGCTTGACACTGCTGGCTCCGACAAGCACACTTGTGACATTTGCAATTTCGCTTGCTTTTATCTTTTATTATTCATATCTTTATGTGCCAAGCTTACCAATGGCCACAAGTGGACGATCTTCCTTTCGGAGTTCCTGTATTCGATAGCAGTCTTTGTTGTAGCGGCTATTGCCTTCCTCATTGCTGAGGCTATTGACGTCTCTCTTATCTGCCTTATACTTATTGTGGCTGTAGTTGCCTTGAGTATGGTTGGCTATATTGGCATAAACACCGTCATATACAGAACTCTTACTGATGAAGCTGAGGCAGAAAAATAATAACCCCTGAATCGTGAGTATTCTGTGTTTTCAAGCCAAAGTTATTAGTTTTGCCTATAGAATTTTCTATCGAGTTTGCCATTGTAAGTGTGTTTTATGGATTCTACTTGTTCGAAAAGGCGTGGTTGTTTATAGCTTTCAAGATTGGCAGAAAGATAGCGGGCAATATCTCTCTTCATAATATTGGTACCACTTGTCGATACATATAGCAGTTTGATAGTATCGCCAAAAATATCAGAATGATATGGAATACAGATACTTTCTGTAATCGAAGGAAAAGAGTTGGCTACATTTTCTATCTCTGTTGGCGAAACCTTATAGCCACCGATGTTTATCACATCATTGTTTCTTCCCTTTATATGAAGAAATCCCTGTGAATCAATCTCGCCTAAATCGCTTGTAAAAACAGCATTGTCATGAAGGATGTTCTTAGTCAATGACTCGTCATTAAAATATCCGCTCATGAGTGTTTTACCCTTACAGATTATTGTTCCATCGGTTGATATAGAGACCGAAGAATTCTTCATTGGACGGCCAGTACAGCCTGCGATGCATGGATTATGGTTGTAGTCATAAGTGCAGACGATGCCAGTCTCGGTGGAAGCGTATGTATTATAAAGCCTTGTTTTTGGCAGAAGACTGCATAGCTCGTCCATATCCGACTGCGAGATGGCTGCTCCACCAGTCTCAATGAATTCAATCTTGTCGGCAACACGGGCTATCCGCTCCTTTCCGAACTGCAATACCATACGGATACTTGCCGGTACCATGAAAGTTGCAATATGATTGCTTGGATAATCAAACAAACGGAAGAGTGCGTCAATATCCTTCATTCCGTCGGCTATTATCAGTGTTCCACCGAGATATAGAACCGGCCAAATTTTCGAAAGACTACCAATATGATTTAGAGGTCCACAGATAATGAAGACCATATCAGAACTGAATCCTTGAGCATTTATCAGATTATCAGCATCGGCAAGGATAGCGCTATAACTCTCCATAACGCCTTTCTGCTGTCCAGTCGAGCCTGTGGTGAAGAGTATGTCGGCAATGTTTTCTATGTCGTCAGAATCTTGCTGCAAGACAGTGGAGCCATATTTACTCTTAAGCGAGTTGAGTCTTTCCGCAGGGAAGTCCTTCTCCAGCGGTACGGCAACGGCTCCAATAAGATGCGTGGCAAGGTATTCAATTATAAAGCTTGCATCTTGCTTGGCACGGAAGAAGTTCAGCATACCGGAGCGTAAGCCGTTATTTGATTCTAGGTTTTGGCTTTCTTGGAGCACAAACGACCATAGTTGAGAGTATGTCAGAGTGTTGCCATTGCAGATAATGGCGGCTTTCGACGGCATATTATTGGCATGCTGCTCAACTCGTTGCTCTATCGTCTTGGCAAGGAAGTTATCCATTGTTCTTCTCGGCTATCTTTGTCTTCACAAGGTTTACAAGGCTATCAAGATTCTTGAAGTTCTTCGGTGTGACATCGGGTGACTCCAAGTCAATGTCGTAAGCCTTCGAGAGAGTCATCAATATAGCCGTTATTCCTAGAGAATCGAGCTCAGCAAAGAGAAATTCTGAGTCGAAATCAACAAGTGGAAGAATGTCTTCCAGCATTTTCCTTATATCTTCTTTCATAGTTGAGTGATGGGTGTTAGTTGATGGGTGATAAAGGTTTGTTTTGTGGGATGTTGTTAATGGAACAGGCGAGGCAGGAAGTCGACGAGGTATTTGCGCCAATTCGACCATGTGTGACCACCGTCGGTGATATTAAGAGTATATCTATAGCCGGCAGCACCGAGCTTGTTTCGGAAATCCTCATTGAGTTTCTTGACGAAGTCATCGTTGCCGTAAGCAATATAATATAGTTTCGGAGGATTGGCAAACTGCCGCTGGAGCTTAACATCAAGACTGTCGTAGATGGTGAGCTTGTCCTCGTTGACATAGTCGGCATATTGGTCAACCTTCTTGCCTTTGCCAAGGAACGGAAAAGCCTCGGTCAACTTTTTGATATTGTCAGCCAGTTTTTCCAGTCCTTCAATCTTCTTGCCTGATGAAACAGAGTTCGTCGTTTGAGCCGAGAACAATCCCACATAATCGAACTCATCAGGATTATTCGCCGTGATAAACAATGTATGAAGACCGCCAAGCGACAGTCCGGCAATGGCACGATGACTCTTGTCCTTGTACACCGAATAATTGTTCTCAACGTATCTGACGACCTCTGGGATAAATCTGTATTCAATCAATCCCATCATCGACTCAACAGAAACGCCCGAGTTCTCGGTCTTATTGTAAGGATCGGCACCGGGAGCTGCAGCCCGATTGACGATACCATTTGGCATAACTACAATCATCGGGACGCATCTCTTGGCAGCAATGAGATTGTCGAGAATCTGCTGTGCCCGTCCAAGACCTATCCAGGAAGTCTCATCGCCGCCGGTTCCATGGAGCAGATAGAGCACCGGATACTTCTTGCTTGTCGTGTATCCGGCAGGCGTGTACACCGTCATCCGCCTTTGTGGAAGGTTCGGCAGACTCGATTTATACCACTCGTAGCTAACCTTACCATGTGGAACGTCCTTCACCATATAATCGTTGGCAATGCCGTCGGGTACAAGGAACGCGTTGAGTACATGGCCCGAATCATAGAAACGGTTAGGATTTGCTATGTCGAAGGTATCCTTATCGTCGACCACGAAGCTGTAGGTGTAGAGCTCCGAAGGCAGAAACTTCGTCGTGTAAGTCCATATCCCATTCAGTCCACGCTCCATCTCTGCCTTCTTTCTCTCGCCGAATGTTCCGACAGGAGTGCGGAGAGTCTGCCTCTTTGGAAGCAGATCGCCTTTTATATACACCTCTTCGGCACCGGGAAACGATACCGAGATAGTTGCCGACTGGTCGGAATTCAGTATCACTGGATTCACCTCCTGCGCCTTGATTCCCAGGCAAAAGCCCACTAATGCAATTATAAAATAAATTTTTCTAGTCATTTCCCAATCTTATATTTTTCGCTACACGGCAAGCCACATTACGGCAAACGGCAGCATCGTCGTCATTGTTTGATTTAGCAATAATCGTCTTCGATGGATTCAACATAGCCGCAAGCAGAGCCACCGAGCCGTATGAACCACCGTCAACAACAATCTTGTCGCCGGCATCAGAATGTATAAAGCCTTCATAATGAGGCAATGCCGCTTTCACATTCTTCACTATTTCCACTCCGCAATAATAATAAACATCACGGATGTAGCGCTCATAATATTCAGCAGACTCACCTTCCCGTACTTCCTGAGGATAACGACGAGGCATAAGAAGCGACTTCAACGTCAACGGACGCTTGCGCAACGAGCCATTCTTTGATGTTACCCACTTGAACATAAACGGCGGAAGGAGATAAGCCATGAGCACCACCGAGAACATTCCGACTACCGTAACCTCACCCAACGAGCGCAAAGCCGGATGCTTGGCAACAATCAGAACGCCCATACCAATGAACATAATGAGTGCCGAAATGATAATGCTGTTCTTATATGAGGACAGCATTTTTCGTTTGTAGGCATACTCATACTGACATCCTTCGGTCATAAATATGGTGTAGTCGTCGCCCTGACCGAAGATGAATGTTGCCAGAATGATATTTATTATATTGAACTGTATGCCGAAAATCGACATCAATCCCAATATCCACAACCAGCTCACAGCCATCGGAAGGAATGAAAGCGCAGCCAGTTCGATATTTCCAAACGACAGCCAGAGGAAGAAGAAAACAATCAGTCCACAAGCCCAGCCGATATAGTTGAAGTTATCCGACAGACTGTTGGCTATACTGCTGTTGAGCTCGCCAATCTCAAATGTAAATCCGGTCTTCAACTCATGGTCGAGTTTGCTTGATATCTCGCCGGCTTTATCGGCATTGACGACAATAGGAGTGAGCACGCTGTACTGCCCGTTCTGCTTGTCATAGTATACATTCGAGCGGAAAGGACCATCGGCAAGTTGTCCGAAATATGATGCTTTTTCCGGACTATAATACCCCGAAAGGATATCGTAGAAGTCGGCAAATGAATCCGATGAGAAACCGATTGATGCTCCCGTTGCCTCTAGTTTGCTCCTAATTTCATCGCCATGTTTGGTAACGAAGGCATTCCATAGGCTTAACCTGTGTTTCTGTTCTTTCTCGGAAGGAAGAAATTGAGACACCTGTTGAATGCTCTTCACATCCTTGTCCTTACTTATTTCGGCAATATTCGGTTGCATCCGCTCATTTGCAGCAAGGGCTTCATTGGCAGTTTTGCCCGACGCCACAGCATAGATGGTCTTCTCGTTTGGACTGCTCTTGAGCAAACTGGACAGATAATTCATGTCGGCTTTTTGCTCATCGGTCATATAATTTATGTGGGAGATATTCGAATCAAACGATGTTCGCAGACTGAAAAACGCAAAGACGATTGTCAGCACTGCCACGATTGCCACCAGCCAAGGCTTATTCTCCAGTTGGATATTGCCCAAACGGGTAATGAAACTCTGTCGTGGAGCCGCGCTAACCTTCACGAAATGAGGCAGAAAAGCAAAGACGAACAGAATAGTACCGATGAGAAGGAAGGCGGCAAACAGTCCGAGATCACGTAGCGCAATCGACTTCAAAGGCACTAGGGCAAGGAAAGCACCAATGGTTGTTATGTTGCCGACGAGCAGCGGTTCAACAATCTCCTTCAATGCCTGCCTCATATCGGGCGTGTGATTCAGATGGGCGACAAGGTGGAGAGGGTAGTTGACGGCAATGCCAATGATTATCGATGATACGCCGATTACTATCAGTGAAACCGTGTCGTGGACTATCGACAAACATCCGAGGGCAAACAGCCATCCCCACGCTATCGTCAGGGCAATGAGAATGATGTTGCGGACATTGCGGAACGATACTATCAGCAATACGAGGATGAGCACCACGGCGATGGTTATCGTCAGGATGCTGTCCGACTTTATCTGACTGGCATTGCCAACGGCTATCACCGGACCACCGGTCAAACGTATGTCGATGTCCTTATACTGGCTTTTCACCTTGCCCGAGCAGTTCTCCAACTGACTGATAAGGCTGCCGTTTTGCTCTGTTTCACTCGAACCGTAAGGCGACTCGATGATAACCACAGCGCTCTTCATGTCGGGAGTGAAGATATGGCCATTGTAGAGCTCATAGTTCAGAGAGCTGCTAGTGTTGCTTAACTTCTCCACCGTTGGCGTAAAGAAGTTCAGAGGGTCACGCGAAATATTGTTCGATAGCATACCACCCGACGGGAACATCAACTCTTCCATGTCGGAGTTAAGCTGTCTGCCGATGTAATCGGGCTGGCCGAGCAGCGAGTCCATGCGCTCGTAATCAGATTCAGTGAGGAAGTAAGGGATGTTCTTATAGACAAAGTCGGACACATCGGAGACAGCATCAAGGTCGACAGTGTAGGTCGTCTTGACTTTCTTAGCATCGGCACCACCAACCTTCTCGGCATTGATCTCATTGATAAAAGCATCGGTGGCATCGGCAATGCGGTCGGGATTCGACTTCGTGGTGTCCTTCATTCCGACGATGGCAATTATGCGGTTGGCTCCCGAAAGATTCTTGAACATGCGCATAGCCTCCTGCTTATTGCCGTCGAGAGGAAGGAAGTCGGTGATGTCCTCCTTGTAGTTTATCCTACTGACAAGCAATCCAAGCAGCACCGTCAGCACCGAGAGAACCGTTATCATCAGTCCACGATGCAACTTGAAGAAGTCATATAATTTAAGAATCAGTTTATTCATTACTTCGTCTTTATAATCACTTGATTACCAGTTGGCTTGTAAAACATATCTTCATTTAGCCACTACTTACAATGCGTTTAGCCGTTACTTGGTTTTTGAGAATATATTCTTGAACCAGCTGATGAATTCCTGTCGCCATGCCCGACATTCCTCCGTGCCCTTCACCGGACTTGCTCCGAAGCCGTGTCCGCCGGTTTTATATTGGATATACCTGTGGGGAATACCCTTTGCCGTGAGTGCTGAGTCGAGCAATTCAGAGTTATGATAGTTTACGATTGGGTCATCCTTGCAGTTCGTCAGGAATACTGGTGGACAGCCTTCGGGCACATGCTGCTCCATAGAAAGCGAATCACAGAGCTGCCGGTTGTGTTCACGACTATCGCCAAGTAATCCCCGTCGCGAGCGCTTATGAACACATGGCGCACTCATTGTAACGACCGGATAGATGGGAACTACGAATGCAGGCCATTCATTTCGTGGCAGGATCTCGACCGAACACATAGCCAGATGGCCTCCGGCAGAGAATCCCATGACTCCAATTCGTGTTGAGTCGATACCTAATTCGTCGGCATTCCGACGGATAAGCCGCAGTGATTGCCGCAGATCATTCAGCCCGTCGGGATAGCGTTTGCCACGGAACACAAGCCGATAGTGGGTTATGAATGCTGGAACATACGCAGTGCGATACCGCAGGACGAAAGCCGATATACCCTGACTTTGCAGCCACTCGCCAACAAGACGCCCTTCGCCTTCCATATCATGCCAAAAGTAGCTGCCTCCCGGGCATACTATCACAGCCGGATTGCCCTTTCCTTTGGCGAGATATGACGTCAGCTCCACCCGGTGACGGACGCTTGTTCCATCCCAGATATTCACCTGAGCACTGCCATTAATGGCTATCAGACTGAGGAGAACGACGAGTGTTTGTCGGATGTTACACATTCTGCTCAATTTTATTAGCGACCTTCTCAAACCAATCGAGATACAGATGATGGAAGAACTTCGCCTGTTGGCGCGGCTCGCCAATCTGTTTCAGTTCGTCAGGAGAATAGCTCTTGCCAACTTCTATGTAAACAGGACTTCTCGAAACGGTGTGCTTCTTCTTTGGAAGAACCCGTCCGGTACCATAAAGGAGTATTGTCTTGATACCTATCCCGAGCTTTTCGGCAGCATAGAAAGCGCCTTGATGGAATCTCGCCACCTTGCAGTCAGCCGACCGCGTGCCCTCGGGGAATATGGCAATGCTGTAACCACGGCTGATGAGTGAGTGGAAATGAGGGAGTATATTGTCGATCCCGTCGGACGCGGGATAGTATTCGGCATTGTGAATGAGGAATCCGAAGATTGGACTATGCCACACCCAGTCGTTCGTAAGGAAGACAATCTTCGGCGTCATAGCAAGCAGACAGAGCAGGTCGAGATGCGATTGATGATTGCAAATGATGATTGACGGCTCGTCGAAGTCGTCTGTCTTGATAGCCTTGAATTGGAATTTGGCTCCCGGAATGCCAACCTTAATAGTCATGAGTCTCATCACCCGATACATAAGCAGATGGAGATGCCAGCGCCGGTGGTCGTTCATCGTCCTGATATGGGTGTAGAGAAAGAGTGTAGGCCAGAATATCAGAACTACAACGAAGAGCATGAGGAATGTTGTCAGAGTGCGAATTGCCTTGGCAATGGTGCGCAGAAGGAATGCAGGCAATCCATAGATAATTGCCAAAAAACAAAGACAGGTGTTGAGAATACTTATCCTTGTGAAATCGAGTCCAGGTCGGAAGTGGCTGACTCGCTCTTCCTTAGGTGGATAGTAGACGTTGACGGGGATGGAATGAATGGCTACTCCGTTCCATGAAGCGAACACAAGCAACTCAAGTTCAGCTTCATAGCGTGATGTTATGAGCTGGTATCCATAGAGCTTTTTGAGTGGATAGAGTCGGAAACCAGTCTGCGTGTCGGGCAGGTGATGGAAGGTCTGCACACAGAACCAAAAGTTTGAAAAGCTGTTGGCAAAGTTGCTGCCCTTAGAGCGGACGATATTCCCCTTGTTGCGGTTGCCGAGGATAAGACTGCCCGGCCATTGCTTGTTGGCTCCGAGAAATGCCGGGATGTCAGTGGCAGAATGCTGTCCGTCGGCATCCATTGTTATTGCGTAAGCAAAGCCAAGCTGTAATGCCCGGGTAAAGCCTTGTTTCAAGGCATACCCTTTGCCACGATTTTTAGGATATGAGACGAGAGTTATATCTTTGATAGACTTTAATATATCAGCCGTTCCATCATCGCTGCCGTCATTGACGACGATGATATCATTGCAGTAAGCCTGAACTTCGGTGACGACACGACGAATGGAGCCCACATTATTATATGTAGGAATCACCACGCAGATGCCCCTGCCGTGCAGAGTCCGGCGTGTGTAATCATTCGGTTGGTTGTTCGTCGTCGTCATTATTGCCGTCATCCTCAGTATCCATCGGACTGAGCAGGTAGCTTATATGATATTTCTCGTCTTTATATTCGGTCTTGCCTTCCTTCAAAGCATGCAGCAGTTCACGAATATCATTGCTCAAAACGGGGCGGATGTACCACTTGTCGAGCATGGATGCAACATTCTCTAGCTTTACCTTGTCTTCCTTGGTGGAGTAGTAGAAGTTGAGTGCTGTCAGTCCGAACTCATTGACAATTGCACCGTTTATCGAGTCGCCTTCATGAATCAGAACGCAAATGCCACTGATGTAGCCTTTCTCTGCCTCGATGTTTATCTTGCATTCTGTCTGAGCACCATCGCTGTCGGGATAGCAGACGGTCTGAGCCTTGGCAGTATTCGAGCAGAGCAAGGCAATCAGAATACTAATGAAGGCTAAAAGTCTTTCCATTGATAGGGATGTTTGTGCGTACGTTTCTCAGACTGATATATGTTGTGTCGCCATTCTTCTCGACCATCTTCACAGCCGAGACCATAGAGCGTGACATGTCGAAATAGACGATGATTGAACTGAACATCTGCTTCATCGGGTTGCGCTTTGGCTTCATCACTGCTTGCCAAGAGTTGCCGTGCCCCTGCAAAGAGACGTTGAAGTCCTTATTATTGCTCACGCAAGTGCCGAGAACGCTGCTCATCATGATGCGTGTTATCTCCTTGAACATCTTGCTCTGAGCCACATTCACCTGATTGCTTCCTCGTGAGTTCTTCATCCAAACGGTCTGCCCGTTGAGTATGAAAGTGCATCGGTAAGGCGAAGTGTACTCCCAACGGAGTTTGTTCGGCTTACTATAGTACATGTTTCCGCGTGATGTTATCTTGCTCCTTACCATCCGCATGCTCTTTGTCTGCACGAAGTTGCATGCCATGGTATTCATCCTCGAAGCAGTAGCATTTATCCTTTGCCTTACCTGCGCTGCCGTGTAATTCTGTGCGAATCCACCGGTTACACTCAGCAACAGCATTAACAATATAAATATCTTTCTCTTCATCCTTTTTACCTCTTTACCTTTTTGTTTTTATTTTTATCCTATCATCCTATCTTCACATCGTCCTATCATCCTATCTTCACATCATCCTATCATCCTATCTTCACATCGTCCCATCATCCAAATTTACTTCGCAATGAGCCAGCATCCCACCATTATGAATCCTACTCCTATCCAACGGGTGATGGAAACATCCTCATGGAAGAAGACGATTGCCGCTATCATCCCAAAGACATAGCTCAGGGAGATGAGCGGATAGGCTACACTAAGGGGATAGCTCTTTATCATATACATCCATAGCAGCGATGCCGCAAGGAAGCAAAGTCCGCAGGCAGCAAACTGCCAGTTGACCAGCAGACTGCCCCAGAAATCCCAAGTCCAACTGAACGGGCGCATCTTCTGCAAGGCGAACTTCAGGAAAACCTGTCCACCTGCCAGCAGAATACTCTGCATGAAGGCTAAAGTCAGAATTCGCATAATGGTCAGTTCTTTTCTCTAAGTACTATTGCTACTGAATGCAGAGGGGATACTTGCTTGTGTCCGGTCATCTTCAGGAACTCATTGAACAGTGGTGTGCTCTCATCATGACGACCAACAAGCACCGTCTTATATCGTCCGGAACGAATGAGAAGCTTGGCTTGATATATAGCCCAATCTAGCGAATCCTCACCTTGTGAGAATGTAATGTTGTAGCCATGACATTTTAAGTGGATGGCGATGAGGCTGCTAATGGTGTTGTGAGTGCTCTGCATGAAGTATGTCGGTTTGAATACATCATCACCAGCAGACAATTGCTGGAGCAGCTTTTCGCTGTATTCGAGTGAGCCCCAAGCCGTTCCGGTGATAATGGCATCAGGCATTTCGACTTCCGAATCCTCAAGAACACGGAGCGAAGTGAGCAGTCCGTTCTTCATGAGTTTACCCATACGGCGCATCTCCATCGGCTTAACATAATACTTTAGCTCGCTGAGATTTTCCATATCGAAGTTCTGAACGAGTTCCACTGCCTCAATCTTTGGCTTATGGGCAAAGTCTTTATTGCCTGTCGCCAAACCTTTATCTGAGAGTATCAGTGAAGAGTCATTACCTCCAAAGCCAAATGAATTGACCATGATGTGATGGAGTTCAGCCGTTGTGTTTTCATAGACCGGAATGACTCCGCCATCGATTGGCTCACTGAACCCAAGGTTTGCAGGAACAAATCCATCGTGCATGGCAATGATACTGATAACGGCCGAGATACTACCGGATGCACTCGTGGTATGTCCAGTAAAACCTTTCGTACTCGAGACCATCGGCAGATTGTCGCCAAAGACGCTTTTGATAGCCACTCCTTCACTCTTGTCATTGTCGGGAGTGCCGGTTCCGTGGGCGTGAATCCACTGTATTTCCTGTGGCTGGAGCTCAGCCATTTCCAAGGCTTTACGCATTGCCATTTGGGCTCCGGTATCCTCAGGTGATGATGCCGTCTGATGGAAAGCATCACAGGCATTGCCATAACCCAGCACGTAAGCATCTATCTGAGCACCGCGCTTACGGGCTTCGGCTTCACGTTCAAGGACAACAAAGGCTGCTCCTTCACCCAAGTTGAGGCCGTGGCGGTTATTGTCGAACGGACGACAAACTTCGTGGTCGAGGATCATCAGCGAGTTGAAGCCATTCAGATGGAACTGCGACAGAGCCTCGGTACCACCTGCAACGACTATATCGGCATCGCCGGCTTTCAACATATCGGCACCAAGGATGAGTGCGTTTGCTGCCGATGAGCATGCTGTGGAGATGGTTGTGAATTCGGTAAAGAGCCCGAAATAGCTTGCAATATCCTCAGTACAGCTACCGCAATTATGGTGTTCGAGCCAGTCGCTGTCTTGCTTTGGTTGTCCGTTGGGATTGTCGAGGGCATTTTGCTTGACAAGTTCCTCTGCCTTCTCAGCCATCTTCCCAAACTTCTGCTCGGTTATATCCATGCCTGCAACGGTTGTTCCCGAGATAAGAACAATGCGAAGATTCTTTTCCTTTGGCAGCCGGGCTTGCTCTATTGCCTGCTTGACGGCAATAATTCCCATTAGAGTCGTGCGGCTGATCTCCTTGTCGGCAGGGATGTCCAAAATACCTTTCATCTCATCATTCGACATCTTCACCTCGCCGACGGGTAGGTCACGGACACGCGATTGGAGATATTTCATCTCGCCAATACCTGTGCGCAGAGACTTTATCGACTCTCTGACGGAATCCTTGTCACAGCCGATGGTGCTGACAATTCCCTCACCTGTTATGACAATGTTTTGTCCGGTCATTTATTTCTTGCGGTTTTTGCTGACATATTCAGCCATTGTGCGGACACTCTTGAATATCTCTTTGCCCTCAGATGCATTGGCAAGACGAATGCCATAGTTCTTCTCCATGAGTACGATTAGCTCCAGGGCATCGATGGAATCAAGCCCCAATCCGGTGGAGAACAATGGCGCATCGGCATCAATATCGTCGGGAGTCATATCCTCAAGGTTCAGCACCTCGATGATTTTCTTCTTCAGTTCTTCAATTAATTCGTCCATATTTCAGTCGTTTTATATTCGTTTATAATGGTTGTTGCTCTCGTTTATAATTGTTGTTATATTCGTTCTATGATATTCAAATCGGCTTCGAAATTATCGTTGTCGGTGCAGTCAATCCAACCGCCGATGACACTCTTGGTCTTTGAATCGATAAAAGCGGTTGATATGATATTGTTGATTACTTCATCATTCCGCTCATCCAACAAGTAAAATCCAGTCTCGCCATGGTATTTGTTTCGGATGGCTATCTCGCCGGTGACTATATTAGGTAGGGTGTAGACAAACCTCTCTGGGCTAGGGAAATAATCATTCGGATTCTTGATGGATTGCAGATAATTGATGTCGGCAAGCAAGGAACCATGATGCCCGACGAGGATAACGGCACGGTCGTTAGCCTCCGTGAATCTTTCTTTATCCTCAGCACTGAGCAACAGCTCTGTAGCTATAAATCCAAGTCGACTCAGAAGGTCCATCTTGTAGAACTTCGGATAGTTGCCCACATGGCTCTTATATAGTTCGGTGAGCATTGGCTTGCCAGTTGTTTGAACCTGGATCGTGCTTCCGTCGACCTCAATGAGGTTATTTGTAATATGAATATGATGAGTTGCCTTTGTCTTTACAGGTTTGTATTGCTCGTTACTTGTATCATAAGGACCTTTGCTTGCAAGTATTGTGGCATTGCATCCGCCGAATCCAGAGAGCATTTTTATAAAACTCTTTTTGATGGTCGGCTCATTTTCTGTTGTGACATGAATCTTCCCCGAAACACCAATCTCACTGAATCCTTTTGTTGCAGGGATGGTATTATTGTCAATGCAATACATCGACAGGGCTGTTTCGAGTACTCCGCAAGCCCCCATGGTATGACCATAATAGCCTTTATATCCAACTACCGGAATGCTGTTCAGTCCTGCTCTTTCAATAGCCACCGACTCCATCTGATCATTGAAGAGAGTTGCCGTGCCGTGGGTGCTGATGAAAGCAATGTCGTCCTTGTTGGCATTAAGGGTACAACGGGTTAAGGCCTGACGTGCTCCTTCGCCGTTTTTCGATGGTGCACTGAGGTGGAAGGCATCGTTTCGGGTGCAGCCGTTGATGATTCTCCATTCCTTGCCGGGCTTTGTCTTTCTGCTTAAAATAAGTGTAGCTGCTGCTTCACCGAGGTTAAGTCCGTTGCGTTCGATGTCAAACGGACGGCAGGGTTGTGGCGACATTGCCTTCAATGATTGGAATCCGGAGATGATAAACTTACTCTGTGATTCGGCACCGCAGACTATGGCATTGTCATAAAGTCCCATTTCGAGCAACCGACAAGCAGTGATTATTGCTGAGAGTCCTGATATGCAGGCATTGTCGACGACGATTGGCGTTGCCGTTATTCCGAGTTCTTTGGCTATAGTCTGTGCGCTGCTGCTTGGCAATGTGCGCTCTATGGGATGCTCTTCGTTGCCAAGCCATTCAACATTACCCTTTGTTGTAGTTAGAATGAGTAATGTCCTGCTGTCTTTTACATCGATATTTGCTTCAGCAATGGCTTTCCTTATTGACGAAAGAGCCATCTGCTCGAGGCGAGAAAAACCGTTATCTGATAGTTCTTTATAGTCAGATGAACTGAAAAGTGATGCATAAAAATCTCCCGGAACGCCTTTCTCTTCGTGCCACTGACGAATGGACGTACGCCCACTGAGCACGGTTTCGTAGTTTGCTGCTGTAGTCGTGCCTAATGGTGAAGTTATATTATGTGATAAAACGGTTATCATTCCTCGGCGTTCCAAAAATCAAAATAGTTATACCATTGTGCCGGATAGATCTTCAAGATTTGCTCTAGCTCTTCCGAATATCGATTGGCAAGTTGCTTAACCTGCTGCTTTCTGTAGGCATCCTTGTCATAATCTAGTTGCTTGATATAGGCAGTATAGCCCGTGGAACTCGTTTTCATGACATTCACGGCAATCACATTCAGTCCGCGCATGGCGGCAATACTGAACGGACCCATTGGCAGTTTGGCTTTTGTTCCAAGAAAATTGACCTCAACGGACTTCGTCGAACCAAGCATCCTGTCGGCTGGAATACTTACAATCTCGCCGTTGGCAAGGGCATTGTCGATGGCAAAGATGTGGCTCATGTCGCTCTTAATGGGAATCATCTTGATGTGATTGCCGATGAAAAGGCTCTTCCTGCCTTTCATGACGGACTCCTTCTCGTGGGCGAAAACCAAGGCATTGAAAGGCTTCTTGTCTGAGACTAGCTCATAGCCAGCCATCTCATAACAGCCAACATGGGCACTGAGGATAACAAAGCCTTCCTTCTTTGCAGCAAGGTTCTTGAATATGTCGTAGTTCTCAACCTTGAGCTTCATCTTCTTTCCGGCAAACATTGCAAACTTATCAATGACCACCTGTGAGAATAGTACAAGGTTAACGTAGGTCATTCGGAAAGATTTCAGTGGTCCGAAGCCCTGTCTCTGTCGGAAATATTGGTATGTAGTACGTGCCCCTTTTGCGAATATCATACAGAATGGAATGACAAACACAGCGGTAAAGGCATACCACAACCGCACATCAGTGTGGCGAAGTGCCCTGATGAGCCATCGGTGCATGAATGCTGTTCCGTACGTATTACCAGCCCATTCTCTCTTCGGCATATCTTATTGCTGAGCCAGTTTGCGTTCTATATAGTCATAAAAGTCGTTGAGGGTCTTCACGGCTTTCATCTCCTCAAGCTGTATCTTGAATCCAAAGACCTTCTTAACGACTACCACGAGGTCGACAAGGTCGAGGCTATCAATATTCAAGTCGTCCTTGAGTATGGCGTCGCCCTTTATCTTGTCCTCGTCAATCTCGAATTCGTCAACAAGGAATTTGTTTACTTTCTGTTCTATCTCTTGTCTTGTCATATTTTGAGTTCTTGAGTTTGTAAGTTTGTAATTTTTTGAGTTCTTAAGTTCTTACTTATCATCCAATCATCCCTTCTTTACAACCAGTATGGAGTGTCCTTGCCCCAGGTGATCATGGATCTGTTCAATCTCTAGTCCTGCCTCATTGATGCATTGCTCCATGTCCTCAGTGTTATACATCTTTGAATTACCGTTGGCAAGAGCAGTGAAGTAAAGGGTTGTTAGAGTCAAACAGAGCGTTGCAGGCTCATACTTCTGACGGTCCCAAAGTGTTTCCATAATGTATATTCGGGTGTTGGGCTTCATCGCTTTCTTTGCCCTTCGGAGGATGCTTACTATCTGCTCCAGACTGAAACAGTCGAGGAACTGGCTCATCCAAATAGCATCTGGTCCGTCAGCCATCGTCGGGAAGTCGTGCGATTCATCGAGAACTTTCATTCCATAGCCATCGATTCGCTCTGCGCCATCCTTGCCCTTGATGTTCTCACGCATCATCTCAATCTGCTGCGGAAGGTCGAGAACGGTCACTCTTGCATCACGACTGTATTTTACGCACTGCAAAGCCCATTTGCCTGTATTGCCTCCGACATCATAAAGAGTGCGGACATGATGTTCGTCGAAGATTATCTTCAATGCTTCGGGAAATGAGGAGTCACTGTAGAAGTGGTCGAATCCAAACCAACTCTTCTGTACTTGCTTTGGCAATTGCGACAGTCCTTCATATATCGTTGGCCAAGAACCGAAGTGTTTCAGTCCCTCAGGTTTGCCGTTGAGCAATGATTCTTCAAGGTGGAACCAACCTTCATAGTTCACGTCATGGTTGAAATCAATGTTTACTCTTGTCGCAGGGTCGTTGAGCAGGAACCAGCCGGTTTTGGATATTGTGTATCTGTCGGTATCGGGATTGACCAGAACCGTTCCGATACTCAGCGATGCTTCCAACAAGCACTTCACGGCATAATCGCTGAGTTTCGTTTTCTCCGCAATCTCTTGCCGCGTAAGTCCGTTGTCGCTGTCACGGAGAAGTTCCAGTATCCCGAACTTCACCATCAGCCTGGAGGCTTGGAATATAGCAGGTCCCCAAGCTATATATTCAGCCAGTCGCTGTGCCTCACGTGCTGAAAGCTGCTCGTGAGTATATTGTTTCTTTAAAGATTCTGATAGATGCATCGTTTTGCTGTAGGTTATTTGATTGAGGCTTGTCGATTATTCAGTCACTTTCTTTAGAACGATTGCGGCATTGGTTCCACCGAATCCGAAGGAATTGCTCAGAACGGTATTGACTTCTGTATCAACAGTCTTTGAAGTGATGTTAAGTCCTTCGGAATATTCGTCGGGATTATCGAAGTTGATGTTTGGTGCCACAAAGTTATTTTGCATCATAATAATACTGTAGACAGCCTCGCTGGCTCCTGCCATCCAACATTCATGTCCAGTCATTCCCTTTGTAGAACTAATCAAAGCATGACGACCAAGGAATAAATCCTTTAGAGCTTTAGCCTCAATTGCATCGCCCTGTGGAGTTGATGTAGCATGCGCGTTAATGTAATCAATGTCGTCAGGAGAGACTCCGGCGTCATTCATTGCACGCTGCATTGCTATCCGGCAGCCATTCTCATCAGGAGAGGAGATTCCTCCGCCATTACTTGAAAAGCCATAGCCTACAACCTCGGCAAGGATCTTTGCCCCACGAGCCTTCGCATGATCATAACTCTCCAAGACTAATGCAGCTCCGCCGCCACTGGGTACAAGCCCATCACGGTCACGATCGAACGGACGACTTGCTTTCTGCGGTTCATTCATTCGTCCGGAAAAGACATGCAATGCATCGAATGAAGATAACGACAAGTAATTGGTTTCCTGAGCACCGCCACAGAGAATCATGTCCTGCAATCCCTGCTTTATGAGCATATAACTGAGACCAATGGAATGATTACCGCTGGCACATGCTGCACTAACGGTAAAACTCGTACCACGGAGATGGAAAATGCTGCTGAGGTTCATGGTAATAGTGGAGTTCAGAACTTGAAATACACTGCCATAGCCCAGTAGTTCGCTGTCGTGATTCTCTGCCATCATGTTTGCAGCCTCAATAACCGGCTTAGCCGATGAGTCGTTGCCAAAGATGCAACCAACTTCATTATTCTTAAGATATTCATCATCAACACCGGCATCGGCAAAAGCCTGCCGACTGGCATGGAACGCATACTTAGCCTCATCGGACATGCCTGCCCGAAGATGGCGGTTTACTTCTTTCTTAGTGAGTACAGGATCAGAAACAATACCTGTCAACGCAGAGCTATAGCCATACTCTAGTCGTTCGGGCTCTAAGCCAATGCCTGACTTCCCCGTATAAAGGGAATGCTTGACGGATTCAGTGTCTGTGCCAATGCATGACCAAATCCCTAAGCCCGTGACAACTACTCTGTTAGCCATAAAAATACCGCGTCCTTTTGTATGAATATCATTTATCTTTGATTATTATCTGCAAAAATACGATATTTTAACCAAAAACAAAAACATTTTGTATTCTTTTTGTTCATTTCTTCTTTCTCAATAAAATGGCAAGTTCAACATAGAGGTGCAAAATTATTATAATTCTTCGGATTTGTGATAGTACATGGTATCGCCAAAAATAGGTATTTTGTTTCTCCGCTGCTAAGTAGGGAAAAGGATTTCATTACAATTTTTGACATTTCTCCCGATAGATTTGGGTGATTGTGATATTTTTGTTGTCTTTGCGGCGATATTTACATCTTTCTAATATAAATTTAGCAGATGTTGTAACTCGGGAGAAAGACATGTCTGCTAATATCGATTATGACCTGTCAACTAAAAAACCTATGGTGCCGATGGATTTTGCTTTTGTTGGTATCGTTTGTCATACTTCTTGTCCTCTCCCCTGACAGCTACACGCATCAGGTCTACGGACGTTTGGACTCCGCAATGTTCTTCATGCAGGGACATGCGTGGACCAAGGGGATGGTGCCCTATGTCGACTTCACCGATTCCAAGGGTCCGCTGCTCTTTCTCATCTACGCCGTGGGGGCTTGGCTGTCGCCGACGACCTATCATGGTGTCTTCTGGATCAGCGTCATTGTCTACACGCTGATATTTTATTTTACATACCGTTCAGCATGCCTGCTGATGGACAATAGCGGCGACGGTCGTCCATGGTCGGCAGCATTACTCAGCGTGGGGGGCATTCCTTCCCGTCATACATGTTGAGACACGTGCCGAGGACTTCGGCTGCCTCTTTATAGCCGCATCGCTATGGGCAATGCTCCGTATGGTCATTGTCCGCAATACATCGACAGATTCCCTTTCACGGTCCGTCCGCATCACCAGTGCGGATGGCGGTGGTGCCGTGCCGTTCCTGACCTTTGGCATTGCCCTTGGCGCCACACTGCTCATCAAGTACACCTTCACGGCGATGGTCTTCCTGCTGTGGCTGCCAGCCTACGCGGCAGCGTTGAGGCTCCACGGTCTGCCGTGGTGGAAGCCGCTGCTGTGGACTGCCGCCACGTTCGCACTGGTGGTCCTGCCCTTCGTCGTCTGTTTCCTCGTCATGGGCAACCTCGGAGCCTTCGTGCAGAGCTATTTCCTTGACACCCTCGCCACCGTCGGCAACATCGCCCACGGCCACGCGCCGGAGTCGCCATTGTGGGAGACGAGGCAGCGCGTCGGCGGACAGATAGTCATGTTCGTCCTGCTCGCCGCAGCCACCGTACCATATATAATAATGTGCAGGCATCGCCGCCTGCGCTTCCTGCCGCCGCTGCTCGCCCTGGGTTTCTGGCTCATAGCATCCGCCAACTACGTTCATGTCCACTACATGCAGATCTGCTCGTCGCTGTTCGTCTTCGGGACGGTGCTTGTGGTGCGGCGCCGTCCGCATGCGATGGCTGTCGCGGCGGCGGTGCTGCTCATCGTCGCCGGCAATGCCGCCTACCAGTACCACCACTACCGCAACTATGTGGGGCAGCAGTGCGGCGAGCGCGCAGTCTTCGATGCCTATGCCTCCGTCGTCAACCGCCATCCGGGGTGCCGCATCATGTTCTGGCACTGTCTGGGCAATGCCCTCGGCGTGGGTGCCGGGGCCGTGCCCGCATGCCGTTATTGGTTCTGGCAGGCAGGGGCTACACCGCAGATGGAACAGGCGCAGGACAATGCCGTCTTCCGCCGCGCAGCCGACTTCATCGTCGTGCCCGTCACGCCGCGGCGCTTGCTGGGCCTGGAGCAGCTCGGCTACCGGCGCGTGCGCCCCGACCTGACGGTAAACCTCGCTCTATACGAGAAACAATAACAGAAGAAGTCTAATTATTTCTAACTAATATATTTATGAAGAAACTATTACTATTTTTAATGCTCTTCACCGTCGGGCTGACGGCGAGGGCACAAGTAGTCTACCTTACCCTCGACCAGGATGGTATGGTAAGGAAAACCGATGATGCTGGCAAGATTTACTATGCCATCACCGGAAAAGTGCACAACATGAAAGCGCTCAAGCTTACACCAAGCAATTACAGTGTTGTGGCATACTATCCGGTGTCTATTACGAGTGATGATTCATTCAATGCTGACATCACCGCGACAGAGACCGACACGACTTTCACGCTGACAGTTCCATGGAATGTTCCGCTTAACACGCAAGTCAAGATTACGTGCCAGCCTAAGAACAATGGTAATAAAGATTTGGGTATCTCGCCTTATGTCTTTGCGACGTGCGGCTTCCAGAGCTCCATCGATATCAAAGGAGTGAGCTGGGGCACAGACAAGAAGATCACCTATACCTGCCAATATAAGCAGAAGACTTCCGAGAGTACCGAAGAGGCCATCCTTCCGTCGTCCCTTAAGAATTTTAATTCTATAACTTTCCTTCCCATCAACAGAACCTATTCTTTGATTGGCGAAAGCTATGATGGCAGCAAATATAATCAACAATTTCAAAATAAATGGGGCGACCCTTACTGCTATGACCTTGGTGACGAAGACACTCCCACGGTTACAGACAACGTCACCGACAACACTTTCTCGTTCAGCAGCTCTGCTATAGCCGGAAAACTGAAAATCAACTGGACAATCGGTGAATGGTCCGATACGATTGCGACTAAATTACTCTCCGCTTACACCGTTGACCTGTCATTGAAAGATAATGCCACCGACAAGACCAAGAAAGTCGTACATGCCGAGGTGACTGACGCTGCCGGCAATAAGGTCTCAGGCGGAAACATCAACTATGCCATCGGCTCTGGACCTTCCGATACATATTATCCTTACGAAATCTCATCTATGGTGTTCTACGAAAATAATCTGGAACACTTCAGCAGTGTATCTTCGGTAGCTGAAGCAACGGGTGTCAGCAGCCGCACCGACTCCACAGGCGTGCATACATTCAATTACCTCGACGACAGCTATTATAAGACAGCGGCTGTCTCCAATGGCACTGTCGACATCGACTGCGACATGACCAATTGGATGAACCGTAAAATAGGGGAAGAAGGCAGCGCGTCTAATCTGCGCATCTACTTCTGGTACACGCCCGCCGACGACTATAAGGACAACACATCGTTGTTTTATGCCTACAAGACACTTAACGACGCTGTCGATGCAGACAAAATAGATAAATACACCGTGGAACTTGCTGAGGGAACAAAGATAGAATATGCTACCGGAGCTGATGATTCAAACGGCGGTCATTATACCGTGACACTACAGTTTAAGAAGAACGGGGAAGCTGCAGACCTGCCCAAAGATGAAGAAGGTAATTATCAATTGTCGGGTACGCTTGATGACGGTACGGAATACAGCTATCATTTCATGTATTTCTTCGGGCGTGAAGAACCTTCTGATGGTTATTGGAGCGAGATAGATAATATAAGTGATGAAAACGCTGTAGGCGGCAAGACCGGTCAGATGACATTCACATTAGACTTTCCGAAATTAGATGACGGTCTCGTGAATACAACTTTCTACTTGATGCCAAGTGTGACTGTTGGCGGCATAACTACTAACGAAAGCGTCAAGACATACAGCTTAAATGCAGGATATGACGAGGCATGTACCACAGGCAACCTATATACTAATTACCTTGGCGATAAAACCAATGGCAGCAAGTCAAGTGGAAGAACCTACGATGACCTCACCGGTCAACTGTCCCCAACTTGGACGAATGCCACGACTTCCACTTCCGGCAAGACATGGACAGCGGATGGGGCGGACAGAAAATACTATAATGTATCTGGTGGTACTACCGTGTCGCAGACCGTCGCCAAGGACAAGCTGCATGCCGACGGCTCGGCGTTCAACACTTCGGACACCTACACCCTGCAGGCTATCGTGCGTAGCGAGAAAGGCGCCAAGCTCACACTCAATCTCACACACGGCGACGCTACAGCCACGAAGACAGTTATAGGACTGGGCATGGACGAGAAGACCCACTCCACGGTGAACGGCTATGGGTGTGTGGACACCGTTTACTCCATCCTCAGCGACACGGAGCTCAACAACTTGGGCATACCCAAAGAGTATATTCCGAAAGGTGGATGGCAGAAACTCGAGGCGACGGTAGGCTCCGGAGACGCTGACGGCGACCTCGTCATCTCCATCACCTCCGACAAGGAATTCGACCTCAACGATGTCGTGCTGCTGAAGGATGCCAACACCCTTGGACATTACCTCACCACCGTACCGGCTATCGAGGGGGACAAGAACGGATACTATGAAGAAAATAACTTCCCCTATGACTATAGTAAATTCGACCTTACAAAGTATGAGAAGTTCAGTTTCTTCGACCGTGGACCAAATATTAACCGTGTCGTATATATGGACCGCAACTCGGCTCTTTTCCAGGGCATGTATGACCCGGCAACAGACCCGGTTTACGTTCCTTTCAACTATGTGATTAACAAGCAGGATGGGGCGACGGGCTACAAGATGTTCAGGCTCTTCCTCAAGGACGGTCAGCCCTACTACTTCCCATCATCAATGATTGAAAGTCAACATCAGATAGCCTGCGACTACATCAGCTACGACCGTGAGTTTACTCCCGGAAAGATGAGCACCATTGCCCTGCCGTTCACAGTACCCGTAAAGACCATCTTCGACTGGTGTACTACAGGCGGCTACAAAGCCATAGAGGGTAAGAAGTCGATAGATGTGACAAAGCTTGAGCCGAACTGGGGCGTGCTCAAAGAGATCAGCGCCAACGGCGATGTGTACTTCGGTCAGACCTGGAGTTATGCTGCCGACGGCTCTATTGGCGGCACGTTCCGTACGAGAACATTAAATAGTGATTCTAAATTCGACGGACCTATCATGTTTATCAAAACGGTGAAACTCGGAAAGCCTTTCATGGGACTCAAGGGTGACGACAACAGCGGCGGACTGGTGCTCTTCACTTCGGATGAAGCAAATAGCAGCGGCATTCCAAATGATCCTTTCACGTATGACGATAATGATAAAAATTATGCCTATAGGATGGTCTATGCCTGTGAGATGAAGTATGTGGCGTTGACGGACAATGTTGACCAGACTGGCTACGGCCTGCAAGTGAATTCGGATGATGGGATCACGGCGAAAAACAACAACTATCTCTTCGGCACTTATCGCCCCATAGCCGATATTGCGGCGATGAGAAACACCGAATCATCCGATGTATATCACTTCTATTACTGGTCAGCCAAGGACGGTGTGTTCCGCAAGGCAAGCGAGGGTGATGGCCACAAGGCGGTGAAATGTCCGCCGTTCCGTGCATTCCTCGTCGCAAAGGAGAGTAGTTCTACGAGCGCTAAGCCTTCATTGGGCTTCAAGGTCGTGAACATGTACCACATGGGTACCACCACCGGCATCAAGTCCGTCACTGACACTGCTGTCCGCCGGACTGCCGACAACAATGTCTACAGCCTCACTGGTGTTCTCGTGCGCCGCGGTACGTCTACTGACGGCCTGCCCGCCGGACTGTATATCGTGAATGGAAAGAAAGTAATCGTAAACCACAAATAAACACCTTAATGAACAAGAAAAAATATATTCAACCTCAGGCCGAGATTGTAAGGCTCAACCTCAAGGGGCGCGTGCTGTACGAGGCCGACCAGAACTATAATGGTGGTGGCATGACGATGATCACTGATAGTAAAGGTAAGCAAGTATCATCTGGAAACGTAAAGACAGCTGAAGAAAACCAGGAGGAAGACGAGGTAGGTGCCAAGGGCTTCCATCCGTGGGGCAACAACTCATATAATTTATGGGATGACGAATGATTCGTTGAAACATACAGCGGCCAGGGGGTCTGCGGTCTCGTGTCAGAGACTTGCGGTCGCCTGGCCTTTTTCATTATAAAAAGAGATGGAAAGAGTAAGAAAGTAATGCGGCATCATCATGAATCATGAACAAGAAACAATAGTAACGGCACCGCCGGTGCTCGTCGTCGTGGTGCCCTGCCATAATGAGGAGGAGGTGCTCGCGACGACCAACGACAGGCTCACGGCACTGCTGGCAGCCATGACGCAGCGCAAGGAGGTGTCGGAAAGAAGCCGTATCCTGTATGTCGACGACGACTCTGCCGACAATACATGGCGGGAGATAGCTGCTTTCCACGCCCTGGACAAGCGTGTAGGCGGTATCCGCCTCGCTGCCCGTGTGGGTCAGCAGAAGGCATTGATAGCCGGCATGGACGTCGCCAGAAGATATGGCGATGCCATAGTGTCCATCGACGCCGACCTCCAGGACGACATCAATGTCATCACCGGGATGGTGGCCGACTACCGTCGCGGGGCCGACATCGTCTATGGCGTGAGGCGGAGGCGTGCCTCCGACACGTGGTTCAAGCGTGCTACGGCGCAGATGTTCTACAGGCTGATGAAGGTCATGGGCGTCAGGGCGGTGTACAACCATGCCGACTGCCGGCTTATGAGCCGTCGTGCCGTCCGCCAGTTGTGCCGGTACCAGGAGCGCAACATCTTCCTGCGAGGTCTCATTCCGATGCTGGGCTATAAGTCGAGTGTCAGGTACTACGACCGGGCCAGGCGCAGGGAAGGACACAGCAAATATCCCGTAAGTGCCATGCTTGACCTTGCCGTCGACGGCATAACGTCGTTCAGCGTGCGACCCGTGCGCCTCGTGTTCCTCTTCGGACTGTTCTTCCTGATGGTGTCGTTGGTGATGCTGTGCTATGTCATCTACAGGTACGTGTCGGGGAAGGTAGTGCCGGGCTGGTCGTCGCTGATCCTCTCGATGTGGTTCATAGGCGGATGCATATTGATGGGATTGGGCATCGTCGGTGAGTATATTGGGAAGATATACCTCGAGGTGAAGCATCGCCCGAGATATGATATTGAGGAAGAGTTGCTGGATTGACCCTTCCTTCCCTCGTGCGGGAAAGGAGGGATTTTGATAATCTTGCTTAGGAAAGGCTGGCGATTACTTGATAATTACTTTTCTGGTCTTTCCGTTTCATTCAACCTTAATGTTCTTCTTTATCCATAGTTTAAATATAGGGTCACTGATGAAGATGCGGTTGTCTTCTGTATCAATAAACTCTTTAGACAATAGTGATCTTTTGACCTGCTGAACGTTGGCAGAAGATACGAGCTGGTATTTACTTATCACATCTTTGCTAGTAACCTTAGTTTCTACACCATCTGCGAGAGCGACGAGAAAGTTCAGCTGCAACTCTGTCAATGATTCTACATCCCTCTGGAAAAAAACTTTGTTTTGCTCCAACAAGTCCTTCAAAGCCTCGTCTATCATATCATCTTTGACTTCAGAATTGGCTTTATACCATACTATCCAAGAGAGTTGTTGCACATAAGAAGAAAGATTTTCTGTTATCTCACAAATCTTCTCAGCCTGTTTCTCTGTAATGGACTTTCCTGTGTTGGAGAATTGACGGATAATAAAAGGAGTCCATTCCTCTGTTGGAATCTTCTTCAAGAACATTATGTCGCCAAACTTGTACAGCGGACAAGAAGCATCACTGAACATACTCTCCATCATGTGCATCTTACTGCCAAACATGCAGTATGTCGTGTGCTGATGGTGTTGCCATACAGAGCGCAATTTCTTTTGGAAGTTCAGAGGATCATCGAAGAAGCCTATCTGTTGGAACTCGTCAAAGCAGACAACAATACGGATATTCTTTTTCTTCGCTATCTTCTCAGGGAGCTGAAGAATGTCTATGTCCGTTCCATCTTTTGGATTCCATTCAAAGGATATTGAAAAATCATTCAGCGGATCTGAGCCAAATGAGAACTTAGGCGTAATATTAGACAAGAACCTCTTGCCGTTTTCTATCCATTCATCCAACTTAGACGAAGTCTGCTTGATAACTTCATTGGCATAGAGGTGATAGAAAGCACTTTCCGATTTGCAATAAAACATATCTAAGAGAACATACTTGACATCCTCACGTTGGTTATTTGCTATGACCTTCTTTACCAGAGAAGTCTTTCCCCATCGTCTTGGCGAAATAAGCACCGTATTTATCCCATGAGTAAGGTTAGCCTCTAACCTCTTGGATTCTTCCTTTCTGTCAGTGAAAAAATTGCCTTCCACCGATTTACCAAACAAGAACGGATTCTCTTCCATATAGCAATACTTTCTTTGTCTGTTGCAAAGTTAGTAATAATTTTATTAGTAACAAAGTTGTTACTAATGTTTTTATTACTAAATTAATCATTCCATGGAAAAGAAAGAATGACTTGTTTGTATTGTATGGACATGTATAACTTGCGTAAAGTTATTAAAAATATATAGATTAAGCAAATTATAACACCGCATAAATAATAAATTCATTTAATTTACTCTCCCTTTTGTAAACGAGGAGCGGTATGTTTTTTATCTATAGCTTTAAAAACGAATTTCATAATCCTGGCGCTCTTTGTGAGTATAATTAAGATTACCGCTGTATGGTTTACGTGGTTCAACACCATTTGCCTTACAACTGGCGATATAGGCATCTACAGCTCCTTCGAAATCTTTACGCAGTGAGTCTACGTCTTTGCCCTCATAAGATATGAAATCCTTGCTCATACCAAGCACTTCTCCGTACAGGCAATTGTCTTCCTCGCTATACTCTACACTTCCAGTATAACCTTTATATTTTAAAGTTCCCATAATCATGTCCTCCTTATTTGATATATTTCTTTGCCTTAAGAAAATTATGTTACTCTGTCTTAAAACATACTTTGTCTTAAAACATTACTCTGTTATTACTTGACCTCCTCGAAATGCTTTGATAAATAAGCAAATACATCTGCGTCTGCATGTTGCTAATGTGTTGCAAATTCTGAAATAAGCATCTGTGTGGCTGAATACAAAACAGATGGCTGTGCTTTTCGATAAAGAAGAGTCCAAAATTCGCCGACACATAACCAATGTGTTTAAAGAAGGAGAACTCGACAGGGAGAATAACGTGCATTTTTTGCACGTTAATGGAGTTAAGAACGCATACGCAAACAGCAGATCTCCGAACTTAGACGGAAGAAAAGGATGTCATGGTGAAGGTGGTCGTAAACCTGATTAATAAGAACAACGTATAATAGAGTATCGACACGGCCTAGCAGAAATATACAATAAATCCCACGCAACCACAAGGGTTGCGTGGGATTTTTATCTTATAAGTCGTAATCTGTTCTTTTCTTGTGCATATATGTCAATTGCTTCTTCAAAAGGGACAATATTAACCGTATTGCAGAACGTCCTAATCATGTTCAGATTTTCAGTTGGAGAATTACTCTTATATGCGCCATATACCAATTCTGCTATTGTAACAGAAGATATAAAGCAATTCTCACGTCCTATTCGATCAAGTTTATCTGCTATATTGAATTTGTTTCGGAACAGATAAACACAAATGCTCGTATCTAACAAGTAACCATTCATAGTTCAATCTCTCTATTACTTGTTCTGGCATTTCGAATATCTGCAATAATTTCTTCAGCAGAGCGATTGTCTTTCCATGCACCTGCAAACTGGTCTGCCCATTTTTCTTTCTTTTCCTCTGGCTTTTTTAATAAAGAGTCACTAAGGAAAGAAATCAACTTTAGCTTGACCTCATCGCTAGCTCCTTTCAACATATTGCTAAGGACATCGAACTGATTCTGATTTAAATTTATCGCAGTCTGCATAATAAGTATAATTATTGTTTATCTTGCAAAGATAGTGCAAACGAGTGGAATATCAAAAGAAAAGCGATTTTTCTTTTTCTATAAAATAGAAAAGTGGTATATTTGCAGAAAATTTATTCTATAGAGAAAATTTATGGCTATTATAGAAAGACCTATTTACATTCAGCAAGTAGTCAAGCATATTGGCAAGGGACTTATCATTGTTCTTGTCGGGCAGCGGCGTGCCGGAAAGAGTTATGTCTTGAAGATGATGCGTGAGCGGATTGAAAAAGAGGATAATTCCAACATCATATATATAGATAAGGAAAAGCGGGAATTTGATTCTATTAAGAATTATCAGGACCTTAATGATTATATTGGAAGCCATTTTGAAAAATCAAAACACAACTACATCCTAATAGATGAGGTCCAAGACATTAAGGAGTTTGAGCGTAGTGTCCGTTCATATAGGACAGAACCTGATACAGATATTATAATAACGGGCAGCAACTCTCATGTCCTAAGTAGTGAGCTAAGCACACTGCTCGGCGGAAGATATAGAGAAATATATATTCAGCCTCTTAGCTATGTAGAGTTTCTGAAGTTTCATGGTCTTAATGACGATGATTCGTCATTGGCAAAATACATAGATTTTGGAGGACTTCCAGGTCTTTCAAGAATAGGACTTGACTTAGATGATGCGCGTGAATACCAGCTCGATGTCTATCATACAGCCCTACTGAAGGATGTCATCATGCGTCATAACATCAGGAACATTGCTTTTCTTGAGAACCTCGTAAGATTTCTTGCAGACAATGAGGGCAAGATTATTTCCGCCAACAGCATCAGCAAATATATGAAGTCGCAGGGAGTGAGTGTTACTGCTGCGGCAATTATAAACTACATCGACTATCTGAGTGAAGCTTACATCATAAGCAAGGTCAACAGGTATGATATACATGGCAGAAAGATCTTTAAGAATAACGAAAAATATTACTTTGAAGACAACGGTATAAGAAATGCCATTGCCGGTGGTCAGCGTGAGGGTGATATAGAAAAAGTAATGGAGAACGTCGTTTATAACCAACTCTGCCGAATGGGCTATAAAGTCTATGTCGGACAACTGCAAGCAGGAGAAGGCGACTTTGTCTGCGAAAAGAGCAATGGTGACAGGGCATACGTCCAGGTGTCATACATCATTGCCGACGAGTCCACCCGCCAGCGTGAGTTTGGAGCTTTGAGAAACATCAAGGACAACTATCCGAAATTTGTCATCTCTATGACACCGCTCGTAACAAAGAATGACGACAATGGGATAACTCATCTCAATCTCCGTTACTTCCTTGTAAACGGATTCGAATAGGAAAAATTATTACTAGGTTAAAAAATCAATTATGGGAACAGAAATAAAATCACGTGAAGAATTAGTTGATGAAATTGCAAATGCTTTGCAAGAAAATTTTGAGTACATAGATACTTTCAACTATATTGACCTTGACAAGAATGAAATAGGAATGGCAATAGATGACATTACTGTTTGTGACGAGTTATTCCCGAAGGATGGTGAAGCTATAGTACGGATAGACCCGTTGGAGTCGAGAGAGTCGTTTGGCTGTATGGAGGATTTTGCCGACCAAGTTACCGATAAACGCAAGCAGGAGCATCTATATCGCGCCCTGAATCGTCGTCATCCATTCTCAACCTTCAAATATGCCGTAGAGGATACCGACCTGTTGCAAGATTGGTACCACTTCCGTGACGAATGGTACAAGGATAAAGCTGAAGAATGGATGGAAGACAATGAAGTCGACTTCAAGAACGGACACATCACGGCAAAGAATCCCGAAATGTATCATCGTGATGACGAAACTGACGAATGGGATTAGACCATAATATAAAAGAGAAAGTTTTACTTTTCTTTTGCTATTCCACTCGTTTGCACTATCTCTCCATAAGATAGGCTGCACTCGGGAATCCAAAAGAAAGTTTCACTTTTCTTTTGTCATTCCACTCGTTTGCACTATCTCTCCATAAGATAGGCTGCATTCGGGAATCCAAAAGAAAGTTTCACTTTTCTTTTGTTATTCCACTCGTTTGCACTATCTTTGCCAAAGAAACTTAGAATTATTGCTTATGCAGACAATAGACACATACAAGCTCACAAGCATGGAAGAACCTTCCGACGAACTCCTTGCTCAGATTATGCATGAGGCAGCAGTCGATGCCAAGAAGAAGGGGGAAGCAGCTCACAAGCTCTACTTTGACCATCTTCGCAAATATGCATCCGAACAACGTAAACAATGGTTTTCTAAAAATCCGGAAATGCTCGCAGCAAGATGACAACATGCAATCATAAGCCAGTACTTATTGTTATTGCTGGGCCTAACGGGTCTGGCAAGACTACTATTACTTCTAAAATCCTTCATCACGAATGGCTTGAGAATGCCATATACGTAAATCCCGACATTATAGCACAAGAGAAATTCGGTGATTGGAACAGCCAAGAAGCAGTAATGAAGTCTGTCAAATACTGTGAGCAGCTGCGTGAAGATTGTCTTGTTAAGAGACAGAGCCTTATCTTCGAAACTGTACTTTCAATACCGCAAAAAATAGACTACATCAAACGAGCAAAGCAAGTGGGTTTCTTCGTCCGTCTTTTCTTCGTTTCTACAAACAGTCCAACAATAAATGCTGCACGTATCGCCAAGCGCGTCATGGAGGGAGGTCATGATGTTCCTATCAACAAAATCATATCACGCTACTATCGTTCGATTACCAATTGTGGAATAGCTGCAGAGTTTGTTGACCGCACTTACGTTTATGACAACTCCGTCGAAGATGCCGACGCCCGACTTCTGTTCCGAATGGTTAACGGCAACCTCTTCAAAACGTATGTGGACGATATCCCCGAATGGGCTCAGACAATTCTGCAAAGGAACTAGAATTATCAATAAGGATATAGCAAGAACAAAAGGTTTTTTCATGGGAATGTTGGAACATATAAAAGAAAGAACACGTAATACGTTGTCCCGTTTGCAAGTTCTTTGGGATGACTTACTCGTATCTCCTTTGTTTTGGATATTTGTTGCAATATTCATGTTTGTACTCTATTGTGTTATATCTTGCAACGAAACCGAGAAGAAAGAGCAGAAGAAGGATGAAATAGCTATAGAAAATTGGGAAAGGCAAAGACAACAGGACAGCATAAATGATTTATACACTGAACATAATAATATAGAATATAAAGAGACAGTTCTTCATACAGGAGATGCCCCCTATGGAAAAGGCGTTGCCCCAAAGGGTGCATTATCCTCATGCATAATTTCAAATCCTACACGCTATGATGCTGTTGTGATTTTAGTTAATCAAAAAGGCAAATGGGTTCGGAATTCTTACATTCCTTCAGGTGCAAGCTACAAAATGAAGAATATCCCTGAGGGTAAATACATCATAAAGGTTACACAAGGATATTCTTGGTATAACCAGAAAGACAATGGGGAAGGTAAGGCCAAAGGGGGCTTTATGAAAGATGTTTCTTATTATGAGTCAAAATGGGACGAATGTATCAACTTTACATATAAGCGTACAAAGGACGGTATATCTTATCAGGACCACGAAATCAAATTAATCGCTAACGACGGTAACAAACAGATAAGCCGTGTTACCCCTAAAGATTTTTTCAAATAGTATTATTATTATTTTCCAAAAAGTCTTTTAAGCATTTTAATTATATAGCTAAACGTTACACGTTTTTCCTTTTTTCTACTTGACCATAGGGGTATGTCCGTGTTTTCTATTCTTGGATCCCAACAAAAAATATGACCACATTTGCATTTTCTTATGGTAGTTTCTGGCGTAGATATTTTAACTTCAGATTTTCTACCACAAAAAGGACATTCTATAACCTTATTTAAGTCACCATAAATGCGCAGAGTATGCAATAAGCAACTTAAATTATCTCGAACAGCCCTTAATTCAGATGGAGATGGTATATCTTCCATCTTTTGCGGTGGACATGTCATTGCATATTGTGTTGCAATAGGATGTTGCTCCAATCCGCCGTTCCCAATTAGGATTCTCTTGTACCTGTTATCTAGCTGCTTGTAAACAGGAGTCATCTCTGCTTTCAACTGTTCTAAAATCTGTTGAAGTTGGATTATAACCTTTAGATTTTCAGTAAGTTTGTAAGAATCTTTTACGAAATGAGTTTTTACTTGTTCTGTGTTGTAATGTTTGAATTTTGTTAGCTTATCCAAATCGTAATTATCAACAAATCCATATTTAGTTGTAGACCGTATTCCATAACTATGTGCAACTAATATATAGGCATATTCATAAGATGCGGGAGTTAAATATCCTGTAGTAAATATTTGCGTATGAGTTGTAATGGTTTTAGTTCCATCACCATTATATCTCTCTGTTTTCCAGGATTTTACTTCCTTGCAACCTTTAAGCGTCAATTCCCCAAACCCAACATACAGAGTTGCGAGATCAGTACAAATTTCATTAATCATTGTGTCTGACATATACAAGCCATGGACAAAAAGGAGCTTATGGCAAATCTCATGAGCGAGGACTGCCAAAACTGCATTACTAACATTATTCCGAGAGAACAGGTCTTTACCTATATTTATAAAAACCTCTTTATCATTATTCAGATTAATGCTACCTGCTTGTCCTTCACTCATCTTTTCTACGGTTACGATAGGCATATAATCTACCAAGCCTATAAAATTCATCATTTTTTTTGCTTCCTCCTGTAAGGAGATTACATCGTTGGGATTGAAATTGTTACTAGGTAAATATTCGGGCATTGACTCTCTTCTTGGTATATATTCCTCTACCAAGGATAGGCATGACAGAATGGTTGAGACATTTAAATCCTTTAGGTCTTTCATCTTTTATCTTAATTCCGCAACTAATTGTGCAATTCTTTATTAATATTTTTTATAAGTCTCTGAGAAACAACAAGTTCTCCAGAGTTTTGCCATTTGCAGAATTATCACTAACTTTATTGTGTCAAAACAAAAAAAGTTCAATTCTAAATGACATGGCAAAGATA
>OMZV01000013.1 GCA_900315635.1 uncultured Prevotella sp.
GGGGATAAGGGATATACCCTTCTTTTTCTATAGATGTATTACCGTCTTTGGTTAGGCAGCGGCATCCGCCCGCCACGGACAATCCCCCTTGGGCCTGAAATCCCCACCAAGCCTCCCCCAAGGGGAGGATGTTTAATCACCTAACGACTATTGAGAGAGTCAGTAAATTTTTACCTAGGTAATCAAACATCCTCCCCTTTGGGGAGGCTTGGTGGGGATTCGTTATGAGTGAATTATTTATTATTACTTCTTCCTCTCAATAACAAAATCTAAGTAAGCCTGAAGCGATTCCTTGATGTCTTTATCCTTAACCTCATTATCAAGGAACTGCTGGCACTCCTTATGGAAGTCCCACATACGCTTGTCGGCATATTCTATACCACCATTTTTCATTGTGAAATCGACCAAAACGGCAATTTCATCAGGCGAAATAGTATGCTTCTTGACCTTCTTTGCCAACGCTAACATTTCACTGTTATTTGTCGATTTAAGCGCATAAATAACTGGGAGAGTAAGCTTTCCCTCAGCCATATCATTGCCGGTGGGCTTTCCTATCTCCTTTTCATCATTATAATAATCGAATATATCGTCACGAATCTGGAAGATAATGCCAAGCTTCTGACCGAACAACTTAGCCTTGTCAACATCTTCCTCACTAGCTCCGGCAGACAAAGCACCCATTGCCGAGCATGCCTCGAAGAGCGCAGCTGTCTTATTCTTAATGATGTTATAGTAAGTTTCCTCAGATATTTCCTCATCGTCAATGGTAGAAAGCTGTAGTATTTCGCCATCCGAAAGAGTACGACCAAGGTTGGAAAGATAACGGACTATCGTCTCTGAATGGGTGTAAGACACATGAAGAAGAGCCGTAGAAAGAATGTAATCACCAACAAGCACAGCCACCTTGTTATCAAACATTGCGTTGACTGATGCCTGACCACGACGCTCACTGCTCTCGTCGACAACATCGTCGTGGACAAGAGAGGCAGTATGAAGCAACTCCAAACCAATAGCAGCATGCTGGGTAACATCAGTGACATGACCATAGTTACGTGCCATTAGCAGTATGAGCATTGGGCGCATACGCTTCCCTGCACGCTGACGGATATGGTCAAGCGCCTGTTGCAACAGCCCGTTTTCATGATCGAGACTATGATTGAAAATCTCGATGAATTCGGACAATTCTTCTTCAATTGGCTTTCTGATAAGTGAGAGATAATCCATGTAATTTCGAAATTCGATACAAAATTAATGAAAAACATCGGATAATCAGCAAGAATTTAGTAATTTTACAACCAAATTAGAAATATATGGCTAAATTATTCCTTCTTGATGCATACGCATTAATTTATCGTTCATATTATGCTTTCCTCCGGAACCCGAGGATCAACTCCAAAGGACTGAACACGTCGGCTATCATGGGATTCTGCAATACACTCCATGAAGTACTCACAAAGGAGAAGCCCGACTATATAGGTGTAGCCTTCGACCACGGCAAGACATTCCGCCACGAAGCCTACCCTCAATACAAGGCTCAGCGTGAGGAGACCCCGGAAGACATCAAATTGTCGGTTCCTATAATCAAGGACATTCTCAAAGGCTACAAGATACCTATCCTCCAGGTCGACGGCTATGAAGCCGACGATGTCATCGGAACAGTTGCCACCAAGGCTGGAGCCGATGGAATCGAGACTTATATGCTCACTCCCGACAAGGACTATGGCCAACTCATCAAGCCGAATGTGTTCATGTACCGTCCTCGTCATGGCGGCGGATATGATATTATAGGTGAAAAGGAAGTCGAGGCAAAGTACGGCATCCCTACCCCGGCACAGGTTATCGACCTTCTTGCACTCATGGGAGACTCGGCAGACAACTTCCCTGGTTGTCCGGGTGTCGGCGAGAAAACTGCCGTCAAGCTCATCAATCAATTCGGAAGTGTCAGCAACCTGCTTGCGAACACCACCCAACTCAAAGGCAAGATGAAGGAGAAGGTCGAAGGAGCAGCCGACGACATAAAGATGAGTTACTTCCTCGCGACCATCAAGACAGATGTCCCGATGGGCGACCTGACTCTCGACCAACTGAAGGTAGAGGATCCCGACACGGAGAAACTCGACAAAATATTCACTGAACTGGAATTTAAGACACTCAAAGACAAGTTTCTTAATAAACCTACAGAAAAGAAAAAAGTTGTTAATCAACAGCTCGATTTATTCGCCGAAAATCCTACCAACGGGTCGGAAGAGCCAAAAATAGAGAAATTTGAGAGCCTTAAAACCATCAAACACGATTACAAAGTCATTGAAACTGAGGAAGATGCAGCCAAACTTTGTGACTATTTATTGACAAACGAAATTGTCAGTCTAGACACGGAAACGACTTCAACCCACCCTATCGACGCCGAATTGGTAGGTTTGAGCTTCTCAGTGAAGGAAAATGAGGCATTCTATGTCGCCATTCCAGCTAATCGTGAACAAGCCTTAAAACTTGTAAACATATTCAAACCGATATATGAAAGCGACAAAATCCTTAAGGTAGGACAGAATATCAAGTACGATAAGGAGGTGTTGCACAATTACGGTATAACTGTGCAATCGCCTATGTTCGACACGATGATAGCCCACTACCTCATCAATCCGGAGCTACATCACAACATGGACTACATGGCTGAGACCCTACTCCACTATCAGACGATCCACATCGAGGAACTGATTGGTCCGAAGGGAAAGCACCAGAAGTCGATGCGTGACCTCGACCCAAAAGATGTTTACGAATATGCTGCCGAAGATGCCGACGTCACCTTGAAGCTGAAGAACGTCCTGGAGCCAAAGCTGAAAGACGTGAATGCCGAGAAACTATTCTGGGACATGGAGATGCCACTTGTGCCCGTGCTTGCCGATATGGAGATGACCGGAGTCTGCCTCGACACCAATTCGCTTAAGGAAACATCCGAACTGTTTACAAAACGGATGGAAGACCTAGAGAAAAAGATATATGATGAAGCAGGCGAGAAGTTCAACATATCAAGTCCTAAGCAGGTAGGCGACATACTTTTCGGCAAGATGAAGTTGGTCGACAAACCAAAGAAAACCCGTACGGGGCAATTCGTGACATCTGAGGACGTTTTACAACAGCTTCGCAGTAAAGCGCCCATCGTGGCAAATATATTGGATTACAGAGGACTTAAAAAGCTTCTCGGGACATACGTCGATGCTCTTCCAAAGCTTATCAACCCACGGACGGGGCATATCCACACGTCATTCAACCAGACCATAACCGCCACGGGACGACTTTCGAGCTCCGACCCTAACCTCCAGAACATACCAGTACGCGACGACGACGGCAAGGAAATCCGCAAGTGCTTCATTCCTGAGCCGGGCTGTCTGTTCTTCTCTGCCGACTATTCACAGATAGAGCTCCGCATCATGGCTCATCTTTCGGGCGATGAGAACATGATAGAAGCGTTCCGTGAGGGCTTCGATATTCACCGTGCCACAGCCGCAAAGATATGGCATGAGTCGATGGATGACGTTACCGACGCACAGCGCAAGAAAGCTAAGCAGGCAAACTTCGGCATCATCTATGGCATAACTACTTACGGACTGGCACAGCGCATGGAGATACCAAACAATGAGGCTCGACAGCTTATCGACGACTACTTCAAGACATTCCCTAAGGTTCACGCCTATATGGAGAAAGCTAAGGAAGAGGCACGGCAGAAAGGCTATGCCGAAACGCTGTTCGGACGCCGCCGTTATCTGCCTGACATTAACTCACACAACGGCACTGTCCGTGGATTCGCCGAGCGCAACGCAATAAACGCCCCTATACAGGGTTCTGAGGCTGACATAATAAAGGTAGCCATGATTAGCATCTGGCGCCGTTTCAAAGCCGAAGGAATACGATCTAAGATGATTCTGCAAGTACACGACGAACTTAACTTCTCGGTATATCCTGATGAAAAGGAGAAGGTCGAGAAGATAGTCCTCGAGGAGATGCAGGGCGCTTACAAGCTGGCTGTCCCACTGATTGCTGACGCTGGATGGGGGAAGAACTGGCTGGAGGCACACTAAGGGATCCTCTCAAACATTAGAGATCCACCCCAGCCCTCCTTTAAAAGGAGGAAGATAGATACCTTGAAGATGAAGTGGAAAAAGGGTAATGAAGAAAGGAAAAAGGGGTAATTCAGGAACTGAAAAAGGTAAAATAAATTCATTTGAGGGCAAGAAATAGTGACAGAGAGGAACCGAAGTTGCAATTGATTGATATACAATTATTTATCAGGTCATACCAAACAACGTAGTAAAAGATACCCGATCAGAACGTAAAAGATGCCCGATTAGATTGAGAAAGATACCCAATTAGAAGATGATTGGATATCTTTTTCAGTTTAATAGGTACTGGATTAGACATAAAGTAAATATATTTCTGAAGACGAAAAAGGCTCCTTACACAACTGCAAGGAGCCTTTTTTATTATTGAATTAATCAGGACCGAAGTTCCGGAGAAATGTTGTATCCGATACATTGGCTGCTACAAGGGCATTGCCAAGGCTGTCGCCGACAGAATACTGTGTGCGGTCGCCTATGGAAAGAACTTCAAGACGTTGCTCAATGAGCGAAGGATTAACGAGGCGGCTAAGCATTTGACCGATGAGAACTATCAGAACCAGACTATTCAGGCTATTTACGAAAGCGTAGGCTACAGGAACTCGGTCAGTTTCCTGCGTGCTTTCAAGAAAATATACGGTATGAAACCGTCGGAATACCAAAAATTAGAGAATCAATAACCGAAAGTCAGAATAATTAAGTAATTTTGCAGGCGTTTTCGAAAACAAAGGAATATAAACGTTTATAACTGAAATATGGCATTAAAATGTGGTATTGTAGGCCTGCCGAACGTAGGTAAGTCTACACTATTCAACTGTCTGTCAAGTGCAAAGGCACAGGCAGCCAACTTTCCATTCTGTACAATAGAGCCAAACCTTGGCGTCATAACCGTTCCTGACGAGCGTCTGAACAAGCTCGCCGAGATTGTCCATCCGGGAAGAATCGTTCCTGCAACGTGTGAGATTGTCGACATTGCCGGACTTGTTAAGGGTGCGTCGAAGGGTGAAGGACTCGGAAATAAGTTTCTCGGAAACATCCGTGAGTGCGACGCTATTATCCATGTTATCCGCTGTTTCGACGATGATAATGTTGTCCGTGAGGGCGGTGCGCCTGTCGATCCTGTCGAGGACAAGAGCGTCATTGATACTGAGTTGCAGCTCAAGGACTTGGAGACTATCGACTCTCAGCTTGAGAAGCAGAAGAAGATTGCTGCTTCGGGCAATAAGGACGCAAAGACACTGGTTGGTGTTCTTGAGGCATACAAAGAGGTATTGGAGCAGGGCAAGAATGCCCGTGAGGTGACATTCGAGAGCAAGGAGGAGAAGAAAGCCGCTCACGACTTGTTCCTTCTGACCACTAAGCCGGTGCTCTATGTCTGCAATGTCGACGAGGCAAGTGCCAAGAGCGGCAATGACTACTCAAAGAAAATCGAGGAAATCGCTGCCAAGGAAGGTGCTGAAGCAATGGTCATCGCCGCTAAGACGGAGGAGGATATTGCCTCACTCGATACTTACGAAGACAAGAAGATGTTCCTCGATGAGCTCGGTCTTGAAGAGAGTGGCGTGAACCGCCTTATCAAGAAGGCTTATCACTTGCTGAACCTTGAAACATTCATCACTGCCGGTGAGATGGAGGTTAAGGCTTGGACATACCATAAGGGCTGGAAGGCTCCGCAGTGTGCAGGCGTCATCCACACCGACTTCGAGAAGGGCTTTATCCGTGCCGAGGTCATCAAGTATGAGGATTATATCAAATATAAGTCGGAAGCTGCCGTCCGCGAAGCTGGTCTGCTCCATATCGAGGGTAAGGACTATGTAGTCCAGGATGGCGACATCATGCATTTTAGATTTAATGTTTAATCATCCCATCATCCCATCATCATATCATCCATAAAAAATGGAACATTTTTTATACATCTACTGGCAACCCGACGAGATAGCCTTTCATTTAGGACACTATGGAGTCCACTGGTATAGCCTTTGCTGGCTTATTGGACTGGCACTCGGATTCTTCCTCATGCAGTGGCTGTACAAACGGCACAAGTATCCGGAGGAGAAGTTCGACCCATTGTTCCTGTATGTGTTCCTTGGAGTACTCATAGGAGCACGCCTTGGACATTGTCTGTTCTATCAGCCCGACTACTTCCTCAGCTCAGGCAAGCACTTTATTGAGATGCTATTACCTATCAAATTCCTTGATGCTGGCGGCTGGAAATTCACTGGATATGAAGGACTTGCAAGCCACGGCGGTGTAGCCGGAATGCTCATTGGACTGTATCTATATATCCGCAAGTATAAGATGCCGGCATGGGTGGTACTCGATTTCATGGGTATCTGCTCCGGAATAACGGCTACGTTCATCCGCCTTGGCAACCTCATGAACTCTGAGATTATCGGCAAGGTAACCGATGTGCCATGGGCTTTCATCTTCGCCAATGTCGATCAGGCTCCCCGCCATCCGGGACAGCTCTATGAAGCATTATTCTATCTGTTCACATTCATAGTCATCCTGCTTATCTATAGGAAGCATCCAGAGAAGGTTGGCACAGGTTTCTACTTCGGCCTCTGCCTGACAATGATATTCACCTTCAGGTTCTTTATAGAATACACAAAGGAGATTCAGGAAGCCTTTGAAGCCGGTCTGCCTATCGATATGGGACAGATACTCAGCCTTCCGCTGATAGCTCTTGGCGTGTGGGCAATGGTAAGGAGTAGAGGAAAAGAAGGAAAAGAAGAAAAATAACAATAAAATCCCCACAAAGCCGTATTCCCCACCAAGCCTCCACCAAGGGGAGGATGTTTGATTACCAAAATAAAAAGGAGTAACTACTCAAATATTAACTTTGGGTAATTACTCCTTTTTATTTGTAATCCTACTCAATAATTGTTCGGTGATTAAACATCCTCCCCTTGGGGGAGGCTTGGTGGGGATTTAAATTAATATTTACCCTTTCCCCGTCACAATCTTCTTAATATCATTAAGTTTATTGAGTGCCTCGACTGGTGTGAGGTTATTGATGTCAAGGTTAAGAATCTCGTCACGGACCTGCGAAAGGACAGGATCGTCGAGCTGGAAGAAGCTTAACTGCATACCCTCACGGCTCTGTGCCACATTCGTCATGTCCGGTTTCTTCACCGCAGCACCAACATTGGCATTGTCGGCTTCTAGTTCTTTGAGGACAGTCTTGGCACGCTTAACGATAGACCGCGGCATACCGGCTATCTCAGCAACATGAATACCGAAGCTATGCTCTGAGCCACCACGCTCCAACTTACGCAGGAAGATAACCTTTCCGTCGACCTCCTTAACCGATACATTATAGTTATGGATTCGTGGGAACGACTTCTCCATCTCGTTAAGCTCATGATAGTGGGTGGCAAACAGCGTGCGAGCCCGAGCCCGTGGGTTCTCATGGAGATATTCAACTATAGCCCATGCAATGGAAATTCCATCGTATGTAGACGTACCACGACCAAGCTCATCGAAGAGAACCAGCGACTTTGGAGTGACGTTATTCAGAATATTTGCAGCCTCAGTCATCTCAACCATAAATGTTGATTCACCAAGTGAAATATTATCTGATGCACCCACACGAGTGAATATCTTATCCACCAGACCGATTCTAGCGCTCTCTGCCGGTACGAAGCAACCCATCTGGGCTAGCAGTACAATCAATGCCGTTTGACGCAACAGAGCCGATTTACCAGCCATATTCGGTCCGGTAATCATCATTATCTGCTGTTTCTCGGTATCAAGCTCCACGTCGTTCGGCACATACTTCTCCCCTATCGGCATCTGAGTCTCAATAACCGGATGGCGTCCTTCCTTTATATCAATAACATCGGAATCATCTATAACAGGACGGACATAGCGGTTCGACTCTGAAACCTTGGCAAATGAAAGCAGACAATCGAGATGAGCAATGATATTTGCGTCAATCTGAATCTGCGGAATGAACTTCTGCATATCCTGTACAAGCTCAGTAAATAACTGCGTTTCGAGGATAAGAATCTTCTCATCGGCACCAAGAATTTTTTCCTCATATTCCTTCAGTTCAGGTGTTATATATCGTTCAGCCTGAGCAAGGGTCTGCTTTCGAATCCAATTCTCCGGCACCTTATCCTTGAATGTATTGCGAACCTCAAGATAATAGCCAAAGACATTGTTATATCCAACCTTCAATGAGCTGATGCCCGTCTTCTCGGCTTCACGTTCCTGAATCTCAAGCAGATACTGCTTGCCATTGTCACGGATTGAACGGAGGTCATCGAGCTCAGCCGAATAGCCCGGCGCAATGACATCGCCCTTGCTCACAAGCAATGGCGGATCAGGCTGGATTTCCATGTCGATGCGGTCACGGAGAGCCTCACAGAGATTGAGTTGTTCGCCAACCTTCCGCAAAGAGTCGTTATCGGCATGTACACAAGCCTCACGGACAGGACGGATTGCCGCCAAGGCATTGCGAAGCTGAACCACCTCACGAGGCGACACCCGCCCCACGGCAGCCTTCGAGATTATTCGCTCAAGGTCGCCAATGCGGTGGAACTCATCATCAACGGTGGTGCGGAAGTCGGTATCCTTGAAGAAATACTCCACTATATCCAGTCTCTCCTGAATAGGACGGACATCCTTCAATGGGAACACCACCCAACGGCGGAGCATTCGTCCACCCATTGGAGTGACCGTACGGTCGATTACTCCAAGCAGTGAAGCTCCATCCTCCTGTAACGGAGAGAGCAGTTCGAGACTACGGATGGTGAACTGGTCGAGGCGTACATACTTGTCTTCCTCTATCCTAGCCAATGAAGTTATATGTGAAATATGGGTGTGCTGTGTCAGCTCCAAGTACTGCATGATAGCACCCGAAGCCACGATTCCGTTATGCAGATGGTCGACACCAAATCCTTTCAACGACTTAGTACCGAAATGCTTCAATAGCTTTTGCCGTGCCGTCTGCTCTGTAAACACCCAATCGTCGAGTTCAAAAGTGCAGAGCTTTGTACCGAAATACTTCTCGAAATCGGCTTTGCGGGCCCTGTCATAAAGCACCTCCTTAGGCTGAAAGTTGCCAAGAAGCTTCTCAACATAGTCGTAAGTGCCCTCGCCGGTAAGGAATTCGCCTGTGGAAATATCAAGGAAACTGATACCGCAGGCACCCTTTCCGAAGTGGACAGCGGCAAGGAAGTTGTTTTCCTTGTAGTTGAGGACATTGTCACTCATGGCAACACCCGGTGTAACAAGCTCTGTTATACCGCGCTTCACCATCTTGTCCTCAGCCGACAATCCCTTCACGCCCTTTATTGCGGCACGCTTTTTCTTCGGGTCTTCGAGCTGGTCACAAATGGCAACACGCTTTCCGGCACGAATAAGCTTTGGCAGATAGGTGTCGAGAGCATGATGCGGGAATCCCGCCATCTCGGCTCCTGCCGATGCTCCGTTGTTCCTTCGTGTAAGCGTTATACCGAGAATCCTTGACGCTTCGACAGCATCGTCACAATAGGTTTCATAAAAGTCACCACAACGGAATAGCAACAATGCATCGGGATGCTGGTTCTTCATCGAGAAGAACTGCTTCATCATCGGGGTCATTGCATTACTGTTCTGTTTCTTAGTTGCCATTTGTCTTTACCTTCTTTTTTTGTAACTTGCAAAGATAATTAATTCTATTCAAATTGCAAAATTCATAATTCAAAATTATGGTTAGTTTTGAAAAAGGCTGTAAACGTTTACGGAAATATTTGTTGTCGTGAGGGGACAATGTGCTGTAATTAGTTGTATATTTGCAAATTAGAATAACTAACAACTAAAGCATATTGATGAAAAAGGTAATTACTCTGATGGCAGCTATAGCAGTTTGCCTCACCATGAATGCCCAGACAGAAACGACAAACAAGTCGTGGACATTCACCTCAAGCCCGTCTTCTACCGATGTAGCCAACATTACAGCCGACGCAGCCAACTGGAAGAAGGATTCCAAGAGCCGCTATTGCTACATCAACTCTCTCGACAACGCTGCACTCACAGCAAACGGACAACCCATCTCACTTACTGAAGGACTGAACTTTACAGCCACCGCAAACTCCAATGGCAACATCCGAATAGCCGGTTCGACCAAGTCGCTGTGGCTCGGAAACGCCTGTAAGATTATCATTCCTGCACGCCAGAAAGGCGACGTGGTGACAATCACATACATGACGTCGAACAAATCGGCAACGCGCAACCTCGGACTGGAGAACATCGAAGGCACTTTCCCGGCAACAACCGGCAAGACCCAGCAGACAGGCTATGGAAAGGTGACAGCCGACGGCGACGTTACATTCATCATCGAGGGCGGAATGTACTTCTATACTCTTGCCGTCCAGGACAGTGCCTCGGCCGAGGACAACCCTCAGGGTGGCGGCGACGACCCGGGCAATCCCGACAACCCTAACGACCAGAAACGCGGAATGACCTACACAGGCGGCAGCATCAACACACCTGCTCCACTCGATTCAGCCGTTGTCTGGTGTGCTCCTACCGGCGACGACGTTACTGCCGACGGCTCTGAGACAAAGCCTTACTTCGACCTTCAGCTTGCTGTCAACAAGGCAAAGCCGGGAACTACCATCAAGATGAAAGCCGGAAACTACGTCTACAGCAAGCGAATAAATATCAACGACCGCAACGGACGCAGTGACGCCTATATTACAGTGATGTGCCCTGATGGTCGGGCTGTGCTCGACTTCTCGGGAATGCCTTATCATTCTCATTCCGACAATCCTTATCAGGGTATCCGTCTGACATCCTCTTACTGGCACTTCTACAAGATTGACATTACCAACGCCAGCGACAACGGAATGCTCATTGAGCGCAGCAAGCCTACCGGTGGCTCCGCACAGGATGTCATCAACCGAAATCAGGACGCTCACGACAACATCATTGAGTTCTGCAACTTCTACAAGAATGGCGACACCGGACTACAGATGAAGAACCTCGCGTCATTCAACTATGTGCTGAACTGTGACGCTTACGAAAACAAAGACGAGGGTGACGGCGATGCCGACGGATTCGCTCCGAAGATTTCCGTGGGCGACGGAAACTACTTCTATGGATGCAGAGCTTACAATAACTCTGACGACGGATATGACGTCTTCTTCAAGAAGGACGGCGGATTTCAGGACAACAAGACTATAGTCTTCGAGAACTGCCTTGCCTACGAAAATGGATTCATTAATGGCGTGGCTACCAAGGGCAACATGAACGGATTCAAGTGCGGTTCCAAGCAGGGACGCATGAACGTGGTGCTGAACCGCTGCATTGCCGTGAACAATGGCTCAAAGGGCTTCGACCAGAACCACAACTCCGGCGACATAATAATGAATAACTGCACTGGCTACTCCCTGCTGTCATTCAACGGCGGAAAGAATGCCTACTCCTACCGCATCTATGAGGCACTTGCCGACGGCTCTATCTGCGAGCTAACCAACTGTATAGCCATCAACGACTACAGCGTCAAGGAGCCGACCGACAAGGGTGAGTATGGCTCAAAGAAGGAAACCAAGTACGGACGAGTGAATGTATCGGCTGCATCGAAGAGCGTTACCAACGACTGGACATGCTCTGAGGCAAACTTCCAGTCGATGGATGACTATGAAACTCTTATCGGCGAGCGCCAGGCCGACGGCAATCTCAACTGGGACAACATCACTTGGGGACACCCTAAAGAGGACAATGCAGTAGTTGTCGACAAGGGAACTGCCGTCAGTGCCAACTCCAGATATGAGGCATCAGGCGTAGCCGTACCGGCAATCGAGAATTCAGGTGCAGCTCCTGACCTCGGCGCCTTCGAGCAGGGACTCATTGCCAAGAAGGTAAACTATGCCACAGCCGATGCCATCGAGACCATCAGTCAGGCTCCGGGCTCAAAGAAAGTCAGCCTTGTACAGGCATTCAACGGCATGGTTATCGTCAATGTCAATGGCGGAATAGCCCACGACCAGTACACTATCAGTGCCTATTCTACCAATGGCTCACTACTCGGACAGCACAAGTTCAATGGCACCAACACATCAATCTACCTTCCTGCAGCCAACGGAGTAGTCTTACTTAAGGTCACAGGAAATGGCGTTGACCAGACAATAAAGGCTGTAATGAAGTAAGTTACAAACCGATAAATACCCTTTTACGATATGATTGATACCCGATCATCTTGTAAAAGGGTATTTTTTAGACATAAAAATAAATTATTTTTCATTTGTTTTTAACCTATTTTTATTTAAAAAATAATTTATTTTTCATCGTAAAAGATACCGTTTTACAAAACAAGTGAATATCAATAGGATTACAAAAGTGTATCTCCTGCATTTCAATCTACCACTAATAATTCCGCAAACATCCGTTCAAGTAAGATTAATAACTGTAAGAAAAAGGTTTGTTTTATAAAATAATATACCATTAGAGGGAACATTTCAAAAAGAAAAATATAATTACATAATCGGCAACTTAAGAATTCACATAATATAATAGCAAAATCTTAATGATTTAAATCAAATGTGTTGATATTAGTCAAAAATAAAGGCTGTTAACGCACACAATTTGATAAAACATTTGTTTTGAAAGAAAATCGCCGTACCTTTGCACTCAGAAAACAGAAAGATACTTTGGTAAAAGTAATATACTTTGGTAAAAGTAATTTAAGGTAAGAAGATGGGACTCCACGAGAGATCCCGAAGTTTAATTAAGAAAGAAGAAAGGATAACGAAATGAAGAAGATTGTTTTGACAATGGTAGCACTGCTGAGTATGACAGCAGCATTCGCAGAGGGTGAAGTAAACAACGAGTCAGCTGAGACAGCAAAATATGAGATTAACTTCAATCTTGGTTCACTGAGCAAGGCTCTCGACCTGAGCTACGATCAGACCAGAGCTGTAGCTGACATCAACCAGATGTTCGCATCAGACATGACCAACGCTGCTGCAGCTAGCGGCAACGAGCGCAAGGAACTTCGCACAAAGGCTATCAACCGTGACCTGGCTTACATGCGCACAGTTCTCGACAAGGATCAGTACAAGACTTACGTTATGCTGCTCAACGCCACTCTCAACAACCGTGGGCTGAACAAGTAAGAGAAGAAGAGAGATCCACCCCGATCCTCCTTGTAAGGAGGGAGACAGTTACTTCGAATATGAAGTGACGATGGGTGCAGAAAATATAAAGACGGGTAATCAGCTAAATACTGGTTGCCCGTCTTTTTTGTACTATATTATTATACCCAAAAGTAGGTAAAACACTAAAAATCATAATTTTTAGGTATTGTGAAGTTGATATTTTTTCGTTACCTTTGCAACCGATAACGGAATTTGCCGCTAATATAACTAAAAGATAGTAGCAGGCATGATAATCCGTTAAAAGGTAATAGAGGACAAGATATTATTCAAAAAACAAAAATAAACGACTTAACAATGAAAAAGACTATTGTAGTTTTCGGTTCATCAACCGGTACATGTGAGGAAATAGCTAACACTATAGCAAGCAAGCTCGGTGTAGAGGCAATAAACGTAACAGACTTCTCAGCTGACACTATCGCCGAGAACGACAACCTGATTCTTGGTACTTCAACATGGGGTGCCGGCGAGCTTCAGGACGACTGGTATGACGGTGTTGACGTACTTAAGAACGCTGACCTCAGTGGCAAGACTGTTGCCATCTTTGGTTGCGGCGACTCTGAGAGCTATCCTGATACATTCTGCGGCGGCATGAAGGAGATTTATGACGCTTGCAAGGCTGCCGGAGCTAATGTACTGCCGGGTGTTTCAACCGACGGTTACACATTCGATGATTCTGACTCTGTTGTTGACGGCAATTTCGTCGGACTGGCTCTTGACAATGTCAATGAGGAAGACAAGACAGAGGGTCGCATCGATGCTTGGCTCGAGGCTATCAAGCCAAGTCTGTAATAGACTTATTAAAAGTGAATCTTGTTCGCTAAATAAAATTCATAATGTTTTTGTATAAGGTATTAGGGCTGTCTACCGACAGCCCTTTTATTTTGATTCCACTCCAAGCCTCCCACAATGAGAGGATGTTTGATTACCTAAATATATTATTAAAAATTATTATTTGATTACCGGAATTTAGAATAAAATATCTATTTTTGTAGGATTGAATAATAGAATATTAGTTTCAAACATTTGAGTTTATGAAGAAAACATTACTCACTATTGCAGCTGCATTGATAGCTGCAAGTTCAATTGCCCAGAATTATTCACTGAATAAGGCAATTGAGAACAATTCGCCACTGCCACAACAGAAACGGGAAATATCCCTCCGTCAGTTGGCTAAGAAGCCTGTCATGGCTAACAACGGACTGGTTCTCAAGACTGAAGGTGCCGACACGGTAACTGTGAATCCGCCTGCAGGCACACTGTTTGAGAACATGTATGTCAACTCTAACAGCTATGGACTCGGCTGGGGAAGTATCTATCGTCAGGTCGTCGATGGCGGTATAGGCGGAGTTGTCGAAGGCAATGACGGAAACATCTATGTTAAAGGCCCTATCTCACAAGCTTACGTGTGGATGCTTGGCAGTCCATGGATAAAGTGTGAGAAGGCTAAGGGTGACACCATTGTCATGCACACTCCTCAGATGTATGCCATCGATGCCGCTGATACTTACTATATACAGAGGCTCATCCCATCGGAAGACAATACTACATTCGTGGTGGACACTACCGAGACTGACATCCACTTTATATGGAAGAATGATACTCTCGAGCAAGTTGACGACTGTCTCGCCGGACTTACCGATGCTACAGGCTCATGGTTCTATATGGGCGACTATAATATCGAGTACACCGTTAACCCTGACCAGGTAGCTACCATTCCTTCTCAAAGTGTATCACAGACAGTGCAGATGATATATAAGTCGGATCCTACTGACACTACAAAGACAAGCACTAAGGATTTGGAAATGTATGCTAATCCGGATTATGATGAGGATGTCGATGAAGGCAATCCGGAAATCTATCTGACTAACCTGGAGTCGGCTCTTCTGGAGTCGCCTATAAAGGGAACTGTAGAGGATCTCGATGAAGACACTGCTAAGTTGGTCATTCCTGGCGGTCAGTATCTTGGTATTGATGAGACTTATAATTCGCACATCTATGCCGTTACAGCCAACGCACGCATCGACTCATCAAGTGATACTCCGTCCTTCAACTATGACTTGGTGCCGTCAATTACTCTCAAGACATTCGATGAGGACAGTGATACTGCCAAGTCAGTATGGCCGGCATCACTGCTTATCAATTGTGGTAAGAACAGACTGTCAATTGTAAGCGAGTATGTTGTTCCTGTATTTGCAGTTAAGGAATATGAAGCAGCAACTCCTGCCGATCCAGTATTCACAGCTGATGATGTTCGTCATTCAACCAATTTCGACCTGCTCCACTTCACCATTCCTACAGTCGACGTCAATGGAAAGGATATGAATACCAACCAGTTGTACTATGAGATTTATCTCGACGACAAACCTTATACATTCACAACTGATGTATTCAAGGGTATAAACCGGAATATGACTGAGGTGCCTTATAACTATGCTGATACTAATTATGACATCAGTAGGGATGACAATGGTCGTTACACCATCTTCTTCTATGACCATAATGACTATGACTCTATAGGAATCCAGAGTATTTATAAGGCTGGTGGAGAAACTAATGTCTCGAAGATTGTTTATGTAACCAATCCTGTCCTGGGCATTAACGGTCTTCATACTGACGCAAATGCTTCACGCCCAATGGCTTATTATGATATTACCGGTCGTCGCATTTCAAGTGATGCACGTGGATTGGTAATCGTCAGAAGAGCCGATGGAACAGTCAACAAAGTTATCAATAAGTAAAGAGTAATTGTCTATCAAATAAAAGGGGTCGTGTCTTGTGGCACGACCCCTTTTATTTGTTTAACTGATGTTTTATTAATAGTTATACGTTTGTAGTTCTTTTAACTCAACTCCAACATCCGCTCTATAGGCTTCACTGCATCCTTGGCGATAGCTGGGTCAATCTCAATCTGTGGCCAGCCGAACTTGAGGGCGTTGTAAATCTTCTCAAGGGAATTCTTCTTCATGAACTCACACTCATTGCAGCTGCAACCAAGTCCGCCCTCACTTACCTCTGGCGGAACAGGATAGAAAGTCCGGTCGGGGCATGTGCGCTGCATCTCGTGAAGAATTCCAGCCTCAGTAGCAACAATAAATTCTTTCTGTTCAGGATGAGCCTGCGCATACTTCAACATAGTGGCTGTAGAGCCCTTCACATCGGCGATGGCAAGAACAGGTGCCTTACACTCCAAGTGAGCCATTACAACGGCGTCAGGGTGCTCTTTCTTTAGGTTTACTATACCTTCTACCGAGAACTTCTCATGGACGTGGCAGCCACCATTCCAAAGGAGCATGTGGCGTCCGCTGACCGAGTTTATGTAGTTTCCCAGATTGTAGTCAGGACCGAAGATAATCTTTTCGTCCTTAGGGAAACTCTCCATTACCTTAACGGCATTGCCCGAGGTGACAACAACATCGGTGAGAGCCTTGACGGCGGCAGTAGTGTTTACGTAAGACACTACCTTATAGCCCGGGTGCTCTTCCTTGTACTTCTTCAAGTCCTTGGCGTCACAGCTGTCGGCAAGTGAGCAACCGGCTGTCAGGTCAGGACAAAGCACTGTCTTGTCCGGCGACAGCAGCTTGCAGGTCTCAGCCATGAAGTGAACACCACACATAACCATTATCTTTGCGTCGGTCTCGGCAGCCTTGCGGGCAAGAGCCAGTGAGTCGCCAACAAAGTCGGCTATGTCCTGTATCTCGCCGACGGTATAGTAGTGGGCAAGGATTATAGCGTTCTTCTCCTTACACATTCGGCGGATTTCACTCTTCAAATCAAGACTTTTGTCGACAGGTTCGGTAACGTAGCCTGACTCTATCCATTCTTTTTTCGGTTCCATAATGCTTTTAATCACCTTACTTTTGCACACATATTCATATTTATTATTTTCTCTTTTTTATTTTAAAGAAAAAAATATGTAGTGTTATGATATGCCGTGGATAAGTGCAAAACTTTTTCTGCTTTTATTCGTCATTTACGGTATAAACATCAAATAAGCACTTATCAACAGTTTGCCTTAATTCTTTCTTGCTGATTCTCAACTATTAAAGTTGTTTATCCACAATTTTGGTTTTCGGTGCAAAGTTAATAAGTTTATATCTTTTTCGTGTGGAAAACGGTGGAAAAGTTTTGTTTTTCTATTGTATAACCCCGTGGATATCCAGTCGCCTGAATTGCCGTTGTGGATTTTGTGGATAAGTGGAATAGTTTTCCAAGCTGTTTCCACAAGTTTTCCACGAGTTATCAACAGAGTTATACACGATTTTATACACATAAACTTTTGTTTTTATTTTGTTTTCTCTTTCTATTGCATTACCTTTGCAGACTAGATTGGGGTATTATACATTATTAAATATATTATCGGCTAATACTCTCCTTAAGAAAGTTGGAACTTACAAAAACAGATAATAAATAAAAAACAACGATAAGCAATGGATTACAACTTCAGAGAAATTGAGAAGAAGTGGCAGAAGGCGTGGGTCGACAACAAGACTTACAAGGTCACTGAGGACAAGACGAAACCTAAGTATTATGTTCTGAATATGTTCCCCTACCCTTCCGGTGCCGGTCTTCATGTCGGTCATCCTCTCGGATATATAGCTTCGGACATCTATGCACGATACAAGCGCCTGAAGGGCTTCAACGTACTCAACCCTATGGGATATGATGCCTACGGACTACCTGCCGAGCAGTATGCCATCAAGACAGGACAGCATCCTGAGAAGACTACCAATGAGAATATCGCCCACTACCGTGAGCAGCTCGATAAGATTGGCTTCTCTTTCGACTGGGATCGTGAGGTTCGTACTTGTGATCCGGGTTATTATCATTGGACTCAGTGGGCATTCGAGAAGATGTTCAACTCGTTCTATTGCAACAAATGCCAGAAGGCTCAGCCTATAGAGAAGCTTGTCAAGCACTTTGAGGAGAAGGGTACGGAGGGTATTGATGTTGCTCAGAGTGAGGAACTGTCGTTCACTGCCGATGAGTGGAATGCCAAGTCGGAGAAGGAGAAGCAGCAGACTCTGATGAACTACCGCATTGCTTACCTTGGTGAGACCATGGTAAACTGGTGTGCCGGTCTTGGTACCGTGCTTGCCAATGATGAGGTTGTCGATGGAGTGAGTGTCCGTGGCGGTTATCCTGTTGTACAGCGTAAGATGCAACAGTGGTGTCTCCGTGTATCGGCTTATGCTCAGCGTCTGCTCGACGGACTGGATACCATTCAGTGGAGCGATTCTATCAAGGAGACTCAGCGCAACTGGATTGGACGCTCTGAGGGTACTGAGGTGGAGTTCTCTGTTAAGGACTCTGACAAGCACTTCACCATCTTCACAACCCGTGCCGATACTATGTTCGGTGTTACTTTCATGGTTCTTGCGCCTGAGAGCGAACTCGTTCCTGAGCTGACAACTGAGGGACAGAAGGCTGAAGTCGACAAGTATTTGGCTTATGTTAAGAGCCGCACCGAGCTTGAGCGCATGTCCGACCATCATGTAACTGGTGTATTCTCAGGTTCGTATGCTGTAAATCCATTCACCGGCGACAATATTCCTATTTGGATTTCGGAGTATGTATTGGCTGGATATGGCACCGGTGCCATTATGGCTGTGCCTGCTCATGATAGTCGTGACTATGCTTTCGCCAAGCACTTCAACCTGCCTATCATCCCACTTATTGAAGGCGCTGATGTAAGTGAGGAAAGTTTCGATGCCAAGGAAGGAATCGTTACCAATTCGCCTGCAGCCGGAAAGAAGAGTCTTGATGGATTCTCTCTCAATAGACTCACAGTGAAAGAGGCTATAGCAGCAACAAAGAAGTTTGTTACTGAGCATCATATCGGTCGTGTGAAGGTGAACTATCGTCTTCGTGACGCTATTTTCTCACGTCAGCGTTATTGGGGTGAGCCGTTCCCTGTATATTATAAGGATGGTATGCCTCAGATGATTCCGGAGGAGTGCCTGCCACTTGAGCTCCCTGAAATCGACAAGTATGAGCCTACCGAGACTGGGGAGCCACCATTGGGTCGTGCAAAGAAATGGGCTTGGGACACTGTTTCCCGTTCAGTAGTTGATTGCAGTGCAATCAACAACACCACTGTCTTCCCTATAGAACTGAATACCATGCCTGGCTTTGCTGGTTCATCGGCTTACTATCTCCGCTATATGGATCCGCACAACGATAAGGAACTTGTCTCTAAGGAAGCTGACGAGTACTGGCGTCATGTCGACCTCTATGTAGGTGGAACAGAGCATGCTACCGGTCACCTTATCTATAGTCGTTATTGGAATAAGTTCCTGCACGACTATGGATATAGCTGTGAGGAAGAGCCGTTCCAGAAGCTTATCAACCAGGGAATGATTCAGGGACGAAGCAATTTTGTTTATCGTGTCAATGAACTTTCGAAGGAAAGTAAGCCGGTATTCGTAAGTTATAATCTCCGAAAGAACTATAAGGACATTACTCCTATTCACGTCTGGATTAACCTTGTGAAGAATGATGTTCTCGATATTGAGGGCTTCAAGAACTGGAGTCCTGAGTATAAGAATGCTGAGTTCATACTTGAGGATGGCAAGTATGTATGCGGATATGCCACTGAGAAGATGTCGAAGTCGATGTACAATGTTGTCAACCCTGATGATATTGTTGAGCAGTATGGCGCCGATACTCTCCGTCTCTATGAGATGTTCCTTGGTCCTGTCGAGGCAAGTAAACCTTGGGATACCAATGGTATCGATGGATGTTTTCGCTTCCTTAAGAAGTTCTGGAACCTCTATTGGAAGAAGGACAGCGATGCTATTGTCGATGACGCACCTGCAAAGGCTGAGTCGCTGAAGAGCGTTCATAAGCTTATCAAGAAGGTTACCGACGATATTGAGAAGTTCTCTTACAATACAAGTATCTCGGCATTCATGATTTGTGTTAACGAACTGAGTCAACAGAAGTGCACTAACCATGAGCTTCTGCAGGATCTTGTAGTCCTCATTGCTCCGTTTGCTCCACACATTGCCGAGGAACTCTGGCATGCTCTTGGTAACAGTGGTACCGTCTGCGATGCCAAATGGCCTGAGTATGACGAGAAGTACTTGAAGGAGGACGAGGTTAAGATGATGGTTAGCTTCAATGGAAAGGTTCGCTTCCCGATGAACTTCCCGGTGAATACTCCTAAGGACGATGTCGAGAAGGCTGTCCTTGCCGATGAGCGCACTGGCAAGTATCTTGGTGGCAAGAACATCGTAAAGGTTATTGTTGTTCCTAACCGTATTATAAATATAGTTATTAAATAATGAGTAAAGGTATATGGAATGAGGTCCGTGATTATGTTTGGATAACCATCGGACTTCTGATGTACACATTCGGATGGACGGTTTTCCTTCTGCCATATCACATTGTGACAGGAGGAATCACCGGTCTGTCGGCTATCATTTTCTATGCTACCAAGATTCCAATATCATACAGTTACTTTGTCATTAACTTTGCTTTGCTTCTTGTAGCATTGAAGATACTAGGCTGGCGGTTCATGGTAAAGACGGTATATGCCATAACAGTGCTGTCAGTGTTACTTGGTGTGGCACAGTGGCTTATGACTGGTCCTGACGGAAAGATGCACCTTATCCTTGGTGAGGGTCAACAGTTTATGTCGTTGGTAATAGGCTGTATGATTACCGGAACAAGTCTGGCTATTGTCTTCCTGCATAATGGCTCGACGGGTGGTACGGATATTATTGCTGCCTGTGTGAACAAATACAAGAACATATCTCTTGGTCGGGTGCTTATTGCTGTCGACTTCGTGATAATTGGTTCCTGTTTGTTCATTCCTCAGTTTGGCGATATGCTCTCACGAGTCCACATGACAGTGTTCGGTCTCTGCACGATGGTCATTGAGAACTACATGCTCGACTATGTTTTCAATGCCCGCCGGGAGTCTGTACAGTTCATGATCTTCTCTTTAAAGTATCAGGAGATTGCCAATGCCATCGGTACTCAGCTTGAGCATGGTGTGACTATCCTTGATGGTCATGGTTGGTACACTGGTAAGGAACGTAAGGTACTCTGTATCCTAGCCAAGAAAAATGAGAGCCAGTATATCTTCCGTCTTATCAAGATGATTGATCCTCAGGCATTTGTCAGCCAGAGTGCAGTCATCGGAGTATATGGCGAAGGCTTCGACCCGATAAAGGTTAGTGTGCCGAAGAAAAAAGATTAAAGCCTCCCCAAGCCACTCCGAATGGAGGGGATGTTTAATTGCCTTGTTAAACTGTATTTCGTATGAAGATTGTTTTTGCAACAAATAACGTTCACAAATTAGAAGAAATCAGGGAGATACTAGGTCCTTCATTTGAGATAGTATCTCTATCGGATATTGGCTGTCATGAGGATATTCCGGAGACAGGCGATACCATTGAAGAGAATGCCCATCAGAAGGCAGCTTATATAGCTGAGAAGTATGATCACGACTGCTTTGCCGATGATACAGGGCTGGAGGTTTTTGCGCTCAATGGTGAGCCTGGAGTCCATTCGGCACGCTATGCTGAGGGTACAGATCACGATTCAGAGGCAAACATGGCGAAATTGTTACGGAAATTAGGAAATAATAACAACCGTGATGCAAGATTCCGCACATGTATCTCGTTAATACAAAAAGGGACTGATGGCAAATACCATGAGGTTCAGTTCGAAGGCGAGGTACGTGGACATATTGCCACTGAGAAGCATGGCACTGAGGGTTTCGGCTATGATCCAATCTTCGTTCCTGACGGCTATGACAAGAGCTTTGCCGAGCTTGGAGAGGAAGTAAAGAACAAAATCTCACATCGTGCTCGTGCCGTCAAGAAGCTTGCTGACTATCTTAAGAAGGCATAACTATCTCAGGAAGACTATCTCAATAAGGCATAACTACCTCAGGAATGCTACTTCAATAAGGCATAACTACCTCAGGAAGACTATCTCAAGAAGGCATGACCACCCTACTCCACGTCCTTAACAAGCCCTTCTCAATGTCGGGTGTTTGAAAACATAAGAAATTATGAGAATTGAGAGACCGTTTATATTGTTATTTCTATTGGCAATATCATTGACATATTGCCAGTTGTCATTTGCCCAGATAGGCACATGGAAGGACTATATGGCCTACTATGAAGTACAGGATGTAAAGCGTGGAGGCGATATTTTGTATGTTCTTGCTTCCAACGATTTGTACTCATACAATGAAAATGACAATAGCATCCAGACTTACGACAAAGTAAACGGTCTCAGCGATTGTTCCATTAGCAATATAGAATGGAACAACACAGTCAAGAAACTTTTTATCCTTTATAACGATTACAACATTGACATACTTGATGCCAATGGTAACGTTACCAACATTTCAGATTATTATAACGCTTCATTGTCAAGCAACAAGACGGTTTACGATATTTACATGGATGACCGTTTTGCCTATTTGAGCACCGGTTTTGGAATTGTCAAAATCGACATGCGCGACTATGAAGTAACCAATACCTACAACCTTCGTTTCCGTGTCGACTATTGTTATGTCGATGGCAATTATATTTATGCCGCCAGTTCAACCAATGGACTATACCGTGGCAGCTTGTCAGCCAATCTTCTTGACCCAGGAAACTGGACTAGAGTAGGCTCCTATACACGAAAAAACTATACCGTTGACCCACAGCTTCTTGCCATAGCAGAGGCTCACAGACCAGAGGGTCCGAAGTATAACTACTTCTATTTCTCTAGGTTTAAGTATGGAAGTCTTTATACCGTCGGAGGCGGATATTCGCCAAGTGCCGACCTACCCCGCCCCGGAATGGTACAGGTATACACCCCATCGACCGACACATGGACTATCTATGAGGACAGCCTTCAGAAAAAAACAGGCTACCTCTATCAGGCAAATGCTACCGTCGATGTAGACCCTACAGACCATAGCCGCGTTATGGTAGGTTCCAGAACAGGACTCTATGAGTTCCGCAATGGCAATTTCGTGCAGCATTGGAACAGTGAGAACAGCCCGCTTGAGAATGCCGTCTCACCAAACTATACCCTTATTCTCGGCGGAGCTTTCGACGACGAAGGCAATTACTGGTTTGGAAACAGCCAGGCACAGAGCCAGTCGCTTTGGGAATATACTCACGACGGACAGTTTGTCAACAAGCATAAGTCCGACTTCATGACCTCGCCTAACCTGAGCTTTGCCGGAATGAGACACTTCTTCTTCGATCGTGACAAGAACCTGTGGTTTGTCAATTACCACTTCATCTCTCAGGACTTAGTCTATTATCAGCCGTCAACAAATGGCGATTATGTATATAATAACTGGGTGAATGAGGACGGAACAATATACAACCGCAGTTTCTCTTACGTTTATTGCGCAGCTCAGGACCTCGACGGAAATATATGGGTAGGCACCCAGATAGGACCGTTCTACATCCCATATAATGAGATAACGACCCCTCCTTCCGATATGGTATTCCAGCAATACAAGGTTCCGCGCAATGACGGTACTGACCTTGCCGACTATCTTCTCTCGGGAGTTCCAATAACCTGCATGGCTATCGATGGCGGCAATCGCAAATGGTTCGGCACCGAAGGCTCAGGAGTCTACCTCATCAGTGCCGACAACAACACTGAGATCCATCACTTCATGGCGAACAACAGTGGGCTTCTGTCCGACATTGTAGAGTCCATTTCCATTGACCCTTCTACCGGCGAAGTATTCTTCGGCACAGAGAATGGACTATGCTCCTACATGAGTGACGCCACCCAGACCGTCGATAAGATGGACAAGGACGTTACTTACGCTTATCCAAACCCTGTCAAGCCTGGCTATACCGGACCTATAACCATTGTTGGACTTACCTATAACGCCGACGTGAAGATAGTCACCACCAATGGCGTGCTTGTAGCCGAAGGCAGAAGCAATGGCGGCTCATTCGTCTGGGACGGCACCGACCTTAACGGCAAACGGGTAACCAGTGGCGTTTATATGGTTCAGACAGCCACTCAGGACGGTGACAAAGGCACTGTCTGCAAGATAGCTGTAGTCAACTGATAATGAAGCTAATCAACAACAACAGGCTGGTTTACACAATCGTTGCGGTATTCACCGTCATCCAGTTCGCCATAATTCTGGTGTTCGGTCCTACCCTGTATTACGACAGCGATTGCTACATCTACTTTGCCAAGGACTGTGTAGCCCATGGCGAGCCCTACCCTGTTGCTTCCGAGATAGGCAGCTACGACTTTATATGGAATGTCGGTTCTATAAACATAGTTGCCCTGTCCCTCTTTCTTTTCCACGCCGTAACCCCTTTATATTTTATCTATGCCATACTAAAGGGGCTGTCGGCACTCCTCCTTTACAAGATTACCTGCCATCAGTTTGATGGTCGTGTAGGGTTCACTGCCCTACTCCTCTATGTTCTCTATCCTGCCAATTATGGCGAGTCGACGAGCTTTCTTAGTGAACTTCCATTCATTTTCTTCATCCTCTCGGGCATTTGGCTTGCCCTTAACAGGAAAAAACCAATAGCCGGAGGCATACTGATAGCTATAGCCAACTGGATCCGTCCAATGGGACTGGTGTTCATTGCTGCAATGGCTGTATACTATTTGGTCGCCCGTCAATGGAAAAACATAGCCAAGATAGTTTCCGGATTTGCCATTATGATAGTCATCATCGGCTCACTGACATGGTACCGCACCGGCTATTTCATCTATCAGGCAAAGACCGGATGGATGGCTCTGTTGCAGTACAGTGTTGACACTTCAGCCGACAATGACGCATGGTATACCGACGCAAAAGGCTTCAATTCGGTACAGAAAGACTCTCTGTGGCAAAAACGCATGGCGGCATGGATAGTTGACCACCCGAAGGATTACATCGCTCAGATGCCAATTAAACTGGCAAAAACGTACATCTCGGACAATCCTAACTTCTGTGCTTTCATGCCCGACAAGAACAACAGCGACTACATGTACAATGAAGTGAGCATGCCGACACTGATTAACAGCTTCCCGCATTACACCTGGGTGCAGTGGCTGACGGCTTACAACCTCGTTTATTATTATGCCCTTATGGCGCTGTTCGTCATTGGCTGCGTTTCGCTTATCCGCCGGCGCCGGTGGACTGATGTTGCCATGCCGCTGGGAGTAGTCTTCTTCGGCACAGCCATACTGCTTTTCTTCGGTCATGGCGAAGCCCGTTTCCATATACCTTTCATGCCATTCATAATCATGATTGATGCCTGCTGGCTGCAATACAGATTGTTGAAAAGGGCTCAAAACCATTAGCTTTAGACGAATAAAAACTATAGCCTTACATGTACATTTAAAAATAAACTATTATCTTTGCAAGCGTATGAGAAGTAAAGAATGTTTTTCTAAGTTTTCCAAGAATCTGTTTTGGGATGTGGACATGTCCCAGGCTGACATGGATAAGGCTCCAGGGCAAATAGTGCAAAGAGTTTTAGAGTATGGTGAATGGAATGACTGGAAACTTGTCCTTAGTTATTATGGCCTTGACAAGATTGTCAATGTCTGTAAGAAATTACGCACACTTGACCCTGTGTGCCTCTCATATATCTGTGCAATATCACACACTAACAAAGAAGGACTTCATTGATATTTATTTTCTTTTGCAACATTATTCATTGGCAGATATTCTCGGCTTCTACAATAAGAAATATCCTGAACACAGTGAGTTCCGTGCATTGATGAGCCTTACTTATTTTGAAGATGCAGAAGAACAACTTATGCCAAAGATGTTCAAGCATGTGTCTTGGGAAAACATCAAAGCGGATATCTTAAAGGCCGTTGATGGTTATAAAGGTAGATAGAAGAAGATAGGAAAATTTATTAGGTTTTAAAGGGGAAAATGCGGAATTAAGTTAGATAAGGAGAAAAGTTTACTTGTCTTTGGGCTTGGCACTGAATTTGAACTGGACGCTGAACATGACGTAATTTGGTACAGAGTTGACCCAAGTCTCGGTGCGTCCTTGCGCGTTGACTGTAATACTGCGATTGCTGAGTTTATGAAGAATGTCGATGGCTGATAGCTTTGCCAAAAGGCGATTCTTAAGGAATGGACGCGATAGAGCAGCATTCCAGATAAGGTTGTTGTCATTCATTTCGGGAAGGCTGTAACCACGGCGGGAATACATCGTGAGGTCGCTGTTCAGCGTTGCCTTCCAGAAGAGCGGAATGGTCGCCTTGACTCCATAATGGAAGTTGGTGTAATGGAAATCATCTAAGTTGTCGGCTTTGCCATTGACTTTATGCCAGTCGACAGAGCCGATGAGTGAGGCAGTGAACTGCCCCGTCTTGTATAGCATCTCAACGCTTTGGCTGACGGCATGCGATAGAATTCTTGAAAGCGGTGCAGACATACCAATGTCCGGCGAGCCGGTAATGTCGAAGTCAACGCTGTGGTTGATGTCATACTCTGTTGAACCGCTGAAATGGAAATGCCCTTTGCTGTCGAAGTCGGTTTCATAGTCTGTACTGACAGATGCATTCCAGTTGCCGTTGACATTGCCCGGCATGTATTTATATGCTCCCGTTGCCGGGTCGTAGCTGCGTGCATAGCCGATTGATCCATGAGTCGCCGACCAATCGGCATCAATTCCAAACGACTTGTTGAAGTGACTGACCGACTTACTGAAACTCACCATTGCATTATGAACCGTCGTTGGCTTTAAGGCTCTGTTGCGGTAAATCGTCACGAGAGGGTTGAGTGTGTTTGCCTGTCCCGTCATGAGATTATAATCGGGAGTGGTACGGTTCATATTATAATTTATCCAAATGTTTTTTCCTCCACCTGAAATCACTGAGACGAAGTCGACAGAAGGGAGCAGATGGTTGAAGGAGTAAGTGTTACCGTTGTCCGACGGGGTTACCAATGTGAAACGGTCGTGCCGCTCTTCAAGCCCACCCTGTAAGTGTGTGTAGAAGGTTGTGCCCTTCGAACTGGTGGAGCTATAGCCAATCCTTATTGCCTCATCGTAACTATTGCCCCTCTTACGGCTTTCACGGCTATTGGAATCCAAAGTTTGGAGCGGTTCGCCTGCCGAAGAGCCGTTGGCGGAGTAGTAACGGTCACGTTCGTTGGCGTAGTCGTTGGTATATGTGAATATCGGAGTTACGGTGAATGCCTTTGACAGCGGAATGTTGTATACTGCCGTGAAAAAGTATTTATAGCTGTGGGCTGGATCGTCGTGGCGGAGGTTACGGTCCTCGCCGTCAGCTGTCTGATGGTAAATGATGCTGCGTGAGTTATCGTCGGTGTTTCGAGTTGACTTTATTGTCATTCCTGCTTCCAAACCGATGATGTCGCCCCATGGCAGTGTTTTGTTTAGGTTAATGCTTGAAGAAGCCGTAGTCGTATGTTTGCGTCCGTGCTCGTGGGTTACAGCCTCGTTGAGCGCCCGTTCGAGAGTATATGTAGAGTCGGTCTGTTCATAGCCTGCCTTGTGTTGGTCATAGTTGATACCTGCCTTCCATTCGATAAATGTAGGTTTGTTGACAGTAAACTGATTGCCGAGGCTTAGGGTGTAGTCGTGACCGCCGGAATAATTGTTTGTTCCCGAATAAACATCCTGGGGCTGTGCATACTGCTGTGCGTTGGTACGGGTGTTGACCTCAGCTTTCCGGTATTTCAGTGCAGCTGTTACTTTCTCCTCCCATTTGTCCTCCTTGTTCTTGGTGGAATATTCCATTCCGGCATTCTTGTAGGTTATCTCTCCGTCCCCACGCTTATCGGGACTCCATTCGTCGTTGAACTGCATCTCCGACTGCTGGCTGACGTTGTTCATATTGCCGTAGACGCCCAATCGAGACAGCACAGTATAGCCGAGAAGAAATGCCTTACCATAGTAGCGCTCTTTGTTGCCGCCACCAGCCTCGACATTAGCCATATAACCCCGATTATATTCTTTCTTCAAATTCACGTCCATGACGTAATCCGGTTTGTCGATTTCACGACCGGCATAGCGGCTTTCCTTCGTCAGCTTGTTATAAACCTTTATATTCTTTACGGTATAGTAAGGCAGGTTGTCGAGCATGACTTTATTGTTGCCCTTGAAGAAGTCCTCGCCATTAAGTGTCAGGTAGTCAACTTTCCGTCCGTTGACAAATATCTCGCCATCGCTTTTCAGCTCCGTTCCTGGCAGCTGGGCAATTAGCGCGTCGAGCATACTACCCTCCGGAACGTTGAAGGCATCGGCATTGAAGACTAGTGTGTCGCCATGCTGCACCATCCTTACCTTAGTAGCAGTAATGGTGACTTCCTTGAGTTCGTGGGCCTTACGCTTCATCTTTATCAATGGCAATTCAAACTCAACGTTGCGCCCGATAAAGTGTACTGGAAATTTTATTGTAGTGGTCTGATAGCCTTCGAGTTCGGCACGGACAGTATACACTTCCTTCTTTACATTCAGGTCAATCCAATAGCCGTCGCCATCATCGCAGGAATCGGAAGCAACCACTGTTCCGTCGGAGCTCATGATCGTTATGAATGCATTGAGATCGGCACCGGTGAACTCATCCTTGACATTGCCATAAAAGACGACATCCTTCCCTTTCTGCTGCTGAGCCGATGAACTAATTGGCAATATCAGTAGGAAGAAGAAAACTATAATAAGGCTGTTTCTCATTCTCTGGACTTTAATTTTTGGTTTGTGATTACAAAGGTAGCCATTTTTTATGAATATCTGACTATTTATTATTTATTTGTTGGACGAAACTTCTGTGAAAAGAACAAGGTCAAATTATATTGCCCTATTCTGTAATTTTAGGGGTATCTTCTTCAAGATTATTGAGGAATCGCCATGAATGAAGATACTTATTGAGGCGATGCCAATCCTTTTCCCTTAAGTCCGGCAAACGAGTTATATCCATATTATCTTCGAGGTCGTGAATCTTTACTTCGCGCCCAATGTCGTCCATATAGGCACGCATGATAAAGTGAGCATAAGTCTCGTAAGGGTTACGGGTTACAGCAATTATACCGTTTATGATAGCCATGTTGTCGAATCCGGCTTTCGCTAAATCAATTATAGTTAGTCCTGTGTCTTCGACGGTATCATGGAGCAAAGCTACGATCTTTTCTTCTACCTCATCACACTTGAAAGAGACTCTTAGCGGATGAAAGTAATAGTCATGACCAGCCTTGTCCTTTTGTCCATGATGACGCTCCAACATTATGTTGACAGCTGTGAGGTACAACTTGGCATCCTTCGAGAGAGTACATTTATGTTTGAAGCAAAGTTTTAAGTTATAAAGATTCCTTGTATCAGGCAGACCATTTACTTGCCCGTACATCTCATAATATTCTATATCATCCTGAATGTGGAAGATAAATTCCTCGACAGCTTCATACACGGTTTCCCCTTCCCCCTCTACCTCATAAGGTGACAGCTCTTTTGATGTAGCAGTAAATATGCGATTCTTCCGGTCGAAATCAATTATAGCAGTTGCTTCCATTTGCGTTATTATTAAGTGTGATAAACGAGACTTCCTCCCTCATGTTGCAAAGTTACAGAATTGTTTCCGATAGCAGAAACTTTGAATAGCAGAATTTTGTTACTTCGGCTTTATATGACTCTTTAGATGGAAGACAAAGTTTTTCAATATGATATTCTATGCTCCTTTGTGGTTTTTCTTGAAAGTGTGCAATGATTTTGAAGGAAAACCAAAACTCTAACCAGAAAATAATAGTCCATGAATATATTCAGTATACTCGACAAGCGGAGACGAAAACTGCCTCTAAAGCTCATAAAGCACTCCCGACCTGGCGACTTAATCTGCTGAGCCTTGCCTCGATGCCCAATGCCAGTCGGGATTCAATTCCGCCGTTTGTGGCAATTGGGAAAGTCTCCTTCTTTCTGCCATAATTGCCAGCTTACCGACAATTAGATAGCCGTTTGTGTGGTAAGGAATAACCATTTGAATTCCAACTGATTATCTTTTACGTTGTAAAACGGTATTTTTTACGATAGAAAATAAATTATTTTTGAAATAAAAATAAATTAAAAAGCGATGAAAAACAATTTATTTTTCATCGCTTTTTAATTTAAAATGTTTTTTAAAACGAACCCTTTTACGTTGTAAAAGGCTGTATTTCACGTTGTTTAATGCACCTTCTTGACATTTATCTTGCCGATGAAGATACCAGATTTACCGTTCTGGTCGACCGGTACCGGTTTGCCTTCCTTGTCGTTTACATACTCAAGTTTCTTAAGGTAAGTGTGGCTGTGTCCGCCAAGAACAAGGTCAATGCCGTGAGTTCCTTTTATAAGTTTTTGGTCATCGATAAGGTCTGGATACGAATCCCAGCCTATATGAGATATGCAGATGATGTAGTTGCACCCTTTACTGCGCAGTTCGTCGATCTGCTCCTGTGCGCACTTGATTGGGTCGAGGAATTTTACTCCTTTGCATTTGTTCTCATCGACGAGTCCGTCCATCTTCGGACAAATGCCGAATACGCCTATTTTAAAGCCTTTCCGCTTGATTATCGTGTTCTTCTGGACAGTTCCCTCGACAGGAGTTCCCGTGAAGTCATAGTTGGCGCAGAGGATAGGGAAGTTCAGTTCACGGAACACCCGTGCCATATTCTCCAGTCCGAAGTCGAATTCGTGGTTGCCAATTGTTCCTGCGTCATAGTGCATCATGTTCATCAGTCCTGCCTCGACATCGCCCTTGAACAAGGTGTAGTAGGGGCTTCCCTGTGAGAAGTCGCCACTGTCGAAGAGCAACAAGTCAGGGGCTTTCTGCCGTTCCTCCTTGAGCATTGCTATGCGGCGGAGGAATCCTCCGCGTCCTGCCTTCATCGTGTCGGCAAGGTTCTTGGACAACGGATATATCTGGCTGTGGGTATCGTTGGTGTGGAGAATGGTGAGGGTAGGGGACGAGCAGCCAACTAACAGCAACAACAGGAGTCCCAACCAAGCCCCTCTAAAGGGGATAATGTATGAACGCCCGGGTTTATTCGGTTTAGAATGTTTTATTTTGAAATGTCTCATTTTGTTTCGTCTAAATAATGTAATTAAACATCCTTCCCTTGGGGGAGGCTTGGTGAGGATTATATGCTTGTTGGGGATATAACTAACGTACTGTTATTCTTCCCTCGACTTTCGAGTCGACAGCCTTGTTCTCTTTCATGAAAGAGCGGAAGTAATCCATTATAATGTATCTGACGTTATTCTCCTCGGCTGTCGGCTGAATGACATCAGTTTTAGCCTTGAAGGCATCCATCTTGTCATTTCCCTGGGCTACATAGTCGAGAGTGGCTATGCGGTAGCTTGCCTTCGGGTCGACATCCTTGCCGTTTATCGTGGCGCTGAGTAGCTTTCCACTCTTGTTCATTACAAGCCTTACAGAGTGGCTGACGCCCTGTCCGCCTTGTCCGGTCATCTGCTGGAACAATTCCAGTACTTTGTCGCCGGTAAGCGTCAGGAAGCAAATCTTGTTTTCGAATGGAGCCATGTCGAGAACGTCGCCTATGGTGACCGGACCCTTGCTGAGGGCAGCACGGATTCCACCAATGTTGTAGACGGCAAAGTCGGGCGATTCGTTGAATTTCTTAGAGCCCCAAACCAGAATATCGGCAAAGAGATTTGACTGAGGACTCTCCGGCTGGTAGGTCGACATGTCCGATGCCGCATAGCCTACGATAGGGTTCATCATTGAGTCGACATGCGCCTTGTACGGAACCATGAATGCCTCGGCGGCACTGTCGGGATGAGCATCATAACGAGAGTCTATCAATATCCTGCTTCTTGTTGTTACATAACCTGTTGAGCCACATGCCGACAGCAGCATTACTGCCAGTATGAGCGTTAGTATTTTTCCGTTTCTCATAAATACTGAGTGCTGATTTTATGGCACAAAGTTAGCGAATAATTAATCTATAATCAAGCAAATCAATGATTAAAACTGAAAATAATGCTAAAAACGGGCAATGGACGGAAAATAATCACTACTTTTGCAGGCGTTTATCAGCACACGGCGATATGAAAATGAAAAGACTATTGTTGACTTTCGTTGCTGCGGTGTCGGTTTTGTCTGCCGCCGCACAAGCTACTGATGCCGACCCGATGCCGGTAGGTCCGAGGTATGTGCCCGACCTGTACATCGGTAAGGTAATGCAGAATGGCGATTCAGTGCAGTATATCCGCCGGTCGGAACCGTTCGTGAAGATGGCTCCACTAGTATTCAAGAATGCGCAGGAGCGTGAGGCTTACTACCGTCTTGTACGAAATATAAAGAAGGTTCTGCCATACGCCAAGCAGGTGAAGCTCATCATATTCGAGACCGAGGAGTACTTGCAGACTATTCCTGACGAGAAGGAGAGGCAGGCGCAGGTCAACCGTGTGGAGGCTGGCATAAAGAAACAGTACTATAAGAAACTGAAAAAGGAGCTTACCTATAGTCAGGGTAAACTCCTTATAAAACTTGTTGACCGCGAGTGCGGACAGACATCTTACGAGATTGTGAAAGCTTTCTTCGGTCCGTTGCGTGCCGGTGTCTATCAGACGTTTGCCGGATTGTTCGGAGCTAGTCTTAAGAAACGCTATGAGCCCAACGGCCGCGACCGCCTCATTGAGCGTGTTGTGCTGCAAGTAGAGGCGGGGCAGCTGTAACCGTTGGCTATTTATTAATCATCACTTTCTTTCCGTTATGGATATACAGGCCCGGCTGTGAAGGCTTTTCAACCCTCATTCCAGACAGTGTGTACCATGGATTGTTGTCTCCAAGAGATATTTCAACGTTCTCTATTCCGTCGGTAACACCGAATCCGTTTGCCTTGGCTCCGGCTGTCTGAAGGGTTCCGTAGAGCTTTATGTTGGCAAGACCGAACTGCTTTGTTATGCCGATGTTGTAGAAGTTGAATGTCAGCTTGTGGCCCTTCTGCGGGTTGGCAGTATTTACATTATAAGTGTAAGTGGTGTACTCAGGGTTTGCCATGTTTCTTGCAGGACGCAATCCGCTGGCAATCTTACTGCCTGCCCAGCTTACATCGATGTTTCCTCCGTCAGTGCCAATACGTGTAGCGGTGAACTCAATGCGTGTGATGTTCAGTGAGTAGCCCTCTACAGGCGATACAACGAATGAGAGTTTATTGTCGTTGCTTGGTGCAGGATCATTGTCAACGGTCACTCCGATACGTGTCTCTGTGAGTCCGCTGAGTTCCTTTGTTCCTCCGTAGGTGAGTCCCGAAGCCATCTGTACGTCGGTAGTTACATAGCCCTGTAGGTCGTTTCCTACAACAGCCTGCTGTCCGGCATTGCCCTGGTTGAACTTCCACTTGATGGTTCCGTTCTCAGTCTGAGCTTCCTCAGCCTTTGCAGGACGTGATAGCTTGCCATAGATTGTGACATTGGCTATACCGAACTGCTTGCTTGTCTCAAGCTGATAGAGATAGATGATGAGTGACTTGAGGTTGTTGCTCTGGTCGCCCTTGACATTGTAAGTATATGTGGTATACTCAGGATTCTCCTTGTTTCGTGCAGGATGTAGCTTTGTTCCGAGCTCTACATAGTCCCAGTTGGCGTCGATAAGACCGCCATCAGTACCGATTCTTGTAGCTGTGAAGTCAACACGGGTAGGAGTGAAAGCACAACCCTTGGCAGGCTGTACATTGAAACGGAGAGCGTTCTTGCCGGTAGGAACACCTTGCTGAACCTTTACACCGACACGTGTCTCATTGAGATTTGTAAGCTGCTTGACGCCGCCATAGACCAGATTCTCGCCGAGAGAAGTGCTTGCTGTGAGATAGCCTTCGAAGTCCTTAGATACCTCAGCGCTCTGATTAGCGGTTCCATTGTCGAAGTTCCAGTGGATAGTGCCGCTGTATTCCTTGTTTGAAGCCGGTACACTAACGGTCTCATTGACCTTCTTCTGCTTGTCAGCCTTCTCTGTTGGCTGGTTTCCACCGGCTGTTCCACCGGTTACATAGAAGTTGAATGTCCTTGTGAGTGATACTCCATCCTGTGAAGCAGTCACCTTAACGACGAACAGAGCCTTAGCCGAGCCGTTGTAAACGGTCAGTGTGTTGCCGCTAATGCCTGCTACAGCACCATTGTCGGTGTAGCTGACTCTGTATGAAGGACGGGTATATCCTGCGAAATAAGTGCCGAGATTGACCTGAGTCTTGCCATTGATTTCGAAGTGAGGCTCGGCTGCCCAGTTGAGGTATTCCTCAAGATTGGTGTAACCGTCATTGTTCAAATCGCCATTGTTGTCGGCAACATTAGGGTTAGTTCCATACGCCTTCTCCCACCAGTCAGGCATTCCGTCATTGTCGGTATCCCAGTTTGACGGACGCTGAGCGTATGTAATGTTCAGTCCATTGAATCCCTCGGAATCGCTCTCACGGTCGATAAGCCCCTTTTTCTTGGTGTAGTGTCCTGTCTTAGAGTATGTTCCGTTAAGAGTCTCCCTGACCATTCTCTGGTCGTGGTTGTCGAGTTCCGGCATATTACATCCTACATCCGACAATACATTCTTAAATGCAGCCTCAGAGCTCTCAATGTTTGCCAGTGAAGGGAAGAACGGCTTGTTCTGGAATACTGTCCAGTTGAGTTTCTGTCCACCGCTTAGAACGTATCTTCTGAGCTGGTTCTGGTCGGTTGTCTTCGAGTGGTTCAAGTTCTCACGGATATTTCCGCTGACATAGTAGCTCTGTGTTCCCTTACCTGTTCCCTCGAGGTTGGCAGTGAGAAGGTATTGCTCAGTTGACGAAGGACCCATCTTATAGTAGTTGTTTACGAAGTTTCCTTCGTGAGTACCACCGTCGGTTGTACGTCCGCCCCAGTTGTAGACAACATTGTTGAACATGTCGTGATGGCCGTCATAATAACCGTTTCCGTCGAGACCGCCCGACATACTCCAGTTACGTCCTTCGTTGTGGGCAAGCAGGTTGTGATGGTAAGAGCCAGCACCTTCGACTCCGCCTTCGCCACCACCGATAGTAGCGGCATATCCGTGCTCGACATATCTGTTCGACTGCTCTACATAATGGCTGTGACCGGCATAGTTGAGAGCCTCAGAGATAAGAGTGCGCTGCAGTGTGACGTTCTTTGCATTGCGTGAAGAGAATGCCTCGTCAATGGTCCATGAGATAGAACAGTGGTCCATGATAGAGTTGTTGTTGCCTGCCATTCCTATACCATCCATGGTATTCTGGTTGGCTCCACTGCCTCTCCAGCTGTCGCCTCCACCAAGACGCAGACGGATGAACCGAGTAATACCGTCGGTAGCCACGCCGAGAGCCTTCGAGCGGAACATGATTCCACGACCCGGTGCTGTCTGTCCGGCGATGGTAATGTACGGATCACTGATGGTCAGACGGGATGTAAGGGTTATAACTCCGGCAACATCGAAGACGATGGTGCGTGGTCCTGAAAGCTTTGTCACGCCATATCGGAAAGAGCCGTAGCTGTTGTCATCGCGGAGATTTGTGACATGATAGACGATGCCGCCACGACCTCCGATGGCATATTTTCCATAACCCTCAGCGCCCGGGAACGCAAGACGACGTGGCTGGAAAGCCCATACCTCGCCTTTGCTTGTAGTGCCGTTCTTTATCTCGTCGACACGCCAATAGTATCTCTTCAGTGGCGACAATCCACTTAAATTATATGACGACGCATTGCCTGAGAGGTTCACGCGGTTGGCTGAGCCATTGGCAACAGCGTTCTTGTCGGTGCTCCAGTAGAGAACCTGCGAGTTGGCACCGTTCTTTGCCGGGCTCCATCTGAGCGCAATGCTGCCATTGTCGGCATTGGCATGGAACTCCTGGTTGGCAGGGTAGGGTGATGTAGCCTGTGCATTGGCGTCGGCAACGTCGAATTCAAGAGAATTGATGTAGAAGTCGGTGTTGCTGCTATAGACGATAGTAGCCGACGAACCACTGAACGAAACGTATGACTTGGCAGCCTGTGACGTGCTTGCGGCACGTGATGACGGAGCGACAACAGCTTTCTTACTGCCGTTGACGACCACGGTGATGTTGCCCATGCCTGCCACGCCGTCAGGATTGTTATGGTAAGCCTGAATCGAGTGGTTGCCATTGCTCAGACCACTGACGGTGATAGTGATACTGGTTCCACGGAGTGGATTGCCATCGTGGTGGATTCCGTCGTTGATGAGTTTGTCCTTTAAGATGTTTGCCTTGTACCATCCGGTGCGGAGGTCATAGCCGTTTGTACTGTTTTTTACAGTCACACGGACACCATTGACGGTGGTACTTGCACTGCCATTGTATGACAACTGACCCACTTGCCAGGAGCTGAATCCTGTCTGGGTTACTTCATCGGTGCGACGTCCCGACTGGTCGAAGTCGATCTTCTGTGCCTGTACGGTCTGTCCTAGGAATAGGATTCCTAATAAAATAGATGCGCGTTTAATTCTTGGAAGTTGCGCTAACACGGTAAATTTGTTCATTCGATTAGTATAAATAAGTGTATTGAATTAGTAGATTCTGACTCCAAAATTAGTATTTTTACTAAATAACTGATTCGTAAAAATCGGTTATTGTTATACTAATATTATAAAAATCCACCCTTTTGAATAAATAATCCACCTTTGGATGGCTCTAAAACACAAAAAAGACACTTATAAATATGATATTAAGACTTAGGCTGTAATAGAACGGGACTATTCGTACATAAATAAAAACAGATTTGAAACAAAGATGAACAGATATTCAATGCTAAAAACAAAGATACCCAACCAGATTCTAAAAGGGTATCTTTTAGCTTCTAATTGGGTATCTTTTAGCTTCTAATTGGGTATCTTTTACAATTAGCTTAATTGAGCTTCCATGTAGCACCGTCCTTGGTGTCCTTTATCTCAAATCCATCCTTTGTGAGCTCGTCACGAATCTGGTCAGAAGTAGTCCAGTCCTTGGCTGCCTTTGCCTTTGCGCGGAGCTCGAGCACCATGTCGACAACCTTGCCGAAGGCTTCCTCACGTTTGCTGTTGTTGGCACTGCGCTCATCTTTCAGACCGAGCAGGTCGAAGGTGAAGAGGTTGAACGTCTCAGTGAGTTCCTTAAGGTCGTCAGCGCTAATCTGTGCCTTGTGGTCGAGGATAGAGTTTATGACGTGGGTTGCCTCGAAGAGGTTGCTTATAACGAGCGGAGTCTGCAGGTCGTCGTTCATAGCGTCATAGCACTTCTGGCGGAGTCCTGCGACAAATTCGTGAGTCTTCTCGTCGCTGTTTGCAGATGGCTGAATGCGTTTCAGGTCGTCAATGGCTGTCATAAGACGCTGGTAGCCCTTCTCAGCGGCTTTCAGGGCATCGTTGGAGAAGTCAACCGTTCCGCGGTAATGAGCCGAGAGAATGAAGAAACGGATAGTCATCGGCGAGTAAGCCTGGTCGAGGGTAGGATGGTTGCCGGTGAAGAACTGATCCAGTGTGATGAAGTTGCCGAGCGACTTACCCATTTTCTGTCCGTTAATGGTTATCATGTTGTTGTGCATCCAGTACTTCACCATCTGGTCGCCCTGTGAGGCTACAGCCTGAGCTATCTCGCACTCGTGGTGAGGGAAGATAAGGTCCATTCCGCCTCCGTGGATGTCGAAGTGGTTGCCGAGGTACTTGCGTCCCATTGCCGTGCACTCGCAGTGCCATCCGGGGAATCCGTCGCTCCATGGGCTTGGCCAGCGCATGATGTGCTCCGGCTGTGCCTTCTTCCAAAGGGCGAAGTCGGCCTGGCATTTCTTCTCGTCGGTTCCGGCAAGCTCACGGCTCTTGTTGATAATGTCCTTGAGGTTGCGGCCGGAGAGAATGCCGTAGTGGTACTTCTTATCATACTTCTGAATGTCGAAGTAAACAGAGCCTTTGCTTACGTAAGCATAGCCGTTATCGAGGATTTCCTTTACCAGTTGCTCCTGCTCGATGATATGTCCTGTAGCGTGAGGTTCTATCGATGGAGGCAGAACGTTCAACGCACGCATGGCATCGTGGTAGCGGTTGGTGTAGTACTGGGCTACCTCCATTGGCTCCAGCTGTTCCAGACGTGCCTTTTTCTCTATCTTGTCGTCGCCTTCGTCGGCATCGTGCTCCAGGTGACCTACATCGGTGATATTGCGGACGTAGCGTACCTTATAGCCAATGTGCTTTAGGTAACGGAAGAGAACGTCGAATGTTATTGCCGGACGGGCGTGTCCCAGATGCGGGTCGCCATAGACGGTCGGACCGCAGACGTACATGCCCACGTGTGGTGCATTGATAGGGCGGAAGAGCTCCTTCTGCCTGTGCAGAGTATTGTAAATTATTAAGTCTTGCATTTTTTCCTGTTTTTGTTTTTTATTTTGTTTTATATGCCTATTATGCCCAATAGGCCTATTATGCTCATTATGCCTATTATGCCTATTATGCCCATTATGCCTATTAAGCCTAATATGCCCATTATGCCTATTAAGCCTATCCCTAAACCTTATACTTCTTCTGCCATTCCACGAAGTAGTCTGGCTTCTCTAGCATCAGCTCACCATTCTTATCTATGAACAGCTGCGTGGTCGACCCCGTACAACAGAGGGCGCCATCGCTCTCACGGAATATCTCATATTCATAGTCGAGGCGGGCGCCAATATGGTATTTATACTTGGTGTGGATGACCGCCACGTCATTCAGTCCAAGCGGTTTGAGATAATGCAGATGAAGGTCGTAGACAGGCGCATAGATGCCCTCGCGCTCCATATCGGCATAGCCAATGCCCGGATAGTGACGTCCGAACGACTCCCGTCCGTCCTCGAAGTACTTGACGTAGGAGCCATGCCATACGCAGCGCATAGAGTCTATTTCGCTGAACTTAACCTGTATCTTTGTTATATCTTCCATTATGTGTATAATCCTCCGTTAATGGAGATTACGTTTCCGGTGATGTAACCGGCTTCTTTCGATGCAAGGAATCCGATGAGTGCTGCAACCTCCTCAGGCTCACCGAAACGGCGTGCAGGGATGGTCTTCTTCAGTGCGTCCTCATCGAGATCGGCTGTCATATCGGTCTTGACGAATCCTGGGGCGACGGCATTGACGGTGATGTTCTTGCGGGCTACCTCTTGGGCGAGAGCCTTCGTAGCGGCAATGATTCCTCCCTTGGCGGCAGAATAGTTGGTCTGACCGGGCAGTCCCTTTATTCCGCTAAGGCTAGCCATGTTGATGATGCGGCCGAACTTATGGAACTGCATCATTGGAATGAGCGGCTTGGTGACGTTGAAGAAGCCGTTGAGCGTTGTGTTCAGCACAGCTGTCCAGTCGTCGTCAGGCATGAGGGCAAGGAGGTTGTCACGGCGGATACCGGCATTGTTGACGAGAATAGAGATATAGTCGTCAGGGTGTGCCTGCTGCCATTTGTCGATTGTTGAACGTGTTGCCTTGATGTCGGCAACGTCAAACTGCAACAGCTCGCCGTCCTGTCCTGCTTTGCGGACGAGGTCAAGAGTCTCCTGAGCCTTGGCGCTGTTGTGTACAAAGTTTATGAGCACGCGATAGCCCATCTGTGCCAGACGGACACTTGCTGCGCGTCCTATTCCTCGGCTTCCGCCGGTAACTAATGCGTATTCCATATATTATTATAAATTATTTGCTGTCTCCATAGCTGTCATTGTCACTCCTTCAAGCCCGTGGAGTATAGGGCTCTGACCGGTGAGCAACAGGTTCGGAACCGGTGTGTGGACTGACAACTGGGTCATCAGCGGGTTGCCTGAATCCTTGCGTATGCCGAAGGCTGAGCCGTTTGGCGTGAGAGTGTAGTCGCGGTAGGTGAGAGGAGTGCTGGTGTAGACCTTGTCAATGGCGTCGGAAAGTCCGGGGATGACTGTCTCAGCAAGAGCTATGCATTCCTTGGCACGTTGTTGCTTCATTGCCTTGTAGGCTTCGCTACGGCGTCCGACGGTTGTGTCCTTCCATTGTGACACTTCATTCCAAAGCATTGGGGTGAGGATGTCTATCTGCTCGGCATATAGTTCTTTGTCAAGAATCTCGCCGTCGGCTGAAAGCAGTGCGTTTTCGGGTACCCGGCAAGAGAGCATTTCTCCACCGACTGGTCCTTTCTTCTCATAGAAGTCCCAGACGTTGGCTTCGCGATAGATATAGTCGTTGTGGTTGAAGTAGCTGATGGTGTGTGGCTTCAGTACCAGTGAGACGGTGAACATGCCGAATGTATTCTCGAGCATTGACATACGACGACGGTATATGTGCCTTATCTTCTGGCTGTCCTTGACCCATGACAGGGTAACGGCAGGGTGAACATCAGAGATGAAAGTGTCGCCTTTTATTCGCCGTCCGTCCTTGCAGACAGCCTCAGTTATTTGTCCGTCTTGCTCTATCAGTTCCTCTACCTCGGCGTTGCAGACGACTTCGCCACCCATTTCCTGTATATCATTGATGAGCGAATGGGCTATCTGATTGCCATCGCCACGCAACCGCCATGAGCTCTGTATGTAGCTGTTGTTGCAATGGAGGAAGGTGAACAGCGGCAGACTCTCCTTTCGGAGTTCCAGTTTCATTGACGCACCGGAGATAACGTTGAGCAATAGCTTGTCGGTGAAGTTACTGTTTAGCCAGTCCCATGCGTTAGTCTCCATGAGTTGCTTGGTAATGGCTGCGTCACGGCTTTCCGATTTCTTCAGTATTTCGACATAGCGATGAAGGGCTTCACGTTCCGAAGGGAATTCTCCGGCAAGAGTGTTGATGAAGTTTTCATAGCCTTCAGCCAGACGGAATGTTTGTCCGGCTATAGTGACTCTGTCGAATCCGTTGGCATCAAGGTGAACCCAAGGCAGATGCAACAGGTTCAGTTCCTTGAAAGCATTGTATAACGGTTGTCCTTTGGCAAGCCCGCCAACGTAATGCATTCCAGTATCGAAAGCATATTTGCCGCGGCGGTAGCTCTGCATACATCCACCGGGCTGCTGTTCGCGTTCCAGAACAATAACACGACGACCTTGGGAGGCTAGGATGCGTGCGCACTCTAACCCACCAAGGCCGCTGCCAATAATAACACAGCCTCCCCCTGCCCCTCTAGAGGAGGGGAGTCTGTCATTAGTTCTGTGGTTAGGCTTATCCATTGAAGTAACTATAAAGACTCCCCTCCTTTGGAGGGGTTGGGGGAGGCCGCTCGTTTACTTAATTACTTTGCGTGCTGCTCAATGTAGTCATAGAGATCGTTGAAGGTCTCAATCTTACGCAGATCCTCTGTAGGAATCTTAATCTTGAATGTGTAGTTGACTACGGCAACGAGGTCGACAAGGCTCAGGCTGTCCAGACTGAGAACGTCCTTGATGGCTCCTTCCGGAGAAATTTTAGTCTCATCTACCTCGAACTCCTCAGCGAGTGTAGAATTAACTTTCTTGATAATGTCTTCGCGCGTCATAATTTTCCTTTTGTTTTGAGTTATAAGCGATTATCGGTGGTTTATAACTATTTGTTATTAAGATTCTTGATAATAAGTGTCGAGTTTGTTCCGCCGAAGCCGAAGCTGTTTGACAGGAACATATCGAAATGTGCTTGCTTTGTTTCCGGTATGATATTCAGCTTTGCGCTCTCTTCGTCAGGGTTCTCGAAGTTGATGTTTCCTGCAATGAAGTCGTTCTTCATCATCAGTGTCGAGTAGATAACCTCGCTGGCTCCTGCCATCCACATCTCATGACCTGTCTGGCTCTTTGTCGATGTTACTGGAACCTTGTAGTCGCCGAAGTTCTGGGCTATGGCAAGTGCCTCGCGGCTGTCGCCAACGTGTGTTGATGTAGCGTGTGCGTTGACGTATCCAATCTCACGAATGTCATGAATACCGCTGTTGTCAAGGCAGTGCTTCAAGGAGCGTGCAGGACCTTCTACCGTTGGAGTAGAGATGTGGTCGCCATTGCCTGAGAATCCCCAGCTGACAACTTCAGCAATGATAGGAGCGCCACGCTTTACGGCATGGTCATAGTCTTCGACGATAACTGTTGCTGCGCCACCGCCAGGAACAAGTCCGTCACGGTCGCGGTCGAATGGACGGCTTGCCTTTGTAGGCTCGTCTTCGCGTGTTGAGAATGCCTGGATACCGTCGAAGCTTGCAATGCCATACATGTTGTTTTCCTCGGCACCACCGCAGATTACGTAGTCCTGAAGACCGTTGCGGATAAGCAGGGCTGCAAGACCGATAGCCTGACTTGATGATGAGCAGGCTGATGATGCTGTGAGGTTGATGCCCTTGAGGTGGAAGAGGCATGCAAGGTTCATTGATATTGTAGAGTTCATGCTCTGGAAGATAGCACCGCTGCCACACATCTCTGTGTCCTTGAACTCGCGGAACTTGTCGAGAGCTTCCATTGTAGCTTGTGCTACAGAGTCGTTGCCATAGATGATTCCAACCTCATGCTTGTCGATGAAGTCCTGATCCATCTTTGCCATTTCCAACGCCTGGCGTGTTGCCATGTATGCGTACTGAGCCTCTTCCGGCATAAACTGGCGGAGGTTACGCTTTATGTACGGCTTGAGGTCTGGCTTTTTCACATCTGTACAGAGAGCCGAACGGAATCCGGCGTCCTTACGTTCCTGACTGAAAATCACTCCACTCTTTCCGTTGTAGAGTGAGTCACGAACTTCATCGAGTGTCGTGCCCAGGCAAGACCAAATGCCCATGCCTGTTATAACTACTCTTTTCATATATTGGTTTATAAGTTTTGAGTTTGTTTGTCTCTATCAAATTATCTTTGTCAAGTCTGTCAAGATTACCATTGCGGTCAGATTTTCTTTGTCCAACAGCGACGTCTCTTCACAAATTGTGGGTTGAGAGGCTTCCACTGGGATATTTCCTTGACGTTGTTCTCAAGCTGCGGACCCGTCTCGGCATAGCGGATTCCCATCTTGTTATAGACCGGAATGAGGTAATCAAACAGCAATGCATTGACGCCAAGTCCCTGATAATCCGGGCGGACAGCTATAAGCAACAGTCCGGCTGTGTGCTCAGGATGCCATTTCAGCGACCTGATAAGATAGAACCAACCGAACGGGAGTAGATGTCCGTGGGTGCGGCGAAGGGCATGCGATAAACTCGTCATGGTAACGGTAATGGCTATGAGCTCGCCTTTGTCATCCTCAACTACCGGAACCATATCGAGGTTCAACAGCGGAAGATAATGCTTGATGTACTCCACAGCCTGTCCTTCTGACATTGGTGTAAAGCCGAACAAAGGTGCGTATGCTGCATTGAGAAGCTTGAATATCTTTACGCCATAGCCGTTGAGGACTTCCTTGCGGGTAATGGTACGGACGTGAAGTCCGAACATTTCCTTTGACAGACGGGATACTCGTGCGTATTTCACAGGTACTTCCTCGGGTACTTTGACTCGAATCTGCAACCAGTCGACAGCTTTCTCGAACCCCAACGCTTCCATGTGCTTTGGATAATACGGGTAGTTGTAGTATTCGGTCATAGCCGCCATGGAGTCAAAGCTCTCCAGAAGCATGCCTTCCTTGTCGTAGTCGGTTATGCCGAGAGGACCTTGAATAGTGTCCATTCCGCACTCTTTACCCCAGCTGATGACTGCGTTAATGAGAGCTTTTGACACTTCCTCATCGTCAATGAAGTCTATCTGGCTGAACCTTACGTTCTTTGCCTTCCATGTTTCATTGGCATGATGGTTTATGACTCCGGCTACACGACCTACTACTTTGCCGTCCCGATAAGCTACAAACGGCTGTGCGTCAGAAAACTTAAGTCCTGGATTCTTCTTTGGATTGTAAGTGTTTCTGACGTCGATGTCAAGGTCTGGGACATATTCATGACTTCCTTTATAAAGTTCGTTAGGGAACTTTACGAAGTCATCCATTATCCGTTTCGTGTTTGCTGCTTTGACGACTATATTGCTCATAATAAGTTTTAGAGTGCAAAATTACGCATAATTTTCGTAATAACAATGAAATAGAGAACTTTTTAACTACTTTGAGTTTTCTATCATTGTTCAGAGAGAGTACCTGTTTGTACTTTGATAGAGCTTATTTGTTCTTAATTATACAGTTTGTCTGTTCTTATTTATTCAGCTTTCTTATTCAGAAAATATGTTGAGTTTATTCTGAATATAGAACCTGAATAACTGTTTGTCCGACAGCCTTAAGCGTGTTCTTGTCGATGTGGTCCATCGTGTCTGATGTTGTATGCCATGTCGGTCCGAACGAGTTGTCAGGCAGGTCACGGTAGAACGGAATGATGTCAACGGTAGGAATACCTGCTTTGTTCAATGGAATGTGGTCGTCGGTGACAGCTCCGCCTGATTCTGTTGGGAAGTAAGCAGAGTATCCGGCAGCTGCCGCGGCATTCCAAACTTTAGTTACAATGTCCGGAGCAAACTGCATAGACATCTGTTCCTGATAGAACTGGGCACCTTCGCCACCGACCATATCAAGCAGAATACCATACGACCATGACAGACCTTCCGGCTGATGGCTGGCGAAATACTGTGCGCCAAGAGCCCAACTGTCGTCATCGCCGTCCTTTCCTGAGTCTTCGGCATCAAAGCAAACGAAGTCGATACCAATGTCTTTGTTCAGCTTTTTGTCCTTGGAGATAGTACGGGCGAGCTCAAGCATGACGGCAACACCGCTTGCACCATCGTTTGCTGCCATGACAGGCTCATTGTGCTTGGTACTGTCCGGGTCGTTGTCTGCCCAAGGGCGACTGTCCCAGTGGGCACAGATAAGAATGCGGGTCGTTGCCTTTGGATTGTAGCTTGCCATGATGTTAGTGGAGTGGAACAGCTCGCCGTCGATTCCTTTGAGGTCGGCTTTCTGTGTTTTAACTTCCAGACCATACGACTTGAACTTGCTTTTAATCCATGACTCGCATTTGTCGTGGGCTGTGGAATTCATTGTCCTTGGACCGAAGGCACACTGGGCAGCGGTGAAAGCGTAGGCTGAGTCGGAGTTGAATGTTGGTCCGACAGGTGCTACCTGAATAGTGTCGGCATCACCGGCAATGGCTGATGCCATCTCGTTGTCCTTATGAAGTTTCCAGCCGTAACCGCCTCCAAGTAGGGCGACGATGACGATGCCGGTAACAATTTTCATTTTCTTGGTCATTATTTTATACTAGATAATATTGGAATATCTTATCTTTATTATACTAGATAATATTTGAAAAACCTATCTTACTGATTGAACTTGAGCCATAACACGGAGCCAGTTGCCGCCCCATATCTTAGCAATGTCACGCTCGCTGTACTTCCTGCGGAGAAGCTGTAGGGTGAAGTTAATCATCTCGCTGGCGTCAGCCATGCCACGGACAGTGCCATCGCCGTCAAAGTCGGTTCCAACGCCCACGTGGTCGATGCCCATTATCTTTATAGCATGCTCCAGGTGAGCAATAGCGTCCATGATAGTTGCTTCGCCATCCTTCTTAAGGAAACCATGGAATAAAGTAATGTGGGCTACACCGCCTTTGGCTGCAAGTGCCCGCATCTGGTCGTCGGTAAGGTTGCGGGGAACATCACAGAGAGCCCGTGAGTTGCTGTGACTGCATACAATAGGCTGACTGCTAATGTCGAGAGCGTCATAGAAACTCTTCTCGGCAGCATGACTGAGGTCGACCATTATTCCATGACGGTTCATCTCGTGGATAACCTTCTCGCCGAATTGGCTAACACCGTTATGCATGTTGCTGCCACGGGCAGAATCGCAGATGTCATTGTCGCCGTTGTGGCATAGGGTTATATAGACCACTCCACGCTGGGCGAAATGCTTAACGTTGCGGAGATCGCCGTTAAGAGCTAGTCCGTTTTCAATGCCGAACATGATACTCTTGCGTCCTTTGCGCTTGTCCTCATAGAGGTCGGTCGGCGTGCGGGCTATACTTATATATGTAGAGTTGTCACGGACGATACTCTCCAGTTTGTCGAAGATAAGGTCGGCATAGTCGTTAGGAGCTATTGTACGCTCGACGGTCGTGCCTTTCGAAGTCTGGACTTCCTTTGTCTTTATATACTTTTCAGCAAGGTCAGGATTGAAGCGTGATATGCCCTCCAAGTCGATGGTCTGTGAGAAACGCTCACCTATCTTCGGCTGGGGCAGATAAGCCGCCATGATAACGGCATCCTGCCGTCCGTCGGTCATCTTGTGGAGGTCATAAAGGATTCGTGGGTCACGATGGCTAAACTCTACGCCCTGTGGGAAGAACATCGGGGTGTCGCAGTGGGTGTCGAGAGTAAGAACACGGTTGTGAACCTTCTTGGCAATGTAGAAGTTGTTGGCTTGTGTTACCAGCCACTGGAATATCTTCAGACCTTCTTTCTCAAGGCATTCCGGATGCCACTGAACGCCAATTATCGGCTTAAACTCACTGCTCTCGATAGCTTCGATGACACCATCAGGAGCCTTTGCAGTTACACGGAACCTTGGTCCCGCCTTGCGTACAGCCTGATGATGGAATGAGTTGACGGCAATGTTGTCAGTATGATAGACAGCATGGAGAATGCTTCCCGCAGCAAGCTTCACAGTGTGTGTAGGCTCCGAGCGGTCGGCGTCCTGGCTGTGCTTTATCGTTGCACCTTTCTCATAGATGTCCTGATCGACTTCGCCGTCAAGAGCTATGGCAAGAGTCTGTATGCCACGACAGATGCCGAGCATAGGTATCTGGCGGTTGAAAGCGAGACGGGTAATAAGCAACTCAGGCAGGTCGCGATGAGCGTTGATGCCATGAAGCTTTGTCGATGGCTCTTCGCCGCACCATAGCGGGTTGAAGTCGCCGCCGCCGGTAAGCAATAGTCCGTCGAGATGCTCAAGGGTGTTGACGATAACGTCGCGGTCGGCAACTGGCGGAATGAGATAAGGTGTGCCGCCTGCAGCAACTACCTGACTGTAATACTTCTCACTGAGAGCAGCGCCTCCGTCGGCATAGTTGGTTGTAATGCCTATGACGGGCTGGTGTCTGCCTTCAGGGAATTGTTTGTAGAATTCAGAAAGATGGTTGTCTATACTAAACATCTTCTTCCTCCTCGTTTATAGGCAGTCCACGCTTTATGCTCTGTTCAAGTGAAATAAGGGTCTCGGTGCTGACAACTCCCGGAATGCCCTGCAGTTGGTTGTTGAGCAGGTCCATGAGCTGTTCGTTGTCCTTGACATACACCTTTATGAGCATGGTGTATGAGCCGGTGGTATAATGGCACTCAACAATCTCCGGGATGTTGACAAGATGCTCGACGACCTTGCGGTACATGGAGCCGCGCTCAAGGTTAATGCCTATATATGTGCAGGTGTTGTAACCGAGGCTCTTTGGGTTGATGTCAAAACTGCTGCCAGTGATAACCCCAGCCTCTTTGAGACGTTCCACCCTCTGATGTATTGCTGCGCGAGATACTCCACATTCTGCTGCAACGTCCTTGAAAGGGATTCGGGCGCTTTTGGAGAGAATAGACAGTATCTTCTTGTCTAGTTTGTCGATTTTTTCCATATTTCTATATGTTTTGTTAATTAATTTGCTGTTGTGTTTGCAAATAGCAAGCAAAAGTACTGATTTTTAATTAAACTAGCAACAAATAGAAACAAAAAATGCGCCATATAGGCGCATTTTGGTAACTTTTAGTATAGAGGGAGTTGGGAGAGCCGTTGCAGAGCAACGGCAAACTCAACAGAGGGAGAAGACCGTTGCAATGCAACGGCTTACGCAAGAGAGGACTCATGACGACGAGGCGTCGTTGGGATGTGAACGAGGCTCGTTGGACGAGGAAGAACTACTTGCGCTTTGCAGGAGCCTTCTTTAAGATGGGCTTAGAAGGCTTGGAAGCCTTGCTTGTGGAGGTAGCTGCCTTGCCGGCGTTTGCCTTACCGGCAGTGGTAGAAGGCTTACCGTTGATGGTCTTGCCGTTGGCAGGCTCTGCCTTAGGCTCCTCAATGCCCTTGAGCTCCATGGTGAAGATGAGGGCTGAGTACGGAGCAATGTCACGACCGGCACCACGCTCGCCATAAGCGAGGTTGTAAGGGATGAAGAGCTGCCACTTCGAACCGACAGGCATAAGTGTCAGAGCTTCCTGCCAACCCTTGATGAGGTTCTGCGGAGTGAATGTGTCGAACTTAGCGCCACCGTGCTTGCTGGTAGCATCGAAGACCTTGCCGTCGATGGTGGTACCCTCATAGACAACCTGCACCTTGTCGGTAGCCTTTGGAATGGCACCAGTACCCTTAGTGAGGACTTTGTACTGCAGTCCTGAAGGCAGAGTGACGACTCCCGGCTGTTTCTTGTTCTCGGCGAGGAAGTCCTCACCAGCTTTCTTGTTCAGGCTGTCGGCGCGGTTCTTATAAGCCACACGCTGCTGAGCGAATACCTTCTCGGCTTCGTCGAGAGTATAATAAGTTGTATCGTTGTTGAGGGAAGCGAGGAAACCGTTGAACACCATCTCGTCGTTAAGAGAGTCAGTGCCAATGGTGAACTCCTTCTGTAATCCCGGCAACATACGGCTGTCGACCATCTGTGCAATCTGCTGACCAGCCTGAAAACCCTTCATCTTCGGGTCGTTGCGCTTTGCGATAGCCTCCTTGAAGCCCTCGATGACGTTAGGCATGTCGGCATCGGTTACACCGAAGTTCTGCTTAAGGAACGGCATCAGTCCGTTGGTGAGAGCCATACCGGATACATAGCTCAGAGAGTCGTTAGCCGACTTCAGAACTACCTTCTGCTCCGTTGTCGGCGGAACGACCTTCTTTTCTTTCTTGTCCTTTGCACTCAGAGTGCTGAATGAAGCACTTGCAACGATGGCAAGTGCCAGTAATATTGTCTTTCTCATTTCAGATATGACATTTAAAAAAAGGCCGGCTCAAGACCGGCCCTTGTTATAAGAGTTCTAATAAAAATTACTTAACCTTTACAGGCATCTGCTGTGGAGCGCCCTGCTGACCCTGAGGAGCTTTCTCAACGCTCACGAGTGTAATGGTGAAGTGGAGTGCAGAGAACGGCTTGATCTGACCCTTGTCCTGAGCACCGTAAGCTGCATCGTAAGGGATGTAGACTTCCCATGTGGCACCTTCCTTCATGTGAGTCAGAGCCTCAGTCCAACCCTGGATCATACCAGATACAGGCATCTCGACGTTGTTGCGCTTGTCGAATGTCTTGCCATCGATGGTCTTACCGTCGTAGCTGACCTTAGTCATATCCTGAGCGGTAGGAGTCTTACCGGTACCAGCCTTTACCTCTTTATAATATACGCCGTTGCCCAGTGGCTTTACGCCCGGCATCTTTGCAACCTTTGCCATGTAGGCTTCGCTCTCCTTCTTGTTAGGACCGTAAGCCTTCTCGAAGTACTTCTCCTGAATCTTCTGAGCGTCGCGCTGGAAGACTTCCTGAGCCTTCTGTGGAGTCATCTTTCCAGCCTTGTGCTTCATGCCGGCAGTGAGACCCTCCATGAACTTATCCATAGGCAGAGTCTTTGTAGAGTCGTTGGCGAAGAGCTGCGGGTAAATCATCTGCTTGAAACGCATGCTCTCACTGACACCGATGGCGAGACCCTTGTTGTAGGCATCCTTCTTCTTGTCGCCGGCATTCTGAACGCCAGCCTTGATACCCTTGAGGAACTCATCGATGTTTGTTGAGTCGACACCGATCTGCTGCAGAGCCATCTGCATCTGCTGGCTCTCCATGACACCCATAGCGTAGGCGAGAGAATCCTCTTCCTTTGAAGTGCCTGCGTCCGACTTCTTGTTTGAATTGCCGCAGCCGGTGAATGATGTGGCGACTGCGATAGCCATGATGGCTACGATTGCGAACTTTTTCATTTTTTCTATAATTGTTTTTTATTAATATGCCTAATATGCCTAATAGGCTTAATATGCCTAATATGCCTAATGAGCTTAATATGCCTAATATGCCTAATAGGCTTAATACGCCTATTGGGCTTAGTAAGCTAAATACTACTTAACCTTATGAAGCTCTACATCGAAGATGAGGGCTGCGTATGGGGGGATAGCCTGACCGGCACCACGCTCGCCGTAAGCGAGGTTGTAAGGGATGAAGAAGCGGTACTTCGCACCCTCCTGCATGAGCTGCAGTCCCTCGGTCCATCCTGCGATGACCTGGTTGAGACCGAATGTAGCACGCTCGCCACGACGGTAGCTGCTGTCGAATACCTGACCGTTGATGAGCGTTCCCTCATAATCGCACTCTACAACATCGGTAGCTGTCGGCTTCTTGCCGTTGCCTTCACGCAGAACCTGATACTGCAGTCCTGACGGAAGAGTGACGACGCCTTCCTTCTTAGCGTTCTCGGCGAGGAAGTTCTCGCCCTCAGCCTTTGCTGCGGCTGCCTGGCGCTGAGCCTGCTCATCGAAGAATTTATTGACTATCTGCTGTGCTTCCTGGTCGCTGACGGCTGGAGTCTTGCCTGCAAGAGCGTCCTTGATAGACTGTGCGAAATCATCGACATTGATGTCCTTTGCACCCATCTGTGCAAGCTGGCGGCCGATGCCCAGGCCAAGGGAGTAACTTAATTTGTCCATTGATGTTTTACTAACTGTTTTTATGCTTTACCTTATAATAGTTATACTCTCAATATAATTTAACGTGCAAAGGTAATTATTTTCTTAGAACAATGCATTGTTATTCCAATAATTTTTTTTAATTTTGCCAATGTTAATACCTTATTAATATGAAGAAGATTGTTTTTTTGACCGGAGCCGGCATGTCTGTCGAGAGCGGATTCAAGACTTTCCGTGGCAACGACGGGCTGTGGGAGAACTATCCCGTCGAGCAGGTTGCCAGCCACGAGGGCTGGGAACAGGACCCGACACTGGTGACCAATTTCTATAATATGATGCGCAAGAAGCTCTATGACGCCCAGCCTAACGAGGGTCATAAGCTCATTCACGACCTTGAGAAGGACTATGACGTGACTGTCATAACGCAGAATGTAGACAACCTTCACGAGAAGGCGGGCTCATCGAATGTCATCCACCTGCATGGTGAACTCACCAAGGTTTGCTCATCGCGAGAGCCTTACAACCCCGACTATATCGAGGAACTTGGTCCGGAGAACTCTCAGGTGAAACCCGGCACAAAGGCAAAGGACGGTTCGTTGCTCCGTCCGTTCATCGTCTTCTTCGGCGAGAGTGTGCCAATGCTGGAGCCTGCAGCCCGTGAGGTATCGACAGCCGACATCTTCGTCGTCATCGGCACATCGCTGAACGTCTATCCTGCCGCCAGCCTGCTGTACTACACTAAGCCCGGCACGCCCATCTACCTTATCGATCCTAATGCCGTCAGCACCGGTGCAAGCAACATAACCTACATTCACAAGGGTGCAAGTGAGGGGATGAAGGAACTGATAGATAAATTAGAAATTAGAAATTAGAAATTCCAGAGTAATTTGGGTAATTAAATATCCACCCTTTGTGGGAGGCTTGGCGGGGAATAATTAAATATGACTACACATCCTTTTTGGTCTGACGAATACTGGCTTCTGCTTTTGAAACTCTACAAGAAGAAACCGGAGGGAATGAAACCCCTCTACTCACGCGACCTGGTCGACTTGAGCCTGGAGGTACATGTGCCCCCACAGTTCCTTTACAATCAGATGTTCCGCCTGCGCCACAGCGATTCGCCGGTGCTGCAGCTCCTTTGGAAGACTTACGACAAAAATCCAAAGAAGCTCACCCGTGACGTCAATAAACTGCGCCACATGAAGGGATTCGGCAAACCAGACGAGTTCTACCATGGCGTTGAGGTGAAGGAAACCTTCGAGAAGGACTTCCGTCCGTTGCCTCAGAACAAGGAGCTGAAGCCCGTGATGCTCATCATGATACTCGACCTCTACTTCCGTCTGACGCCTATAACGATGGTGCCGGAGACCCCCGAGGTGCGCCAGCTTGCCAAGTTGATGGGCATTTCGCCGAAACTCGTCAGCGAAGTGATGGATGTCTTCCAGTTCTGCGACCCTTATCTAAACCGTGACGACCTGATGATAAACCCGCTTCTCCTGCCTTGCCAGGACATCTGGAACCGCTACGGCAATGACAATCCGGAGAAACTTTCAGCCTTAGCAGCTCAACTTCGCGATTACTTTAAGTAGCTTTTGTCTTGTCAAAGATAACGTTTTAAGAATGAAGTCAAATTAAAAAGCGATAGAAAATAATTTATTTTCTATCGCTTTTTAATTTATTTTTATTTCAAAAATAATTTATTTTTAATCGTAAAAGATACCCGTTTGGAACTCAATTGGTTACCGATTACATCGTAAGATGGCATTCGTTGCTGTTAAGGCAGTGGCAGAATGCCTTCCCAACGGACATCCCATGAAGTCGGAATGCCCGGATTCTTCGTCGTCGAAGAGTCGTAACCAGCCGTCATGAGGGCTATCGCCGTGAGCAATCCGCCGTTGCCGGGGAGGTAGCAACGCAGGCGGTCGGACTGCCAGTTGTGCCCGTTGTTCAGATAAGTGTTCTTCGGCACTGGCATGAGCAACGCGTTGACAGCATCGTCGGGACGCCCGAGACGGGTGGCGCACATCGCCGTCATAGGGTAGTCCCAACCCCAAGTCTTCTGCCAGTTCCAGTGCTTCACAATCCAGTTGTATGTCGAGTCCATTCCCGCCTTAGTGAAGAGATAGCTTTCGGGGAGCATACCGAATGCGCCGAGAGGCATCGGGTGGTCGCTGGCGAACTTGTCGTCGCCTTTAGGTGAGTCGGTCTGCTCGGCTGTATGACCTATGAGCGGTGCGCCTTCCGATGTAAGGTAAACCCCGTCCTTCGAAGGCAACGGCGACAAATTATTTATAAGTTCGTTCCATTCCTTCATCTCCGGCAATCCCTGACGTGTGCGCCATTGCTGCGCCATGCGCATGGTTGTCAGCCAATAGCTCAGCTCGAACGGAGAGTTCCTTACGGAGTCGGCTTTCAGAGTCTCCTGAGCCGGGATGTATCCATGCAGGATGTACCGTCCGCTGATGCTGTCACGCTCGGCAAAGTCGTGCATGAACTCAGCCGTTTCCTCGACCAGCGGTGCATATTTCTTCAGTATTTCGTCAGCCTTCTGCTGTCCGCAGTTCTTGTCGGCAAGTGCAGCCCGATAGAGAAGTTCAGCCAGATAGATGACATGCGGCTGTTGCCAAATAAGATAGCTGCCGACATTCGACGGAGCCTCTGCTGCCGACGGGTCGGTCATCTTCATCCAGCGCACACCCTTGAAACCCTGCCTGCGGGCTATCTCGCGTGCCATCGGCTCCGCCCGAAAATACCAGTCAAGAGTGTGCTCCAGCGCCTCGGGGTGTCCCCATAGCGCCTGCCAAGCCTGATGCCAGTAAATCATTTCGAGGTGGAACTTGCCGAACCATGAGTTGTAAGTCAGTCCGGTCTCGGCAGGCGGATAGCACTGCTGGTCGTTGACGCCGAGGAGATACTGGCTGAGGACAGTCCTCCGTTCCAGTTCGCGGGCACGCGGATCGCTCACACGGCTGAAGTCGACAATGCCGCCACGGGTCCAATAGCCTTTCCAGTAGGCTGCCGAAGCACGCTCGACATCGCTGAACGATGTGGAGGCGACAGTCCTCAGCCCGTCTTTTGTTGGTGAGAAACCATAGACGACCTCGGCATTGTCAGTCATATTTACAGACAATTCGTTGCCATTGAGACGTAGTGTATAAATGGCTGAGTGTCTGTCCTTTGCCTTTGCCGTGCCGACAGGATGCCAGGCTATAGCCGAATAATAAGTATTGGTGTCGTTCCTTATCTCCAGTTCGTCGGCATGACCGTCATTGCTGATAATGCGGATTGACTGGCGCTGAGAATTATAAGTCCAGTCGCAGGCGTCATCGCTGTGCTGCCCGGTAGGATAGGGGAAGCGCAAGTTGAGCGCCATCAGTTGGTCGTCGGTTTCCCTTTTGGCTGCGGTTGGGCTCGGTTGCCTGCTTATCCTGACGGCTATGAGGTCGCTCTCGGGGTGGCAGACGGTCTCGACATGATAGCGGAACCCGCCATGAGTGAAGTCCGACGTTACCTTGCCCGTCCACATATCCAGGCTCTGACGGACATCAGCAAGCTGGGGAACACTGCCGAAGTCGAAGCCGAGGCAGCCCAGGTGCATCCTCTGCGGGTTGGCACGGAGATAGTTTGAGGCGTCGCGCTGTCGGCCTTTCTGCCGGAATTCCGATGAATAGAACTCGTCGTGACCACGGTGGAAGTCGTGGTTGAGCAGCACCTCGGCGGGCTTGTAGCCGTTGGTATTCGGGAAGGAATGCCACGCCCATTCGCTGAACGTGCCGAGAGGAACGCCCTGGCTGTAGTACTCGGGGTAGGTCTGGAGTCCCGTCGCGTCGACGGTCACGGCGAATCTGCCGTTGCCGACGGTTAATGGCGACAGGCTGTCGATGCGCTCCACGTGCGGGTTGTTGCGCTCGACGATGGGGCGGCGGTCGATGGTTTGTGCCGTGGCGGTATTCGGTACTGATAGTATTAATGTGAAGATGGAAAGAAGAATGGTTTTCTTAAGCATGTTTATGGTTTTTTGTTCGCCACAAAGTTACAAAAAATATATGAATATACAACATGTCATTTAGTCAGACGTAACCGACAAGATGACAGAAAACGGCGGCTGGTATGTATGTTGCATAATGCTTAGTGAACTTCGAAGGAAGCGAGAGCAACCGGAGAAGAGAAAAGAAAACAATAATAGATTAAGTTTCATGGGTTTGCATCAGGTTGCAGCCTCGGGAACTTAAGAAACAAAATAGGAGGATTTGAATTATGTTGTTAGCTCGTAGAAATAACGCAATGAATTGGTTGAACAATTGGTTTAACGATGATTTCTTTAACGATAGTTGGATGCCTTCATTCCAGACAAGCACCACGGCTCCTGCAGTAAACGTCAAGGAGAGCGACAAGGCTTACACAATGGAGATTGCAGTTCCTGGTCTGAAGAAGGAGTACGTTCGCGTCGAGGTCAATAAGGACGGTGAGCTTTGCGTAGCCATTGAGAACAAGATGGAGCACAAGGATGAAGAGAACAAGGAAGAGAAGAAGGAGCACTATCTGCGCCGTGAGTTCTCTTACAGCAACTATCAGCAGACTTACGTTCTGCCGGAAGATGTCGACCGTGACAATATCTCAGCTAAGGTGAACAATGGTATCCTTGAGATTACTCTCCCGAAGGTTATCACCGACAAGGACGCTGAGAAGGATGTTAAGCGCATTGAGATTGCATAACGTCATCGATTGGCATAGTATAGCATCATTGCTTGATACATAAATAACGACCCCTGCAAGTTGGTTATGAATCAATTTGCAGGGGCTTTTTAATAACTAACTGATATTCTACGACCGTTTCCCGGCTATGTGGTTCAGACGTCAATTCCAATAGTGGATTCGTCAACAATATGTTTTAAATGGGTTAAGCGGGTGGTTGACTGTAAAACTAAATCCGTTTTTGTTTTGTAATGTCTTGACTTTGAAGTAACTTTGCAGTCGTAATAGGAAAAATTAATTTTTCAATAAATGATTAGATTGTCTAAATCGGTCGTCGGAAAAGCTGAGGCCGACGCAGTAGCTCATGTCATTGAGGACATAGGCTATCTTGGTATGGGTGCCGTCGTAGGCGAGTTCGAACATGACCTCGAGGAATATATAGGCGGCGGACGTCGCGTATTGTGTGTCAACAGCGGTACTGCCGCATTGCATTTGGCCGTACAGGCCTGCACACACCCAGGCGATGATGTCCTTGTCCCTTCGTTTACATTTGTATCTTCATATCAGGCTATAACCGGCGCGGGATGCCATCCGATAAGCTGTGACATCGACCCGGAGACTCTGACTCTCGATCTTAAGGACGCCGAGAAGCGCATAACACCGAAGACTACGGCTATGATGCCGGTATATTATGCCAGCAACTGCAATATGGTCAACGAGTACCAGGAGTTTGCACGCAAGCATAATCTCCGTCTTATAGAGGATGCCGCCCACTCTTTCGGCTGTAAGAACCTGGGGCGCCGCATTGGCTCTTTCGGCGATGTAGTCTGCTTCAGCTTCGACGGTATAAAGAATATCACATCGGGTGAAGGTGGCGCTGTCGTTACTGCCAATCCTGATACTATCCAGAAAGTCAGCGATGCCCGCCTGCTCGGTGTGCAGAAGGACTCGGAGAAACGCTATGCCGGTAAGCGCAGCTGGGTGTTCGACGTTGTCGATCAGGGCTATCGTTACCACATGAGCAATATCTTCGCCGCCATCGGAAAGGTACAGCTGAAGCGCCTGGAGCCGGAGTTCGCTCCTAAGCGCCGCCATGTTGCCAACTTGTATGTCTCTTTGCTTAAGGACAATCCGGCTGTAAAGCTCACGAAGATGGACTATACTAACGACATCATTCCTCACATCTTTGTTATCCGCATCATGAACGGTACACGCCAGTTGGTGGAGGATGAGTTCCGTAAGCGTGATATTCAGTTCGGTGTACAGTATCGTCCGAACCATGAGCTGACATACTTCAAGGCTGACTATCACCTGCCTGTAACTGAGGAAGTATACGACGAGGTGCTCAGCCTGCCTATGCATCCGGAGCTTACTGATGATGAGGTGCGTGAGATTTGTGGAATAATCAACGACAAAACATCTAAATAACTAACGCGGGAAGTTTATGAAAGTCATAATTCTAGCCGGTGGTTTCGGCACAAGGCTGTCGGAATACACCAAGCTCATTCCAAAGCCGATGGTAGAAATAGGTGGTAAGCCTATATTGTGGCACATCATGAACCATTATGCCAAGTATGGCTATAAGGACTTTGTGATTGCACTGGGATATAAAGGGCAAATCATCAAGGACTACTTCATGCGGTACTATACCCTGAATAACGACTTCACCATTGACCTGAGCAACAATCACATTGACTTTATCAATGAGCGTCCTACCGACTGGAAGGTGACGCTTGTAGATACCGGGCATGACTCGTTGACCGGCGGACGGATCAAGCGTTTGCAGCCGGTCATTGGCAATGAGGACTTTATGGTCACTTACGGTGACGCTGTTTCGGATGTGAACATAGAGAAGCTTGTGAAGCACCACTATGATATGGGCAAGCTTGCTACCGTTACTGCCGTACATCCAGCTGCCCGCTTTGGCGAGCTGCAGCTTAATGATGAAGGGCTTGTAACTTCATTCAAGGAGAAGCCGCAGGTCAACCAGGGATGGATTAACGGTGGATTTTTCGTGCTTAGTCCGAAGGTGTTTGATTATATTGAAGGCGACCGCACCACATTCGAGGCTGAACCGCTGGAGCGTCTTTCTGCCGAAGGACAGCTCGAGGCTTATCTCCACGATGGCTTCTGGCAGTGCATGGATACTGTCCGCGACCGTGAGAAACTCAATGAGATGTGGAATTCAGGGCATGCGCCGTGGATGGATTGAATAAAATTCACCACCAAGTCTCTCCCAAGGGGAGAATGTCTGAATACATAAGTAAATCTAGAAATTAATTAAGCATTTAATATTAAAACAAAAGCCCACCTGGTTTAGTGTTAGGTAAATAAACATTCTCCCTTTGAGGATGCCTGGTGGGGACAAACAATTATGATACTACAAGATGATATTAAGCACACCTTAGCAGGGCTGACCACTGAGGAACGTGCAAAGTTCAATGGCTCGACAGTGCTTATCACTGGCTGTGCCGGATTCCTTGGATATTACATGATGCACTTCTTCGCTCAGGAAGCTGACGAATTGGGGATCGACAAGATTATCGGACTCGATAACTTCATGCTCGGTCGTCCGGGGTGGATTCAGAAACTAGAGGCTAATCCGAAGATAGACATCCGTAAGTTCGATATTATCAAGGACAACATCGCTGACGTTGAAGGCGCTGACAAGGCTGACATGATTATCCACATGGCTTCTATTGCTTCGCCGATGTTCTATCGCAAGTACCCTATCGAGACTCTTGATGCCAATATCTGGGGACTTCGCCGTCTGCTTGACTTCTATTGCCAGAAGCCGTTGCGTGGGTTCTTGTTCTTCTCTTCAAGCGAACTTTATGGTAACCCTGATGCTGCTCATGTACCAACATCTGAGGACTATTATGGTTATGTTTGCGCTACAGGTCCACGTTCTTGCTATGATGAGTCGAAGCGTTTCGGCGAGACAATGTGTATGCTTTTCGCCCAGAAGTACAATCTGCCGCTCGGCGTTGTCCGTCCGTTCAATAACTACGGACCTGGAATGCGCATCGGCGACAAGCGTGTTCCGGCTGATTTCGCATTGGCTGTAATGGAAGGCCGTGACATCGAGATTCTCTCGAATGGTACTCCTACACGTACTTTCTGCTATATCGCTGACTCTGTTTGCGGTTACTTCAAGATTCTTCTTCACGGCTCTTATGATTACTTCAACATCGGAATAGAGAAGCCGGAGATTACCATTGCACAGCTTGCTGAGATTTACACCAAGGCTGGTAAGGAGATATTCGGTTATAACGGACAGGTGAAGTATGCAAAGTCGGAGGATAAGGAGTATCTTACCAACAATCCGCAGCGCCGTTGCCCTGACATCAGCAAGGCTCGCCGCATACTTGGATATAACCCGACTATCCTTGTTGAAGAGGGTGTCCATCGTTTCCTCCAGTTCCTGAAGGAAAGTGATGAGGGAGAATACAAATGGTAAGAATAATGTTGTACCATAATGTATAATTATAAATTATAATGTATAAATAATACATTAATCCATAATGTATAATGTATAAATTATAATGTATAAATAATAATGTATAAATAATACATTAATGCTCTGACAGGCTGGTAATGTTTATACGCGATATGTTAGGTTTTAAACTTGATATGTTTAGTTTATAAATTATAGTTTATACATTATCATTTACACATTATACATTATCATTTATACATTATACATTATACATTATACATTATACATTATCATTTATACATTATCATTTACACATTATACATTATAATTTGCATTATAGTTTATACATTATAATTTATACATTATAATTTATACATTATAATTTATACATTATAATTTATACATTATACATTATACATTAATTATGACTATAACTGTTTTTGGTCTTGGATTCGTGGGACTGACCACCTCACTCGGATTTGCTGAGTACGGCCATAAGGTTTATGGCGTGGAAGTCAGCAAGGAGCGTCTGGACACCATCAAGGGCGGCAAGCTTCCGTTCCTGGAGGAAGGTCTTGACGATGCTCTTACCCGACATCTAAATAAAGATTTCTTCCCTATCGACTCGTCAGAACTGACTAAGGCTGTTGCTGAGAGCGATTGCATATACTATTGTGTTGGTACTCCATACGGAAAGGATGGACAGGCTGACCTTACTTATCTGCTCGGAGCTATCGATGAGACACTCGCTGTCCGTCCGAAGGATAAGTATCAGGTACTGGTTGTTAAGTCGACTATTCCGCCTTCGACAACAGAGAGGAAGATAATTCCGCACCTCAAGGAGAAGGGCATTAAGGTTGGCGAAGACCTTGGAGTTGCCAATAATCCGGAGTTCCTCCGTGAGGGACATTGCTGGGACGACTTCATGAATGCTGACCGAATCGTACTTGGAGTATCGGATAACCGTTCGGCTGACATTCTCAGAAAGATATATGCATCTGTCAAGGAGCCGGTATTCTGTGTTTCATTGAATACCGGTGAGTTCATCAAATACCTGTCGAATACACTTCTTGCAACCCTTATCAGCTATAGCAATGAGATGAGCGTTGTTGCCGATACAATTGGCGGTATTGACGTTGCTGAGGCTTTCCATATCCTTCACATGGACAAGCGTTGGACAGGTAAGCCTGCGGCTATGTCTACATACGTTTATCCTGGTTGCGGTTATGGTGGCTACTGTCTGCCGAAAGACACCAATGCCCTCTATGCAGTGACAAAGACAGCTGGCTTCGATGCCCAGATTCTTAAGAACGTTATAGCAACCAATGACCACATGCCGGAGTTCATTGCCGACAAGATAGTCCGTCATATCGGTGACAACAAGGAACAGACAATCGGAATACTGGGTCTTTCCTTCAAGCCGGGAAGTGATGATGTTCGCGACACTCCTAGTGCAAAGATTGTCCGTGAGCTCAACCGCCGTGGCTATAACAATATCATTGGCTACGATCCTGTGGCTATTGATGAGTTCAAGAGAAAGTACACTGACCTGACGATAAGCTATGTCACTTCACTCGATGAGGTTACAACCAAGGCTGATTCACTGGTAATAACGACTGCATGGCCGGAGTTTAAGGACATTGACAAGAAGGTCAACAAGCCTGTTGTCGATTGCAGGTATATGAACTAAACATTAATTCAGATGGACTTAGTAAACTTAGAACCTGAGACAAGGATTGGCTATCATATCTCGGCAGAGATGAAGAAGATATGGAGCATACAGCTTGATATGTTCCAGAAGCTTATCGAAGTCTGCAAGGAGAATAACCTCCGGTTGTGGTGTGATGGTGGAACTATGCTTGGAGCCGTCCGCCATAAGGGTTATATTCCTTGGGACGACGACATGGACATCAGTATGCCACGCCCTGACTTTGACCGTCTGGAAGAGATAGCTCCACATTATTTCAAGGAGCCATACTTCTATCAGACAGCCAAGACAGACGTACACTATGCCCGTTCACATGCTCAACTTCGCCGCAGTGACACGGCAGGCATCCGTCCGTCCGACAGCTATCGTCCTTGGAATCAGGGCATATTCATTGATATATTCCCATGGGAAGGTGTTCCTGACGACAAGGAAAAGCTTGACAACGTCCTGAAGTTCACCCACACCCGAATGAAGATGCTTAAGAGTATCGACTATCCTATCATCTGGTCGGGTCGCATAGGCTTGCTGTTCCGCAAGTATAAATGGCGCAGAATGGTTAAGAAGTACGGCTTTTACAATCTCTTCAAGCCTGTGAATGATATGCTCCGCACTTGTCCTTGGGACGGTGCAAAGCGTGTGGCACAGCTTGGAAATGACGGTGCCGACCTTATCTTCGACAAGGACATCTTCGATAACACGTTGTGGGTTCCGTTCGAGAATATGGAAGTGCCAATCCCCGGTGGTTATGACAAGTTCCTCCGGACACAGTATGGCGACAATTATATGACTCCTATCATGGCTCCAACAAATCACGGAGAACTCATCATGGACCCTGACCACAGCTATAAAGAGCTGATGCCGGAAGTCCGAAAGGAGTACCGCCATTCAGCACTGAAACGACTCTTTAAGAAATTATAAATATCTTATAATCCACTAGTGGGGTAGGACACAACGTCCTACCCTTTTTTAATTGTTAACTAATTATTGAAGTTTAATAATTGAATTTCAATAAAACGGACTAACGTTTGCCTAAACGCTCATGTATTCCGTCCTTATAGGCTTGCCAAAGAGTGTGCAAGTCAGACATGCTCCAAGCCTTTGTAAAGGGCATAGAAAGCACGGCAGGGATCCAATAGCCAACTACACCGATGAAGCCACGGACGTAGCGTACAGCCCAATTCTTGCCGTAATGGTGGTTCATGTAAGTCTCATTGCGGACTTGGTAGTAGCGTTTCCACTTCTTCTTCTGGTTGCGAGTAGTCCATGTGTCATCGGAGAAGAACTTGTGCTTGTCCATCACCGCATCGGGAATATAATAGAGATTGAACCCGGCAAGATGAGTCCGCAGGCAATAGTCGGTGTCGTCGCAGAAGATAAACAAGTCCTTGTTTGGCAATCCAATCTTCTCAACTACCTTACGACTGATGAACGGACCCTCGAAGTCGCAGCCTACAATGGGAACTCCTTCGTGCCCCTCCGATTGAACCGTATACTCATTATTCTTAAATGAGAGCTTCTTCCCATGCATACTTGCGAATGGATTGGTGAAGTTGAACTCCTGAAACTCATGTGTGAAGACCTTGCCGTCGAGTATCCGGCGGGGCGACAATATGCCAACGTTAGGCTCATTGATATGCTTAAGCAGATTATCAAGGCAATCCTCACGTGGGAAAACATCATCGTCCATACACCAAATCCAGTCGGCACCATCGTCAAAAGCAGCCTTTATTCCGGTATAGAAGCCACCTGAGCCACCAACATTCTCTTGGTTGATGACATCTATGTTCGGTTCTTTCGAAGCAGTAGAGACCTGAGAAGCCATGCCGCCAATGCCTTTCAGCCACTCTGTTGTTCCGTCGGTGGAGCCATTGTTGACAATGATTATCTTCGAGAGTTGCCTCTGCTTCCGAAGACATTCAATGCCATGCTTGAGAAGTTCCAGGCGGTTATATGTTACGACTACAGCTGTTATCTTCATTTCAATACGTTTTCAAGTTAGTTTAGACAGACCCTATTTCCTCTTTCCGAGCAATATCGGAGCATAGCGTTCCAGAAGCATTATTATCGGAATGAACACCAATACAATGACTACTGACGATAGGAATATAGCCACATTCTGCATGATGAGGCTCATGTCGAGCTTATCGAACAGCTTCGACAACGGGTGGATGAACTCACGATGGAATGTCAGGATGACAATCGTTCCTGACGAAATAATCCTCAGCCCATGCCACCTTACGCTATCCAGAAGCTTCGACAGCAGATAGACCATTGCCGTTCCGCTTAGCGCAGCCAATACAAACAGGAATATATTGTTGCCATAGTGTCCGGAGAACAGGTGCACTTCGCCATTGTATGAAGAGGCAAAATAGGTAATGGCAACAAGCAGAATCACCCCAATCGCCGACAAAAGAAAGGAAAGTCGATTATAATTCTTTTGGACATTGGACTTTGGATTATGAACTCTTATCAGGTATCCCAGTGCAAAGAACGGGAAAGCCAACAGAACATCAGGCACAGCCCAAGGTATATCGACATCCAAATCGGAATAAAGCTTACCACAGACAAGGCTCACAACAGCCAGCACAGCTATCAGAATGCGCTGCTTTCGGATAATCGGGAAGAACAGCTTTATTATTATTAATGTATAGACGAACCACAGATTGTTGCAGCCCGATATGCCGTTATAGTCGTGGACACCCGTGACGACATACAGCAATGACCACAGCGCCTTGCCGTCAGTGATATGCTTGAAGACGAATCCAGCCACCTTGAGCAGCGCCAGTAGGATATATGGTACAGCCAGTCCGACGGCAACCTTCTTGGCATTCTCCCTCATTCCGCGGTTCTCCTTGGTCAGATAGTCCGAGATGACGAAGAACACCGGGACATTGAAAGCATAGATGAAGTCGGACATTCCCTCGGGGAAGAAGTGTCCCCACACCACGGCGGTGATGCCAATGACCTTCATCCAGTCAATCCAGTTCTTACGGGTTATTTCCTCAACTTTATTTGATACGATAGTCATTGTCAGTTTATATCTTAGAGATCAGTTTATAGTAGTTGCGCCCCATGGTGTAGAGCATCATGTTGTGCAGGCTGAAATAATGGCTTGCCGGCATGAGCGTAACGTCCTTCTTAGCTCCATTTGTGCCTATCTTATCACAAATGGCGGCAATCTCATTAAACATATTATACTTGTCCAGCGACAGCTCCTTGCAATGCTGTAGCTGCGCCTGCTTGTCCTCATACTCATTACTTGCCAGCAACCGGTCGATAGTAGCCGCTGTGGCATCGAAGTCACGGATGTCAATGCGTGTCATGGCGTCGGAAGGGTAGTAGTCGGCAACATTCCGGCAACCATGATAGATGGGGTATGTACCAGCCAGGTAGCAGTCGAAAAGCTTCTCGGTGAAGTAATAGTCACTAGTCGAGTTCTCAATGACTATATGGTACTTATATGGCGCCAGCACATCCCATTTGTCGGCAAACCCACGGTAGCCCCGTCCATAGATGTCAATGCTGTCGCCATACCGTTCCTGCAACTTACGGATAAACCGCAGGCGGTCGACATGTCCTCGGGAAAAAGCCTTATTGCTGGAGATAACCGATATGAGCTTTGTCTTATCAGGTTTAGCCTTGGCTATATCATCATACGTCTTAGTAAACCTGACCGAACCGTCGGCATTGAAGTCTACTCCGATATACCACGGGAGTATAGCCGGAGTGTAAATGACATTCTTCCCCTTTATTTCCGGCTGACATGAGCACACAACTCCAAACTGCCTGCAATAGCCCTTGGCGTAAGCCAGTATTCCACGGGGCTCACCGGTAAGCAGGATCGTGTTCTCCGGCGATACATGGAATGTATGGGGCTGGCGCAATCCCTTGCCCGAGACGACCACAAAGTCGGCGTCGGCAGCATAGTCGTTGATAATGAACCGATACCGTCCGTCGGCGGTTATGCCTTGCTCGCCGGGCATCTGCCGAAAGTTTATCACTGGGTCACGGGTTATGATGAGAATGGTTTTCAATGGATGATAGGATGATGGGATGATAGGATGATGTGATGATGTGATGATGGGCTAATTATTAGAGAAGAACTCGTGGGCTGCCTTGAGTCCTGCCTTGATGTAATGCCCATCGGCAAGCTGTTTGCCCATAGCGACGGCATTGTCGTGAATGGTCTTGTATTCATCGGCTGTCAGGTCGGCAAGACGCTTGTCAATGTCACGGATACTGTCGATGACGATACCAACGTTATACTTCCTGACGAACGGAGCCATAGCAGCCTGACTCCATACAATGACCGGTATTCCGGCACGGAGATAGAACGAAGTCTTGTGCGGATTGTTTATCTTCAGGTATTCGCCCCAAGCACCGTTGCACTCGTCGACTGACGCACCGTCCCACACCAGTCCGAAGTTGGCATGGACATTCTTTATGAAGTCATCGCTTCTGATGAATCCATGATAGATGAGCTTGTCGCAGGTATTCTTCGTCAGGTCGAATCCCTTGCCGTACAGGTTGAATTTCCAGTTGCTAACTATTCCGTTGAGATGGTACAGGAACTCATTGCGCCACATACCGAGGTTGCCGGCATAGACGACGGAAGCCTCCCCGTTATTCTTAAGCTTGAATGTTGGCTTTTGATTCTTAACCGGATAATCCGACAGATAATCGAATATCTCAAGACTGTGCAGTCCGCCTTTGTAGCCGTGCTCACGGAGATACTTTGCCATAGTATCATTGTGGCAAATGATGAAGTCGGTCTTGTCGAGACGGTGGTTTTCCTGCTCCGGAGTCAGCTTGTGGCGACGGAAAGCCCCGAGGTCATGGATAACGGTTACGACCTTGGCACCCCTCCAATGGGCGAAGGTAGTAGCCATCTTGTAGAACTTCTTCATAGGGTACTGCAGGAAGAGCACGTCGCCTTTCCGCATAGTGGTGAGAATATGTAATACTCCGAACAGCTTTGTCATGAACCGTCCGGCTCCGCCACTGCCATAATCCTTGTAGGCGAGGTCGGTGTAGCCCAGTTGCTTGGATATTTCGTCGATGTCGGCCTTGGCCTTGTTCGGAGTCGCTATCTTAATGTAGTAGTTCATAGTAAGGGTAATTGGTGAATGGATTGATGATGAATTGTGGTTATGCTCGTACCAGAAGCCTAGTGTTTCTTCCGCTTGAAATGGGCGGTGAACTTCTTTCGCCTGACCCATCGGCGGTCGTGGACTTCCTTTACGTGTATAGCCTCGTCGATGTCGGCTTGTGTCCAGCCGCGCTCCCGTGCATAGACCTTCAGCACAGCGCGGTAGACGGGCGTGAGCCACCAGAACAGTGTCAGGTTCTCCATGCAGTCGGCTTTCGGCACCGGTCCGTCGAAGAATGTCATGCGGTTCACGTCTATCAGCGTGAATCGGCAGCCGCCTTTGCCGTCCTGAGTGTATAGCACGTTGGTAGGATTGAGGTCACGGTGAAGTATTCCACGCTCATGAAGTGAGGCGACAAACTTAGCGTAAGCCTCGAGCAATTGCCCGTTGTATGGCTCCTTGTCGATGAGCTCGCTCTTGATGTCCTTGGCTGTCGTCACCCGTGATACATAGTAAAGATCCTTTATAAGCCTGTGGCTCTTGGTCTCAACGTATGCTATAGGCTCCGGAGTGCTAACTCCACGGTGGATAATCTCCATTCCGTTGCTGTAGCTTCGCAATGCCTTGTTCGGGCGGAAGTAAGTGTATATAATCCTTTTGATGATGCCAAGCTTGGCAAACCGTTTCACTGCCACAGTGTTACCGTTCCAGTTGAACTCCCTTATTTCGTTGCGTCCGGCATATATGAGCTGTCCCTCGCCGAATCGTTCCGGCAGGGCTTCTATGCGTGTTCGCAGGGCTTCAAACTTTGGGTTTATGACAGTTCGTAATGACATGGCAAATACATTTCCTTGCAAATTTACGAATTTTTGTCGATAATCGGCTCAATTGGCATTAAAAACTTTGAAACAAGCGGATTTGTAAAAGATACCCTTTTAGCTTCTAATCGGGTATCTTTTACGCTCTAATTCGGTATCTTTTACAACGCAATTGGGTATCTTTTAGAAAATGCAAGGCAATTACTCGTCTTCTTCCTTCTTCGGGACGACCTTTTCGTTGACTATTTCGAAACGGCGGTTGAACTCCTCGTGGGTGCGCTTCCAGCGGTTGTGGGTCCACAGATAGTAGGCTGGCTCACGTCGGATGGTCTCCTCAAGCATCTTGAAGAAACGGCGGGTAATCTCGAATTCAGGCAGAGATTTCGGGTCTTTCGTTATCAGTCTGTAAGTGAGCGAGTAGTAGCCACGGCGCGGACGGGTGAGCTCGGCATAATAAACGGCATTGTTCATCTTCCTCATTATCTTCTCGCCGCCGGTGAAAACAGGAGTGTCGTGGTTGAGGAAAGGCAGCCACAGGTGGATATTCCGCCATTGAGGCACTTGGTCGCTGATGTAGCCGAAGATGTTCATTATGCCATTCTGCTTGTAAGTGATGAGCAGGCGGAGAATGTCTTTCTTCTTTACCGGCTCGCCGTTTGCCTCATGTGAGCGGATACGCTTGAAGAGTTCGTCGAACGCGTCGCTGCGCAACGGGTGGTAGACGAGGCCTACTTTCCTGTTTGCAGGCAGGTCCTTGCCCACGCACGACAGCCATTCCCAGTTGCAGTAATGGCCCAGTATGGCGGCGACATTCTGTCCGTGCTCGAAGCAGTCTTCTATTTCGTTGCTGTTGGTTATGGTGAACCGGCGGTTGAGTTCGTCCTCATTGATGGTCAGGAGCTTTATTGCCTCGACGAAATAGTCGCACAGCCAGCGGTAGAACCGCTTCTCGATGCTTTTTATTTCCTTCTTGTCTTTCTCGGGGAATGAAGTCGTGAGGTTGCTGCGCACGACCTTCCTTCTGTATCTTACGATGTGGTATATCAGAAATGCCAGTACGTCGGACAGGAAATACAACAGCCGGAATGGCAGCAGACTGACAACATAGAAGAGATGGTAAGCCCACTCAGGGCCTACGGGGGTATAGTTGCTTTCTCCTTTCTTCTGGTTATTATCTTTCATTTTCTTTATTCTCAAAGTAACTTTCTCCCTCCTTTTTAAGGAGGGCAGGGGTGGATCTATTCCTGCATATCATGCAGTTTCTTGTAGTATCCGTCGAGAGCCATGAGCTCGTCGTGGGTGCCCCGTTCTACAATCTGCCCCTCGTGGAGGACACATATCTCGTCGGAGTTGCGGATGGTCGACAGGCGGTGGGCGATGGCTATGGTGGTGCGGGTCTTCATGAGCTTGTAGAGGGCATCCTGAACCAGTCGCTCGCTTTCAGTGTCAAGAGCCGATGTAGCCTCGTCGAGGATGAGAATCGGCGGGTTTTTCAGTATGGCGCGGGCTATGGAGATGCGCTGGCGCTGACCGCCGGAGAGGCGTCCTCCACGGTCGCCGATGTTCGTGTCGAAGCCCTTCTCCGACTCCATGATGAAGTCGTAGGCGTTGGCTATCTTCGCAGCACGGATGACTTCCTCCTTGGTTGCGTTCTCAACACCGAATGTTATGTTATTATAGAATGTGTCGTTGAACAGTATAGCCTCCTGGTTTACATTGCCGATGAGGCTGCGGAGGTCGTGCAGCGCCAGGTCACGGATGTTTATTCCGTCGATGAGAATCTCACCTTTCTGTATGTCATAGTACCGCGGAATGAGGTCGACGAGTGTCGACTTTCCTCCACCGCTCTGCCCGACGAGAGCCACGGTCTTGCCCTTTGGAATCTTCAGGTTGATGTCCTTGAGCACCCAGTGAGGCTCACCGTTCTCAGTCTTGCTGTCGTTATAGGCAAAGGAAACGTGGCGGAACTCAATCTCGTGTTCGAAGGCGTTGATGTGAACAGGGTTAGGCTTGTCGACGATTTCAGGCTCTGCCATGAGTATTTTGTCGACACGCTCCATCGACGCCAGTCCCTTCGGAATGTTGTAACTTGCCTTGGAGAAGTCCTTCAGTGGGTTGATGATGCTGTAGAGGATGACGAGATAATAGATGAAAGTCGGTCCTGTGATGACAGGATTGGCACGCAGGACAAGCGTTCCGCCGAACCACAGGACGATGATAATCATCACTGTGCCTAGGAATTCGCTCATAGGGTGAGCCATAGCTTGCCGCGTGTTAACCCTTGTGAGGTCGTCACGGTATGCAGAGTTTACCTTGTCGAAGCGGGCATTCATCTTCTCCTCTGCCGTGAAAGCCTTGATAATGCGCAGTCCGCCCAGTGTTTCCTCCACCTGGCTCATGGTATCGCTCCATAGCGACTGGGCTCGCATTGACTGTGCCTTGAGCTTTCTGCCGACGAGTCCCATGAACCATCCGAATATAGGAACGAATATTATGGTGAACAGAGTGAGCTGCCAGGAGACGAATATCAGCGTGGCGAAGTAGATGATGATGAGGATCGGGTTCTTGAACAGCATCTCCAGTGACGACATTATGGAGTTGTCTATCTCCTGGACATCGCCCGTCATTCGTGCTATGATGTCGCCTTTGCGCTCTTCGGAGAAGAATCCGAGGTGCAGGGAGGTTATCTTCCGGTACAGCTGGTTGCGTATGTCACGGACAACTCCGGTGCGAACCGGAATCAGGGCGGCGGCACTCAGGAAGTAAGCTCCGGTCTTCAGGAATGTCGCGAAGGCAAGGAATGCACCGATGATGAGCAGCGTGTTCGTTGCCCCGACGCTGTCGATAATCTGCTGGACATAGAAGTTGGCATTGTTCGACAGCACATCCTTCAGGTCGCCCGAGCCCAAAGCCATAAGATGGTCGGCTCTCACTCCACCGTCAGTCTTAAACAGAATCTGCAATATCGGGATGAGAGTAGCGAACGAGAAGATGTTCAGCAGTGCCGACAAAAGGTTGAACACTACCGTCAGAACTATGTATTTCTTGTATGGCGGGACGAATCGCCGAAGCACTTGTAGGAATTCTTTCATCTGGATAAACTCAAAATCAAAGTTCAAAAAATCATTATTATGACTCAATTACCTCACCGAACAGAGTGGCACTGGTCGACCCGTTGATGCGCACACGTACCGTTTCGCCTATGTGATGGTTGCCACGGTCTATGATAACAGCCTTGTTCTGTTGTGTACGCCCCATCAGTTGATTGCGGTTGCGTTTGCTGAATCGCTCCAGAAGGACATCGAACTCTTTGCCTTCGTCGGCTTTGTTGCGCTCTGCCGAGATGCTTGTCTGGAGATGAATGAGCTTGTTAAGACGGCAAATCTTCTCCTCTTCAGGCACATTGTCGGGCAGATGCTTGGCTGCGTAAGTGCCCGGACGCTCCGAATATTTGAACATAAACGCTGAGTCGAAGCCTACCTTCCGTACTAGGGACATGGTCTGTTCGAAGTCTTCCTCGGTCTCGTCATGATAGCCGACGAATATGTCCGTGGTCAGTCCGCAGTCCGGAATAATCCGCCGGATGGCGTCAACCTTCTTGAGATAGTCCTCCCGCGTGTACTTTCTGTTCATGTCGTGAAGTACTTTGTCGGACCCGCTCTGAGCCGGGAAGTGTATGTGGTGGCATAAGTTTGGCTCATCGGCAATGGCGTGAAGGATGTCCTCGGTCATGTCCTCAGGGTTGGATGTGGTGAATCTCACCCTCATGTCAGGCACAGCCTCGGCTACTTTCCGCAGCAGTTCGGCAAAGGAGCAGACATGAAGTTCCTCTCCGTTCTCCTCTTCTACTATGATTCCGTTCTCCGGTCTCTTGCCGTTCGGAAGCAAACCGTAGGAGTTTACGTTCTGCCCGAGCAGTGTAACTTCCTTGAACCCTTTGTCGTGCAGGTCACGGACTTCGGCTAGAATGCTCTCGACATCGCGCGAACGCTCACGTCCACGGGTATAAGGCACGATGCAGTAGTGGCAGAAGTTGTTGCAACCACGCATTATGCTGACGAATCCGCTGACGTGGTTTCCGCCTATTCTGGTAGGAATTATGTTGCGGTAAGTCTCCGTAGTTGACAGTACAACGTCCATAGCCGGAGTGCCATTCTCCACCTGTGCAATCATATCCGGCAGGTTAAGGTAGGCGTCAGGACCACAAACCAGGTCGGCATGGTGGTTCTTTATCAGGTCGTCCTTAACCCGTTCAGCCATACAGCCGAGCACTCCCAGGATAAGGTGGCGTGAAGAACTGCCCTTCGTCTCCTTGGAATCGGAGCCGTCAGCAGTGCCAAGCTTTGTCTTATTGGAATTGGCTGAGCCCCAGAGTTGGTCCAGCCTGTGGTATATTTTGTTCTCTGCGTTCTCACGAACGGAGCATGTATTGAGGAATATGGCATCAGCCTCTACCTCATTTTCAGTTGGCTCATAGCCAGCCATACGCATGATGCTGGCAACAACCTCGGAGTCGGCTACATTCATCTGACAGCCGTAAGTCTCAATAAATAATTTCTTCGTCATTTTTACACAATGTAAGTTTGCAAAGGTACTAATTTTCATTCACTTTAGCAAGTTTGCAACTTTCTTTAATACAAATCATTTCGCTTCACAATGAAAAATAAGTAACTTTGCCAAATAAAACTACTTCTAAAAAATGAGAAAGACAATCCTCATAATCGCAATGGCACTGACTGTTGTTACGTCCGGTGCCCAGTCATTCCGTGATGTAATAAATGCCGACCCGCAAAAGTCAGCCAGCAGCTACAAGGCTTACCCCACGCCGTCGGGCAAGTTGACGCCAGCTCCTAAAGGCTACAAGCCCTTCTACATGTCGCACTATGGCCGTCACGGTTCCCGTTTCCTCATCGACCCGAAGCAATACAGCCGTCCGATAGCCCTGCTTGCCCACGCCGATTCCCTCGGCTTGCTTACTCCTGACGGGAAATATGCCCTTCAGGCAGCACGTGCAATGGCCGCAGAGGCTTACAACCGCTATGGCGAACTGACCAAGCTGGGTGCTCAGCAACACCGGCAGATAGCCAACCGCATGTCACAGCGATTCCCAGAGATATTCAGGGACACGACAGCTACCATCGACGCACGCTCTACTGTCGTCATCCGCTGTATCCTGTCGATGGAAAACGAACTGCAGGAACTGCTCCGCCATAACGCCAAGCTGAAAGTGACCTGTGATGCATCGGAGCACGACATGTACTACATGAACAACTACAAGGACACTCTTGTGGCACGCCTTCGCCATGAGCCGGCTGTCAAGTCGACCTACGACAAAGGCAATAACATCGCAGTTGGCACAATTAACCTATAAAATGCAGCCAGAAATGGCTGCATTTTTAGTGCCTACAAATATGTATCATTCTTTGTAAAACACTCATTGAATTGTTTACTTGACGTTCAAAAAAAGTTTCTTCAAATAAAACAGGAAAGAAGGTTCGTAAAATAATGTCTGTGCCTTTAACAATATATTTACCTGCAATGACTCGTTTATCTATAGACTTTAAAGAATCTTCTATATCACTAACATTATTCACAATATATTCAAGACAAATATATTGACCCACAGAGTCTTTAAATAGATATACTCCAAAAACATAATCTTCATAAAACAAGTTTCCTAAAAAGCTGTATTTTGCATTTTCTTTAAATCTTGCAACTTTTAAAGTTCTAAGGATAGATAAAATAACTTGTATTTCCATAATTCTCAAATTTTGAGCAAAGATAAAGCTTATTTTTGATAATGGAGATATTTATTAATGATAATTAAGATAGAAACAATGATTATGGATAAACAAGTAATTAAGATAACAGAATCTGACCTTCACAAGATTGTAAAGGAGTCAGTAAACAAGGTTTTAACAGAACTTGATTGGAGAACATATGCAAATGCAGCAAAGAAAAGGGATGCACAGATACAGCAATTAGGACGTGATGCAACTGATAAAGGTGGTAATCGTTTAACTAAAGAGGTCTTCGTGTTGCGAGGAACGAGCAATATGAAGACCGAGTTGTACGGCAGGTTGACTTATCTATGGGGATTAGCCCCACTTTGGGCTT
>OMZV01000031.1 GCA_900315635.1 uncultured Prevotella sp.
TTTATGGTGACATTCGATGCACTGTGCCCCCTTTTTACTAACGATGCAGATTATTTTCGCTTCTGTATCATATTAGGCGCGTAGTTGCGGATTTGAGGAATAAAACGAGGATTGTCCGAATTTATCCATCGGACAATCAAACCTATTTCTAAAAGATACCCGATTAGCTTGTAATCGGGTATCTTTTAGCTTCTAATTGGGTATTTTTTACAAGCTAATCGAGTATCTTTTACATGCCAATCGGGCAGCAAACAAAAAACGGTCTGAATATCAGACCGTTACATTTTGATATATCTTTAACTCCATTAAAGCGGAGTAGTAAAGATAAATTCACGCATAACATAGTAGCAAAGTATACCTGCGAGGTAACCGATAAAGGCTATCCACGAGATATGCTTCATATACCAACCGAATGTTATCTTCTCCAGACCCATGACGACAACACCGGCAGCCGAGCCAATGATGAGCATTGAGCCACCAACACCGGCACAGTAAGCAAGCAACTGCCAGAATATTCCGTCGGTAGCAAAGTCGGTAGCTGCCTGTATTGGATACATGCCCATACAACCGGCAACGAGAGGCACATTATCAATGATAGAACTCAGGACACCGATTATACCGGTAACCATGAAGTGGTTGCCATTGAAGACAACGTTCAGTCCACTGCCTAACTGATGCAGTACACCGACCTCCTCAAGGCAGGCGACAGCCATCAGAATACCGAGGAAGAAGAAAATTGTGCCCATATCGATATTGCGGATGAGCTCAATGACACGATGAGAAGCACCTTCACTGGTACCATTGACATTGCGATAGAATATCTCGCTCAGCGTCCAAAGGCAACCAAGGACGAGCAGGATTCCGACGAACGGAGGCAGATTAGTGATGTAACGGAAGATTGGCACAAAGATAAGACCACCGACACCGACAAAGAATATTGCCTTGCGCTGAGCACTCGACAGGTCGAGGACCTCAGTATCGGCTGAATTATCATTGCCTGCGATGTCGCCAAGGTTGCCCTTCAACAGGAACTGGAGGATAAAAGCAGGAACAACCATTGATACTATTGACGGAATGAGAATCTCACTTATTACACCGGCTGCAGTAATCATGTTGGCATTCCAAAGCATGATGGTAGTGACATCACCGATTGGCGAGAATGCGCCACCTGAGTTGGCTGCGATGATAACGAGTGAGGCATAGATGATACGGTCCTTGTGGTCGGGAACAAGCTTGCGCAGAATCATAATCATCACGATACTCGTGGTCATATTGTCGAGGATTGCAGAAAGGAAGAATGTCATGAAAGCGATACGCCAAAGCAAAGCACGCTTCGACTTTGTTTTCATTACTTTCTTCACCCAGTCGAAACCACCATTCTTGTCGACTACCTCAACGATAGTCATGGCTCCCATCAGGAAGAACAAGGTTGTCGATGTGTCGCCTAGATGATTGGTTATCAATCCGTTGACAAACGTAATGACGGCATCGCCAGCACCCTTGAAGTCAGGATGCATCAATCCGACAAAATAATCCGGCGAACACATATAGAGCGTCCAGCACGCTACAAACATAAGCAGCGCAATAGCCGCCTTGTTAATTTTCGTCAGGCTCTCCGTGGCTATAAGAGCATAGCCTAGGCAGAAGACGACGATAATTGCAATTGTTAATGAAGACATTTTATAAATTGAGTGAGTTTAGTAATTTCAGATTGCAAAGGTAATAAAACTATTTCATTTGTAATCTCCACATTGCAATTATTTATTGTAAACGTTTACTTTTTCTTACATTCCACACCGATAAAAGGCAAATGAAAATCTACATGCCAATAAATTACTATATAATAGGTATTCGTAAATGAAAAAAATTGTGTACTTTTGCACTCAATAAAAGGAATATTATGTTCAAGAAAAAAAGACGTTGGCACTGCCTCAAAGGACAGGCACCAACAGCAGAAGACTTAAAGATAATGGAGTTGGAGAGCAAAGGTAAGCTCGTTCCAACCCGTGACATGGTAAAAACACCCGAACAGATTGAAGGCATCCGCATTGCCGGAAAGGTAAACTCAGGATGCCTCGATGCAGTTGCTGAGGCTATCCACCCGGGAATGAACACCCAGGAGATTGACGATATTTGCATGCAGTACTGCAAAGACCACAATGCTCATCCTTCTTGCCTGAACTACGAAGGATTCCCAAAGAGCGTCTGCACAAGTATAAACGAAGTCGTTTGTCATGGAATTCCGAAGGTTGAAGATGTGCTCAAAGAGGGCGACATCGTCAATGTGGATATGACTCTCGACGTTAACGGATATTATGGTGACGCAAGCCGCATGTTCATTATCGGTGGTCATTCCACCCCTGAGAAAGAACAACTCGTCAGGGTTACAAAGGAATGCCTTGACCTCGGTGCCGCAGCAGCAGTACCTTACTGCACTATCGGCGACATTGGTCATGCCATTCAGAAACACGCCGAGAAGTATGGCTATGGCGTTGTCCGTGACCTCTGCGGTCATGGTGTCGGATTGGCAATGCACGAAGAGCCGGACATCCTGCACTATGGACACCGTGGCGAGGGAATGGTGCTCGTTCCTGGAATGGTATTCACCATCGAGCCAATGATTAACATGGGGACATGGAAGGTATTCATTGATGCCGACGACCCATACGGTTGGGAGGTTATCTCAGCCGATGAACTGCCTTCAGCTCAGTGGGAGCACACGTTCCTCATGACCGACAAGGGCGTGGAGATATTGTCGGAGTAAAAACGAAATACGAGATTATTAATTCAAAATTATAAATTCTAAATTCAAAATTATGATTACTTCTTCATTTGTGAAGTTGACACAGAAAGAGCATCATAATTTTAAATCCATCAGGCAATGGTAATCATAATTTTGAATTTAGAATTTTGAATTTAGAATTTATATTTATGGACGATATATATATTTTAGGCATAGAATCATCTTGCGACGACACATCTGCCGCAGTGCTTAAGAATCAGGTAATTCTGAGCAATGTAACAGCTTCGCAGGAGGTTCACAAGGCATACGGTGGCGTGGTGCCGGAGTTGGCTTCACGCGCCCATCAGCAGAATGTTGTGCCGGTAGTCGACCAGGCAATTAAGCGTGCCGGAATAACTAAGGAACAGCTTTCAGCAGTTGCGTTTACCCGCGGGCCAGGACTGATGGGCTCATTGCTCGTCGGTACAAGCTTTGCCAAAGGTTTCGCACGCTCGCTCGACATTCCTCTTATTGATGTCAACCACCTTCAGGGTCATGTGATGGCTCACTTCATCAAGGAAAGCGATGATGACAACCACATGCCTCCGTTCCCATTCATGTGTCTGCTTGTTTCGGGCGGAAACAGCCAGATTGTAAAGGTCAATGCCTACAATGACATGCAGGTACTCGGTCAGACCATTGACGATGCTGCCGGTGAAGCTATCGACAAATGCTCAAAGGTTATGGGATTAGGCTATCCTGGCGGTCCTATCATTGACAAGCTCGGAAAGGACGGCGACCCTAAGGCATTCAAGTTCTCGGAGCCTCACATCCCGGGATTCAATTACTCATTCTCCGGACTAAAGACTTCTTTCCTCTACAGTCTGCAAAAATGGGTGAAGGAAGATCCTGATTTCGTGGAGCATCACAAGAACGACCTTGCCGCTTCGCTGGAGTACACCATCGTCGACATACTGATGAAGAAGCTCCGCATGGCAGTGAAGGAAACTGGCATAAAGCATGTTGCAGTGGCTGGCGGAGTCAGTGCGAACTCTGTTCTGCGTGAAGCTTTCAGAGACCATGCCAAGCGTTATGGCTGGACTATATACATTCCAAAGTTCAGCTACACAACGGATAATGCCGCAATGATTGCCTGCGTCGGAACATTCAAGTACCGCGACCATGATTTCGCGACAATAGATTTACCTGCATTCTCAAAAGTAACATTCAAATAAGAACTATGGAATTTGAAAGCAAAATTATATCACGACAGATTGGCGACCAGCTCTATGCATCCGGTCTAACCGTAGGAACGGCAGAGAGCTGCACCGGCGGAAGAATAGCAGAGTCAATAATTGCTATTCCCGGAGCCAGCAATTATTTCAAGGGCGGTATTATTTCTTACACTAACGAGATAAAGGAAAGACTCCTCGGAGTCGACCATGAGGTTTTGGAAACTCAGACGGCTGTATGTGAAGAAGTTGCCCGTGAGATGGTTCAGGGTGCTATCAAGGCATTAGGAGTCGACTATGCCATCTCAGCTACAGGCATAGCAGGACCAGGCGGTGGCACAAAGGAGATTCCTGTCGGAACAATCTGGCTTGGATATGGCAGCAAGGATGACATCCGTACTTTCAAACTTACAGAAGACTTCGGACGCGACATCAACCTTGCAATTGCCACAAATAAAGCCATGAGGCTTTTCCTCGACTTTCTTAACGAGACTCTTAAAGACAAGGAAGAGTAACCTTCTCAACCTAGAGGACTCTGTAATACTTTACCAAGGCGGTAACCACATTTGGCGGTTGCCGCCTTGAGTTCGTCTTGGAAGTACCATGCTATACTTCCAACAAATCCCAGAGGAAGGTCATGACGACCGTATGCGTCGACATTCTTAGTTATAAAATCGCAGAAGTTCTGTATGACTAAGGCCTTTAATTCAGGATAATCTTCCTTATGCTTGCCAATAAACTTTGCTATGCCGGCAAGGTATCTGTTTGCCAAAGGTTCTCTATATACCTTATTTATAATGTCAGCGTAAGTCTGGGTAGTCTCTTTCAGGAAAAGGTCACGGAGTTCATGACTCAGTGAGCCTTTGAATATTCCATTCAGGAAGAGCTTACCCAAGACAGCGCCGGAGCCTTCGTCACCGAGTATATAGCCTAGTGGCGGGGTATTGGCGACTATTTCCTTTCCATTATACAGACAGCTATTTGCCCCGGTTCCGAGTATACACGCTATGCCTTCTTCACTGCCACACAATGCGTAAGCAGCTCCCAACAAATCGCTGCCGACAAGAACATCATAGCAATTAAGTTCTTTCAAGAGCAAAGAACGCATTGGCGGAATCTGCTCAGGAGTGCAGCCTGTGCCAAAGAATCTTACCTTATTGATTGCCACACCATCTAATTGTCCTATAAGTTCATTCCGCAATATGTTCGAAATATTGTCAGGTGAAAGATGAAAAGGATTAAGCCCTTGGGTTCTGACGCGCTTAACTTCTTTACCATTACCATCGACTACCAGCCAATCTGTCTTTGTACTTCCGCTATCTGCTATGAGTTCCATATTTATTTTCTTATTTTTTGCAAAGGTAGTGTAAAACGAATACAAATCAAAAAGAATTCTTTCCTTTTTATTGCTCGGCATTATCCTGTTTTGTTGGAATATGTGAAATTAATTGTTGACTCTACGCTCTTCATTCTTATTTTTATTTATTACCTTTGTACGGTCAAATTAACATCTATGAAGAAAAGACTCTTTATAATACTTTCTTTAGCATTATTATTCGTTCTTCCAGCCAACGCAGTACTGAAAGAGGACAGCCTTGCGAATTCGCTTGCGGTTCTTCGCCATGAGCTTATAACATATCATGTTCAGCAAAACGAGCTTCTGAACAGTTCGAAAGCTATGAGCCAGGAAGTCTTTGAGACCATGAAGGACATCATGGAACGAAGCAGCCAGAATGCAATAATGCTTTACTCTCAGCAGACAGACAATATCTTTGAACTAACATACGCATGCCATGAGGCGAAGTCGCAGTATGAGGAATTCAAGAAGAAGACCCTGCCGTTCAAGGAGTTCATAGCGCGAAGTAACTCGGAGATTGCACGATACGACTCTCTGATAAACTCGCTGTCCATTATGCCAACGCTCTACTTAACCGACAGGGCGAAGATTGACCGTAATGTCTGTTTGACTCTCGCCGTCAATATTCGGCGAATGCTCATGGACAACAATCAGGACATGAAGGACTATGTTGCCTATTACCAGTTCACCGAGAAGCGTCTGAGCACTCTGAACAATTATGCTGATGTTCAGTATAAGTACATACAACAGAGTATCTTCAGTGGAAGCAGTCCTGACTACTACTCTATCATGAAGAACTTGAAGGCGTACGTCATGGAGACGAAGATCTCCATGTCACAGAAGTACGACCCCGACAGTAAGGTGGCTTCGCAATGGGATGTCAAATGGATTATCTGGCTGTTCCTAGCCATCGCCTTATATGCGCTCCTCGCGGTGGCATTCAACTACCTGAGTATTAAGTATCTGGTGACAAAGCTCATGACGATGGACAGGTTCAAACAGCAGAATAAGTGGTTCCTTGAGAAGCGGTCTTACATCATTCTTGCAGGCTCCATCATAACCTTCGGCATCATCATGGCAATTCTCAAGACGGGTATGATAACGAGTTCGAACTTCGTGAAGATGGCGGCAAACCTCTTGCTGGAGTTCTCTTGGCTGGGTGCTGCTATTGTCATATCCATCCTTCTGCGTGTATCCGGCGATGCCATGAAGCATACTTACCGGGTGTATTCGCCTAATATTGCCGTGGCGTTCATCGTCTTCACATTCCGGATAGTGCTTATTCCGACAGTGATTCTCGACCTTTTCTTCCCGCCGATACTTATAGCAGCCACAATTTGGCAGTTCTACTCGGAGAAGAAGAACGGTAAGCTTATACTAAAGTCTGACCTGATGTTGGGAACTATATCTCTCACTATCTTCGTCATATCAGATATTCTGGCATTGTCAGGTTATACACTGCTTGCCGTACAACTTATCATCTGGTGGACAATGATGCTGACATGTATCCTCACCATTGCCTGCATAAGGAAGTGGCTGTCGGTTTACAGAGTCAACCACCACACAATTGACAAGCCGGTAACAAAGATTTGGTGGTTCCGGTTTATATACTTCGTGCTCATCCCGTCGCTGATGGTCTACTCGTTCATCATCTCGATTTACTGGTCGGCATCAGTGTTCAACCTCAGTGACACGATATGGCAGGTCTTCACAACCGACTACATCGACACCAGCAACTTCAAGTTAAGTATCTTTGCAGTTTGCCAGACAATAATCCTGACATTCCTCTTCAACTATATCAACCACACACTGAAGGACTTCATTAAGCTATATCTTGAGCAGAAGGATCCGACGACGGCTGTAAGTAGAAGCGTAATGATTATCAAGGTGCAACAGGTGATAGTTTGGGGTGTATGGCTTCTCATAACGCTGTCTATCTTCCATGTGAGCAATACTTGGCTGGTTGTGGTTTCGGGAGGTCTTTCTACCGGTATTGGATTCGCAATGAAGGATATTCTCGAGAACATCTACTACGGTATTTCACTAATGGCAGGACGTATAAAGGTGGGTGACTACATCATCTGTGATGGTATTCGTGGTAAAGTATCGTCCATCAGTTATACTTCAACTATGCTTGAAGCAATCGATGGTTCTGTCATCGCATTCACAAACTCACAGCTCTTCACTAAGAACTACAAGAACATGACCAAGAATCATGGTTACGAGCTCGACATCCTTGAAGTTGGAGTAGCATACGGCACGAACATCCAGCAATGCCAGAAACTTCTCATCGATGCAATCTCAAAGCTCAGTTGCATTGACCACAGGCGTGGTGTGAAGGTGGTATTGAAGAGCTTCGATGATAATTGCGTAACTCTGAAGATTCTCGTCTGGGTGAATGTTCTCACTCAGTATGGCGATGACGGAAAGATTATGGAATGCATTTACACAACTCTCAATGACAATAACATTGAGATTCCATTCCCACAGCGTGATGTCCATATCATCACCCCCGCCGATAATCCGGTATCTCAAGTTACTTCCAATGAGAATAAAAAAAATGCACAAGATAAGCTTAAATAGAAAATAAATTGCTATCTTTGCATCATAACTCAAAAACTCATAAGCTCAAAAACTTAAGAATTCATAAACTCAAATAATAATGGAAATACAAGGAAGAATTATTGCCGTTACACCTCCACGTAGCGGTGTCTCCAAAAGTACAGGAAACGCTTGGATGACTCAGGACTATGTCATCGAGACTCATGACAAGTACCCACGTAAGTGCGTCTTCAACGTTTTCGGCGAGGACAGAATCAAGCAGTTCAACATTCAGGTTGGTGAGGAGTTGCTCGTAAGTTTCGATATTGATGCCCACGAATACAATGGCCGTTGGTTCAACAATATCCGTGCATGGAATGTTCAGCGTGTTGACCCTAACGCTGCTCAGGCAGGCGCTCCGGCACCGGCAGCTGCAGCTCCACAGGCTGCTCCGCAACAGCCAGCTGCTCCACAGGCACAACAGCCTCAGGCTCCATTCCCACCAGCAAATGACGGAGGTGATAGCACTGACGACCTGCCATTCTAATATAAGGAAATAATTTCCCCACCAAGCCTCCCCCCAAGGGGAGGATGTTTAATCACTTAATTAATTTGAGCAACTATTCAAAAGTCGTTTGGTAATCAGACATCCTCCCCTTGGGGGAGGCTTGGTGGGGAATAAATCAGATTAAAATTTCACCCAGCGTCGGGTGAATATGTATAATATCCTTTAGCTTACTAACCGTACAATCGGAATTCATCAGAGCCGTAACTTCCTGAACAATATCAGCAGAATGAGGTCCGAATATATGGCAAGAGATTATTTTATCGTCCTTATCCGCAATAAGTTTCAACATTCCTTCGGTCTCATCAATAGACAATGCTTTTCCATTGGCACGGAAGAAATTTTTGTGAACGGTATATTCCACGCCCTGTTCTTTTAATTCAGCTTCAGTAGGGCCAACGCTTCCAGCCTCAGGATAAGTGAAGATTGCCGATGGCATAATGTCAAACCGAATGCTGTCCTTCTGCCCGAGGATATGATTTACGGCACGCTTTCCCTCCCACTCTGCGGCATGGGCAAGCATTATCCGTCCGTTTACATCACCAATGGCATAAACTCCAGGAACATTCGTCTCCATATTATCATCAACGGTTATGCCCTTCCTGTCAAAGGTTACACCGGTCTTTTCGAGTTCTAATTCTTCGGTATAAGCACCTCTACCCGTGGCAACAAGTACTACTTCAGCTCCAAGGTCATCGACATTCTCAACACTAAACTTGAAATGGAACTTTATCCCCCGCTTCTCCAAGGTCTTGCGGAGACGTTTTGCAATATCCTTATCAAGAGTAGGAAGACATTCGGGCAGGAATTCATAAACCTCAACCTTAGTTCCGAAAGTATTAAAAGCCGAGGCAAACTCCATTCCTATAACGCCTGCACCAACAATGGCAAGAGTTTCCGGTACATGGTCGATGTCTAGAAGTTCAGTGGATGTAACTACTTTTGTCTTCTTCGATTTCATTCCTTCAACCGCAAAAGGAGGAAGCTTTGAGTGTGAGCCAGTGGCTATAATAATATTCTTTGCCGAATATTCATCACCATCAACATTAATAGTATGAGAATCTGTGAACTCTGCCCTGCCCTTCACCAGCGTTATTCCAGGCTGTGAAAGTATAGTCTCAATGCCCTGTTGGAGCTTCTGAATAACCTCATTCTTCCTTTCTTGAATATGCGGGAAGTCCACAAAATTTCGTCCGCCATCAGGCAGAAGAGGATTACGGAGTAAGTCGGCATCATGTGCAAGGCACTTTGTTGGTATGCATCCATGGTTCAAGCAGACTCCACCAAGTTTGTCTTTCTCCACGACAACAACCTTCAATCCTTTGCTAGCGGCGTATGCGGCAGTGGAGTATCCACCAGGACCTGCACCTATAATTATCAAATCAGTACTTGTCATAAGGCTATGGTTTATTATGGTTTAAACAAAATATGCCAAATGACATTGCTAGAATACAATGCATTTGGCATATCTTTACTTTAATTATTTTTCTGAATCTTCAATTAACTGCTTATATGTGAGCACCGGATGTTTGGCGGCTTCAACATCGTCAACACGAGTAATTGGAGTGTTATGTGGAGCTCTCTTTACAACATCAGGTGTCTCACGAGCTTCCTTGGCTATCTTATGCATAACATCAATGAATCCGTCAAGGGTCTCCTTGCTTTCATTCTCAGTTGGCTCTATCATCATTGCCTCATGGAAAAGTAGAGGGAAATAAATGGTAGGAGCATGATAACCATAATCGAGCAAGCGTTTTGCAACATCCATAGTAGTCACGCCCGTTGACTTGTCTTTCAGTCCATTGAACACGAACTCATGCTTGCAAAGTCCTGCTATCGGAAGTTCATAATCATCCTTCAACGATTCCTTGATATAGTTTGCATTGAGGACAGACAATGGTCCAACCATCTTGATATTCTCCTTGCCTAGAGAAAGGATATAGGTGAGAGCCCTGACAATAACCAAGAAGTTTCCAAGGAAAGCACCGACATGGTTGTTCTCTAGCTTTTTCTCAATGCTGTCTTGAGAATCCTGATTATTTAGAGTTTCTAAGCCATCTTGGCCTTCAAGTTCATCCTGAACCTCTAGGCCTTCTATAGAAAAGGCATCACCCGTTTTAACCACATGTGGTTTTGGAAGGAACTTCTCTAGTCCTTTCCTCACCCCGACAGGTCCAGAGCCTGGACCTCCGCCACCATGAGGAGTAGAGAATGTCTTATGAAGATTGATATGCATGACATCAAATCCCATGTCAGCAGGACGAGCCGCGCCAAGCATTGGATTGAGGTTTGCACCATCATAATACATCAGTCCACCGGCTGAATGGATAAGCTTTGTTATCTCCGGAATATCTCGTTCGAAGAGTCCAAGGGTATTCGGATTCGTCATCATCATTGCCGCAATATCGTCAGGATGATTCTTCACGAGTTCCTTAAGGTCGGCAAGGTCAACAAGACCGTCCTCGGTACTCTTCACTTCAAGGACCTCGCATCCACAAACAGCTGCGGAAGCTGGGTTCGTTCCATGTGCAGAGTCAGGTACTATGACCTTATTCCGCTTGTTATCCCCACGAGACTGATGGTAACTACGAATAATCATAAGACCCGTCAACTCCCCATGGGCGCCGGCACAAGGATTCAGAGTGAAGTCGCTCATACCTGTAATGGCACTCAACGCCCTTTGAAGGTCGTACTCCACCTGCAATGCTCCTTGAACAGATGATTCCGGCTGCAATGGGTGAAGGTTATTAAATGCTGGCAAAGCAGCAATTTCCTCATTAATTGGAGGATTGTATTTCATTGTGCAGGAACCGAGCGGATAGAACCCATTGTCCACACCAAAGTTGTTTTCACTCATATTGGTGTAATGACGGACAACGGTCATCTCATCGCATTCAGGAAGTTCCGCATCCTTTGCTCTCCTCATCTCCTTTGGCAATTCATGATTGCCAAACTCATTCTTCGGCAGAGAATAGGCACGACGACCAGGATGTGAGAGCTCAAATATAAGATTGCCGTATAATTTATTGTTCATAAAAAGTCTCCCCAATTCCCTTCGAATGGAGGGAAAGTTTAGATACAGTCTTAAAGATTTACATTAAAGTAGAGAGAGGAAATTATCAACCTCTTCCTTTGTTCTCTTCTCAGTTACCGCGATTAAGAGTTGATTACTGCCGACTTTTACACCAGGAAGGATTCCTTTAGCTATCGCACGATCATAGAACTCGTCACGGTTATCCATTTCAACAAGGAATTCATTGAAGAATGGCTTATTGTAAACAAGATGAGCCTTACCGGTTTTCGTAAGCCTTTCACAGAGATAATGAGCGGCATCAAAAGATGTTTGAGCAGCTTCCTTTATGCCCTCTTTACCCATCAAAGACATATAGATTGTGACATAAAGAGCCATCAATGACTCATTGGAACAAATATTTGATGTAGCTTTCTGACGACGAATGTGCTGTTCACGAGCCTGAAGAGTCAGCACGAAAGCACGCTTGCCATTGGAGTCATAGGTCTTTCCGACAATTCGTCCCGGCAATTTGCGCATCAACTTTTCGGTTGAACACATATATCCAGCATACGGTCCACCGAAAGCCATTGGTATGCCAAGACTCTGAACATCACCAACTGCAAGGTCGGCACCCCACTCACCAGGTGTCTTCAACAGGGCAAGATCGGCGGCAACACTATTGATTATGAACAATGCTTTCTTCGAATGACATGCATCGGCAAAACCGGTGAAGTCCTCAATGATACCATAATAATCAGGTTGCTGAACAATAACTCCGGCAACATCGCCCTTCTCTATGCGAGCTTTCAACTCATCAAGAGAGATCTCTAGAGAATTGAACATCTCCAACTTCACACCATGGAAGTGAGCATAAGTACGGACAACGGCTATGGTCTTAGGGTCGATAGCTGAACTGATAAGGACAGTATCTGCCTTACGTGAATTATTGTAAGCCAGCATCATTGCCTCGGCAGTAGCGGTAGTACCATCATACATCGAGGCATTCGATATTTCCATTCCAGTAAGTTCAGCCATCATTGACTGATACTCAAAGATATAATGGAGAGTTCCCTGTGAAATTTCTGCCTGATAAGGAGTATATGATGTTAGGAATTCCGAGCGTTCTATGAGTTGAGGAATAGCAGAAGGAGCATAATGGTCGTAGACTCCGGCACCGGCAAAGCAGACGAGTTGCTTGTTCTTCTTTCCAAGTTTATCGAAGAACTGGCGAACCTCAATCTCACTCATTGCCGATGGAAGGTCGTATTCGCCTTTGAAGCGGACACTCTCAGGCAGCTCACCATAGAGTCCGTCGAGAGAATCCGCCCCAATCTTAGCCAGCATTTCTGCAATATCCTCCGGGGTATGAGGAAAATACTTGTACATAATGTCGAAAGTGGTTTTAGTTTTGTTTTCCGCAGAACTCCTCATAAGCCTTTGCGTCCATGAGGTCGTCGAGCTGAGACTTATCCGAGAGTTCAACCTTTATAATCCAATTGGCGAAAGCATCCTGATTGATAAGTTCCGGCTTGTCCTCCAGAGCCTCGTTAATCTCAATGACCTTTCCGCTTACAGGAGAATTAAGGTCGCTTGCCGCCTTTACACTCTCAACGGCACCAAACTCCTCGCCAGCCTCGACTTCATCATCAACATCAGGCATGTCGACATAAACGACATTACCAAGTGCATGCTGAGCATAATCAGTGATTCCTATTGTTCCGACGTTACCGTCAACCTTTACATACTCGTGGCTCTCTGTATAATAGAGTCCTTCAATTACTTTTGCCATAATGTTGTTATTTCTTTTATTATTATTCTAATGTAGTTATTTCTTATAATGTGTATCAACGAATCTCTTCTTAACAATGGTGCCAGGGAAAGTCTTCTTGCGGATTTGAATTTCCACACGATCACCAAGCTTAAGTGAACTGTCAACCAATGCGACAGCACAACTCTTATCAGCAGAGATAAGACGATAACCGGTTGTTACCTCACCAACTTCCTTGCCATCCTGTAGAACCTTATATCCATGACGAGGCACAGCATGATCGTCAAGTTGAATACCACGGAGGCGCTTTGCAACACCTTCCGTCTTCTGCTTTAGCAAAGCTTCCTTACCAATGAATTCTGGCTTATCGAAATCGACGAAATGGCTTAAGCCCGCCATAATAGGAGAAATATCCTTAGAAAGTTCATCACCATAGAGTGGCAGACCGACCTCAAAACGAAGGGTGTCACGGCATCCGAGTCCACAAGGAGTAACGCCAGCTTTCATCAGTCTATCCCATGCATCACGGATATACTCTTTATCACCATATACTTCAAAGCCATCCTCACCGGTATAGCCAGTACGAGAAACAAGAACGCCACTATCAAAGCGGAGAATTTCCTTGCACTGATAGAAATTCAGGTCGGATACAGGAAGATGGAGAACCTCCGTTACGGTCTTCTCAGCCTCAGGACCCTGAATGGCTAGTTGGTTCCACCAATCGCTCTTATAGCAGACCACGACATCATAATCTTCTGCCTGCTTGTGAACCCAATCATTATCCTTGTCAATATTGGCAGCATTAATGGTCATGAAATAGCGGTTCGGCTCAATCATATCAATGCATGTATCATCAACCGTTCCACCATCTTCATAGCACATCATGCCATACATTACGTCACCGGGCTTCATCTTTCGGACATCGTTGGTAAAGATGTGATTGACGAATTCCTCAGCCTGATGACCACTGATGATAATCTCGCCCATGTGACTGACATCAAAGACGCCAACATGATTACGGACAGCATTGTGTTCGTCGATAATACTTGTGTACTGGATAGGCATATCAAAGCCACCGAAAGGTTGCATCAGAGCTCCGAGAGCCACATGTTTGTCATAGAGACAGGTTCGTTTGTTCATATCGTTTTAAGTTTTAAGTTTTTAATAGGATGCCATTACAAAGCAATGGCTTACACAACGGATATAATAATCAATGATTAATTAGTGAGTAGGGTTGTGATCATAAATCCAGGAAGGCTCGAGGTATTCTCGTTCAAGAGCCTCTATCTGCTTGACATCTTCAGGAGTGAGAGTGATTGTACGGTCGGTAAGGTGCTGGCGAATAAAATCCTTAACCTCGGGAAGCGTCATCTTGGTGTAGTCCTTGAAGAGACAGATACGTTGCCGTACACTCTGAACTCCATGTTTTAATAGCTTTTCGTCCGACGGGGTGATGGAGCCGACCATGTTCTGCATGTCGGTATCGTAGAGGAAGGTGCCATGAACAATGCTTCGACCCACTGAGGTGACAGGTGATTGGTGATTAGAGTTAATTGTTTGTCCTGATGGAAATATTGTTGTGATGTGGTAGTAAGCATTGCCACTAACCTTGCGGTCACCAATCATAATGTCGTTGTGCTCTGTCCAAGAAGCCTTAACTCCCATCTGTCTTATAACCCCGACAACCATTTCAAGATATTTGCCAAAGGTCGTCTGGGCTTCATCGGCTGTGCAGATATAAGCCAACATAACGTTCGACATGTCGGCATAAACACATCCTCCACCGCTCTTCCGGCGATATACCTGTATATTGTGCTCCCGGCAATAGTCGAGATTAACTTCTGAATAAATATCCTGATTACGTCCGAAGATGACACTAGGCTCTACTTGCCACATGAAGAAGCACTCAGGCTCGTTCATGTTGCGTGCGACCCATTCCTCCATTGCAAGGTAGAAACTCAGTCGGCGTGTCCCCTCTTCGGGCAGGTCAATATAAACCATAAGCTAGTATTTGGTTATTTCTTGCAAAGATAATGAATTAAAATCTAGATACAAAATAAAATCGGTGTTTTTCAAAAGTTTTCACATAAAACAAAAGGGCAGCCACTAAGTGACCACCCATTATCTTGTTGAAAACTATTGTTCAAGAAGAAATTTCTTAAAGTCGGCAAAGTCCTTACTCATCTCGATGCTTTGCTTCTTTCCTTTCATGAATGCCGCCAACCGCTCAGGGATTGGAATATCGGCACCGATGATGGCATCAACCTTTTCCTTGAACTTAGCAGGATGAGCCGTCTCGCAGAATACTCCTATATCACCAGGTTTGAGTTGTTCACGAAGAGCACGATAGCCACAAGCGCCATGAGGATCGAGAACATAGCCAGTGCGCTGATAGCATTCCTTCATTGTCTCACGGATATTGTCATCTGAGTATGTTGCACCGCTAATGTCCTTCTTAATTGCCTCCCATGAGCCATTATACAAATCATAAACACGGGCAAAGTTCGAAGGATCACCAACATCCATTGCGTTGGCAAGAGTCTGCTTCGATGGTTTCGGCTCATACTTGCCTGTCTGGAGATAATTATAGAATATATCGTTGGCATTATTAGCGGCAATGAAATGCTTGATAGGCAATCCCATACGTTTGCCAAAGAGTCCGGCGGTGATATTTCCGAAGTTACCAGAAGGAGTACACATAACCATATTCGAAACTCCTCCATCAAACTTCAGCAGTCCCTGTTCTTTTAGTCGGGCATAAGCATTGAAATAATAGAATGCTTGCGGAAGGAATCGAGCCACATTGATACTGTTTGCCGAAGTGAGGCGCATGTGGTCATTGAGTTCCTTGTCCATGAAGGCGTTCTTTACCAGAGCCTGACAATCATCGAAGACTCCGTCGACCTCAATGGCAGTGATATTCTTGCCAAGAGTAGTGAACTGACTCTCCTGAATCTTCGAAACCTTGCCCTTAGGATAAAGGACATAAACGTGAATGCCATCGACACCAAGGAATCCGTTGGCAACGGCAGAGCCGGTATCGCCAGATGTAGCAACGAGGACGTTGACCTCACCCTTCTGATCCTCACGCTTGATAAAGTACTGGAGCAGACGAGCCATGAAACGCGCACCTACATCCTTGAATGCCAGCGTAGGACCATGGAAGAGTTCCAGTGCATAGATATTATCGTCAACCTTATGGATAGGGCAATCGAACGAAAGCGTATCATAAACGATGCGCTTCAATGATTCGGCGTCGACATCCTCCCCGAAGAATGCATCGGCAACATTTCGAGCAATCTCCTTGAACGACAATTCATCAATATGGTTGAAAAAACCTTGCGGCAACTTATTTATCTTCTCGGGCATGTATAGACCACGGTCTTCTGCCAAGCCCTTCACCACTGCCTTCTCAAGAGTGGCTAGTGGTGCTTTCTTATTTGTTGAATAATATAACATTTAATTCAAAGTTCAAAATTCAAAATTATGATTACTTTAATTATTCAAGACAACAAAAATCAAGATTCAAATTATTAATAGAGCAAATTAATAAGAAAGCCCTTATACCTAGAGTAATCATAATTTTGAATCTTGAATTTTGCATTTTGAATTTATATTATAATCCCATAAACTTATCCATGAACTCATGCAGGCGGAGCATACCGTAAGAGCCACTGACGCAACTCTCCTCATCATACTCCTGAACACTGTCGGGCTCGATACCCGGATACCAGAAGAGGAACGGAACCGGTTCCTTGACATGAGTGCGGATCTCGACAGGAGTAGGATGGTCAGGGAGAACGGCGATAGCCACCGGCTCTTCCCATGTCTTCACCTCATTATATATAGGCTCCACGACACGATGGTCGAGATACTGGATTGCACGGATCTTAAGGTCGAGGTCGCCATCATGCCCTGCCTCATCTGTTGCCTCAAAGTGCAGGAATACAAAGTCCTGATTGTAAAGCTGAGTCAGCGCAGCCTGAACCTTACCCTCATAGTTGGTGTTGGCAAGACCGGTTACACGCGGAACTTTGATAACATCCAGCCCCGCGTAGTGACCGATACCACGGATGAGGTCGACGGCAGAGACAACACTTCCCGACTTAATCTGCGGATAAAGTTCCTGTAGCGTCTGCATTGATGGACGGTAACCACCGCTCCACGGCCAGATGGAATTTGCCTGATCCTTGCCTTCTTTAGCACGCTCAACGTTGAACGGATGCTTCGGCAAAAGCTCCTGACTCTTTCGGATAAGGTCGTTTAGCAGGTCGGCAGTCTCTTGCGGAGTGAGCTCAGCCTTATGAGAGTCCTTTGAGTCGTCATAATTCTCTTCAGGTTTTACAAGCAGAGGCTCCCACGGCTCATTAGGATGGTCATGCGGACCGACACAGACGATATGTTTGTTTCCACCTTTTATAATAAGCAGATGGCGATACTGTATTCCCGGAATAAAATGTACACGGTCATTGCCCAGCTGTTCGTCGAGATACTCAATGAGCTGTGTGCCTTCCTCAGTGCTGAGGTGTCCGCCGTGATGGTTCTTAATCTTCCCGTCGTCAATGGTAATGATGTTGCAACGGATGGCAAGATCGTCAGGGCGCATCTCATAACCGATGGATGCAGCCTCCAACGGTCCACGTCCCTCATAAACCTTATTTAGATCATAGCCCAATATTGCCGTATTTGCAACCTCAGAGCCCGGAGCAAATCCATCAGGAACAGTCACGAGTCTACCGGTCTTTCCACGCTTTGCAAGCATGTCCATATACGGTGTGTCTGCAAATTGCAGGGGAGTCTTTTCCCCAAGTCTTTCTATGGCATGGTCTGCCATGCCATCTCCCAATATAATAATGTGTTTCATGTTCTTATCTTCAAATTCAAAATTCTAAATTCATTATTCAAAATTATGATATGATTTGTTATAGAGTTATTGTATTTAATCTAGCACAGAAACAAATGTAATCATAATTTTGAATTTTGAATTTTGAATTTTGCATAAACTATATATTAGCGATACTCATGATGTTGGCGAACACTCCGGCGGCAGTAACTGACGCACCGGCACCATAGCCCTGGATGAGCATCGGGTATTCCTTATAGCGCTCAGTGGTAAGGAGAACGATATTGTTGGAGCCCTCAAGATTATAGAACGGATGCTCAGGACCAACAGCCTTCAGGGCAACGCTGGTCTTGCCACCGTCCATTGTTGCGACAAAGCGCCACTTCTTATGTTCCTTCTCCAGTTCCTTACGGCGACTCTCAAAGTCGGCATCGAGATTCGGAAGTTTCTTCCAGAAGTCCTCAACAGAGCCCTCGAAGTAATCGTCAGGAACAAAGAGGTGCTTCTCAACATCAGCCTGCTCAACACGATAGCCAGCCTCACGAGTGAGGATAACGAGTTTGCGGATAACATCAGTGCCACTGAGGTCGATGCGTGGGTCTGGCTCAGAATATCCCTGCTCCTTGGCACGGCGAACGGTCTCTGAGAATGGGACATCGGCACTGATCTCATTAAAGATAAAGTTCAGCGTTCCGGAGAGCACAGCCTCGATGCGCAGAATCTTATCACCCGAATTACGCAGGTCGTTGATAGTACCGATGATAGGCAGTCCGGCTCCGACATTAGTCTCAAAGCGGAACTTCACACCACGGGCAATAGCCGTTTCCTTCAGTTTGACATAGCTCTCATAATCCGACGAAGCCGCAATCTTGTTTGCCGCAACGACTGATATATTATGCTCAAGGAACGACTGATAGAGCGATGCTATCTCCTTAGATGCTGTACAATCGACGAACACGCTATTGAAAATGTTCATTCCGATGACATTGTCACGAAGTTTCGACGGATCACTAGGCTCCGACTTATGCAGCTCCTCACGATAGTTCGAGAGGTCTATTCCGTCACGGTTATAGATAGCGTTATGCGATGAGGCAATACCCACGACATTGAGTTTCAGATGCGAGCGTTGCTTAAGGTCGTCATACTGGCTTCTGATCTGGTCGATGAGCTTTCCACCAACAGTTCCAACACCACAGATAAACAGGTTCAGAACCTTATATTCCGACAAGAAGAATGAATCGTGGAGAACATTCAGCGACTTGCGCAGAGACTTCCCTTCGACAACAAATGAGATATTAGTCTCACTGGCACCTTGAGCGCAGGCAATAACACTGATACCGCTTCGACCGAGAGTTCCGAAGAGCTTTCCGGCAATACCGGCGGCATGCTTCATGTTCTCACCCACGATAGCGATGGTGGCAAGTCCGCTCTCGGCATGCATCGGGAACATTCGTCCGTCCTCAATCTCTGCCTTGAACTCCTCGTTGAGCACATCAACGGCATTCTTAGCATCAACATCACGAACACCTATAGATGTAGAGTTCTCAGATGATGCCTGCGAAACCATGAACACGCTTATGCCATTGCTTGCCAGTGATGTGAATATTCGGCGGTTCACACCGACGACACCCACCATTGACAATCCGGTGACGGTAATCAGAGTTGTTCCACTGATAGACGAGATTCCTTTGATAGGCTTCTTGTTGTCGTCGATTTTCTGCTTGATGATTGTTCCGCGTCCGTTAGGATTGAAGGTGTTCTTCACCTTGATAGGAATATTCCTGACGCAAACGGGATATATTGTTGGAGGGTAGATGACCTTGGCTCCGAAGTTACAGAGCTCCATAGCCTCCACATAACTCAGTTCGTTGATGGTGTAGGCGGTCTTTATGACATGCGGGTCGGCGGTCATGAATCCATCCACGTCGGTCCAAATTTCCAGCACCTCGGCATTAAGTGCTGCGGCAACTATAGAAGCGGTATAGTCGCTTCCGCCACGTCCAAGGTTCGTTATCTCGTCCGACTCACTGTCACGGGATATGAATCCACCCAAAACGCTGATGCGTGGCATCTCGGTAAAGGCATTGCGCACAAGCCGCATGGTTAGGTCGGAATCAAGACTGCGCCGTCCGTGAACGTCATGTGTCTTGATGAAGTCACGCGAGTCAAACCACTTTGCCCCACGGATAAGTGTGGCAACAATATTAGAGCTCAGGCGCTCACCATACGATACGATGGCATCCTGTGTCTTATGGCTCAAATCATGAACGAGGAAAACTCCGGTGTAGAGTGACTGCAACTGCTCGAAAAGCGCATCCACCTTATTAAATAGGTCCTCACGGTCGTCGGTGTCGGTAATAATGGTGTCAATCATCCGGTGATGGCGGTCGACCATGCTCTTATACTGGTCTTTCCACCCATCGTCGCCTTTAAGTGCCAACTGCGATGTTGACAACAGTTGGTCGGTAATACCTCCAAGAGCACTGACGACAACTACAATTTCCTGATGTTTGGCTTCCCGCTCGACAATGCTTTTCAAGCTGAGAATGGATTTCACGGAACCAACGGACGTTCCGCCGAATTTCAATACTTTCATTCCTTATTAATATATGTGTTGTTATTATTCGGCACCCCTCTTACAAGGAGGGAAATGCAAAACTTGAGAGCAAAAGTACTAAGTTTTATTGCAATAACCAACTAAATCCCAATAAAAATGAGTAATTTTGCGCAAAAATACTCAATGGAGGAGAGTTAACAGGGAGTTAGAGAGGAGTTAAAGGGACAACACTTTTGTAATAAGAGGTGAATGCCCCTACTGAAGGAGGTACAGAACATTTGTCCCTCTAACTTCCTTCGCGAAGCGAATAACTTCCCTTCTAACTCCCCCTTAACTCCCCTAAATCATAAAAATATAGAATTATGACCAACGAATATCAACTCAGGGTTCTACCCGAGAATGCATACAGCGAAGACGCAATAAAACAATATCTTGCCAAGGAAAAGGGTCTCGACATCCGCACTTTGAATGCCGTGAGAGTACTGAAGAAAAGCATAGACGCACGCCAACGCACCATCTATGTCAACCTGAAGGTTCGTGCTTATGTCAACGAATATCCTCAGGAGGAGCAATTCGAACGCACCGAATACGCTAATGTTGAAGGCAAGCCACAGGTTATAGTTGTTGGCGAGGGTCCCGGTGGACTGTTTGCTGCGCTGAAACTCATTGAGCTTGGTCTGCGTCCTGTCATCTTGGAACGTGGAAAAGACGTTCGTGAGCGAAAGAAAGACCTGGCACTGATAAAGAAAACTCAGAAAGTAGACCCTGAATCAAACTATTGTTTTGGTGAGGGAGGTGCCGGAGCCTACTCAGATGGTAAGCTCTACACACGCAGCAAGAAGCGCGGGAACGTAAATAAAATCCTTAATGTATTCTGTCAGCATGGAGCATCTAGTTCCATTCTCTATGAGGCTCATCCGCACATTGGTACCGACAAACTGCCACGTGTCATTGAGAACATGCGCAACACTATCATCAAGTGTGGTGGTGAGGTGCACTTCCAAACAAAGATGACGGAGTTCCTTCTGTCGACCAAAGGTGAGGAGACCAAGGTTGATGGCGTCAAGGCTATATACCTTCCGGCTGGTCAGGAGCTGGAGTTCAAAGGACCCGTCATACTGGCGACAGGTCACTCAGCACGAGACATTTACACGTATCTTGCTAAAGCAAACATCGAAATTGAGCCGAAGGGCATTGCCGTTGGCGTCCGCCTTGAGCATCCAGCCCATCTCATCGACCAGATTCAGTATCACAACAAGAACGGCAAAGGCAAATACCTGCCTACCGCTGAATACTCTATGGTCACTCAGGTGGATGGTCGTGGCGTGTATTCATTCTGCATGTGTCCTGGCGGATTCGTCATCCCTGCCGCCACAGGTCCCGAACAGATTGTCACCAACGGCATGAGCCCTGCCAACCGTGGCACGAAGTGGAGTAATTCAGGCATGGTTGTAGAGATACGCCCTGAGGATACAACCTCCGCCGAACTCTCCATACAAAAGAGTACAGACACCGACAGTTCTGTGTATGAGAAATTAAAGGTTATGTATTTTCAAGAATCACTTGAACGGATGACATGGCAACAAGGTAATTATCAACAGACTGCGCCAGCACAGCGAATGGCTGACTTCGTGAACAACCGGCTCAGTTTCGACCTGCCCAAGTCGAGCTATGCGCCCGGTCTCATTTCCAGTCCGCTGCACTTCTGGATGCCGAAGTTCATCGCCTCACGCCTTCAGGAAGCCTTCAAGTTCTTCGGCAAGCATCATCACGGATTCCTTACCAATGAGGCAGTACTCATTGCCAGCGAGACAAGGACAAGTTCGCCGGTCAGGATAATCCGCAATCACGATAATCTTATGCATGTCCGTTTACAAGGGCTCTTCCCATGCGGCGAAGGCGCAGGCTATGCAGGGGGAATTGTCTCGGCAGGCATTGACGGTGAGCGTTGTGCTGAGATGTGCGCAGAATATCTGACAAACGAAGCCAACTAACCATTAGTTAGATTGTAATAGATGCCTAATTAGGTTGTAAAAGATATCCAATTAGATTGTAAAAGTTACTATGTTTGCATTGGCTAAACGCCCAGAGTGCTCTTTGGAGGCTTCACGCCTCCAGCCGCAAGGCAAACCTCTGTGGTGTTTCTCAAT
>OMZV01000046.1 GCA_900315635.1 uncultured Prevotella sp.
CACTGCCAAATCCCTCGTCAGAGTTGTTGACGAATTCCGGGAGAATGCATGCTGCCAACCGGAAGGTGTAAACCTTTCCAGTGTTTTTTATCACAGATGTCGTTGAAGGCGTGGTGAAATGCGAGGGCACCCGGCGGGCATTTGCACGCACGGCCTCGTAGTATTCTTTTGGGATGATCACTTCGCAACTGTCCTGGTTGCCAATCCCGGTTTGGGCCTGTCCTGGCAAGATAGAGACGAGCGAGAGCAATAGCGTGGTGGACAGAATCATTCTGCCTGACCAATGGGTTTGTTGTCCTTTCATATTTCGCTTTGTGCTTGTTGGATGGTGTTGGTATTTTGTATTCTTTGCAAACTTACGCAAAAAGGCTGTAATTCAACTTTTATCAATCAGTAAATTAATAATTATTAACTTAGTTGTAGCTCGTTGTAGCCAGAGAATGTCGGCACGGCTGATAATGTCTTTTGAGGTGTACGATACTGCCTCCAAACTTGCACATGCCACGGACATTATCCGCTGCACCGCAAATCTTGCATTTTAGTTGGGGCGGAGATCGCCGCACCTACACAAACATCTTTTGAAGGAGAGTGCTTTTTACTCGGGTGAGCTGGTCAATGTAGTTTACTTCGTCGTTGATAAGGTTGTCGAGAGAGGTGAAGAATGAGGAAAGGCGCTGCTGCTCTGAAATAGGAGGAACTAGAATCTCCAAATCTTCAAGTGCATCATTATGTAAATGAACAATAGTCTTGCCTTGAGCCTTCAAAGACAACTCATAATGGACATTACTGTTTGTTATATAAAGTGCCAAGAAAGGTGGATATAGAATATCATCATAAGGTAAAATTATATTTAAGTCGCCTCCTAATATAATTCCTTTTGAAATTACAGCTGAGGCAATAGATATATCCTCTGCTGTTTCTCCTGAAGCAGGTACTATGACCTCTTTGCCAGTACTATAAACTGAATTTGGCAAAGGACGAGCATACGTATCCACATTATTGATCACGAACTCATAGTTTGTATACATTCTTCCATAAAGGATTATAGGTTTCCCATTGCCTTTCGTAGTAAGATCATTCTTTGAATATCCTCTTCCCTTTGAGAAGCTTGCAATATCACTTAGCTTTGCCTTCTCCCACTCCCCACTGAATCCTTTGAATCTTATTTCGGGAACTGTTTGTCCTTGCTGGGGGAACATCTTTTGGAGCATGGACTTCTTAACACGACGCAAGTTCTCCAAACGACGATGATGGTCACTTAGTAAGCGGTCGAAAGAAGAAAAGAATGAACCAAGAGATTGCTGCTCGGCTAGATTCGGGAATAAGATTTTTATACTCTTTACTAATTCACCTGACAGATTACCTTGACCTCCTTGCAAATATGTTGAAATAATATCTTTTTTATTTGCTTTCAACCAATAATGCATGAAGACTGAATCATAACCTTTATGAGGATAAATGGCAAGAATGGCTTGATTTATTGCTCCATTAATGTTCGAGATAGCCACTTCACCGCTTGTAGCACCATATAATGCATAAAGCAATGTGCCTTTCTCTACAATTTTCGCAGAAGAATTCTGATAGCCCTTATCGGTCAAGAACAGTTCTGTTTTATTGCTCTCTATTTCGCCAGAACGAATGAACGGAATTTTTCCTCCATAATAGGATGGCTCATGCGCATTTGGCGTTCCTCCTGAAAAAGAATCACTTATATCTCCTATAAGCTTTTCCTTCCACTCCCCCTCGAATCCTTTTATTCTTATCTCCGGTATATTCTTCATTGCTCCCATGCTTTTACTTGTTCAACAATGCCTGCAACTCGATGAGTCCTTTGATGTCGGACTCACTGCCGGTAAGGTCGGCAATCATTGAGGACAGGGTTTGCTGTTCGTTGACGATGCTCTGCTCGGTATCGGCAAAGGTGACGCTGTACTTCTCGGCAAGGTGCTTGACAGCCGAAAGCAGACCGGCAACGACCTCGTCGGGCATTGACTGCAAGGCGCTGACTATCGGCTCAACCCATTTCAGATGGAGCAAGTCGTGGATTTGCCCGTCGGTCAGATGCTTGATAGTGTCGATGGTGTGCTCCTCCAAAGCCACCTCGCCGTCACGGATGTCCTTCTTTAGGCTCTTCTCGGCTTCGAGGAGCTTGTCGGCTTCGGTGAGCTTGCGCTCGAGACTGTCCTCGGGGAAGTCGGCTTCGCCCTTAAGCCTTGCCAGCAGTTTCTGGGCATTCGCCTTCGAGTAAGTGCCGTCCTTAGCCTGCGGCATCCGGTTCCAGCAGAATGCGGCATGGGCGGCGATGAACGCCTGCTTGTCGGCTTTCCTGCTGAGCGACATGTAGGCGGTGAGAAGGCGGGTATCGTCGGTCTCGACATCACGGAGCAGTTCGTCGAGTTCGGCGGTGAGAGCCTTGCGGTCGAAGGCGGTGTTGTCGTCGTTGAGCACCTGCTGTTCGTCCTCGGCAAGCGACTCGATAATCTCGGTCTGGCGGTCCTGATTGGCTTCGAGCTCCGAGCGCTTCTTGTTGAGGGCGTCGTTCTCAGTCTTCAGGATTGTCCGCTGCACGAGGTCGAAGGGTATGATATGCCCCATATATCCGTCGAAAACCTCCTGCTCCTTGCCGTTGATTTTCTTCATTACCTTGCGTTCGTCGACCTGACGGATTGCTTCGGCGCCCTCGGTCTGGATAGTCTCTATGTCGATGGATGTCGGCTGCCAGTGGTCGTCGAGAATCTGATAGGCAGCGTAAGGGTCGATGAGCGGACGCTGACTGTCGAGGCGGCTGAAGATATTGTCGGCTATGTGGTCTTCCTCCTTGTTGGTATTGACAGCCATCATGCCGTCGACCAGCGACGAGGTGAGCTCGCCGTCGAGTCCGTCAAGGCACTGGCTGAGCCCCCGGCGGAATGCATTCACGCTCGCGTGGTTGCCGATGGCAGCCTCTATATCGTCGGTCAGGAGGTGGGCGTAAGGCTGAGCAGCATCGCCGAAGAGAGCCTCCCGCAGTCCTGGCATAGCCGTCCAGTAGTCGCCGAGGGCATCGATTTCAGCTTTCGGAATACCGCCGAACATCGTGGCGCAGATGTCCCATTGCTCGTCGTGCTGGGTGTTGTCGACATACCGTGGGATATTGAGGTTGTAGCCGTTGTCACGGATCTCGTCGATGCCGACAAGGCGGCTGAATCCCGGCACCACGGCGGGGCGTGCCTTCACGACATCGGCAATGCGCTTTATGTCGCAGGCACGGAGCTTGTTCTGCTTGCCCTCCTTGACGAATCCTTTCGACGCGTCGATGAAGAGGACATCGCTGCTGTCGCGTTTCTGCTTCAGCACCATGATAAGGGTCGGTATGCCCGTGCCGAAGAAGATGTTCGGCGGCAGACCGATGATGGTCTCTATATTGTGGCTCTCGATGAGGTTGCGGCGGATTTTGCCCTCGCCGTCGTGCATCTGTCCGTTCTCGTCGACGGTTGTATCGCCACGGAAGAGCACGCCGTGAGGCAGCACGATGGTCATTATGCCGTCGGGCTTGAGGTGGTGGAGCTCATGAAGGAGGAAGGCGAAGTCGGCCTTTGAGGCAGGCGCCATGCCATAGCTCTTGAATCGCGGGTCGTTCTCGCGTCCCTCGGGATTCCAGTGCTGAGAGTAAGGCGGGTTGGAGACGACGGCATCGACATAGAGCGGCTTGCCTATCTCGCCGTTGCTGTCCTGCATAGGCCAGTCCTCGGCTAGCGAGTCGGCACAGCGGGTGAGGATATTGTTCGGCTGGATGCCACGCATGACGAGGTTCATACGTGTGAGATTGTAGGTGTTCTCCTTGAGTTCCTGGGCGTAGTAGGCGACATGGTTGGAGTCGTCGATGTGCCTGCCGATGGATTTTCCGATGGTGATAAGCAGTGAGCCCGAGCCACTGGTAGGGTCGTAGATCTTGATGTTCTCCTTGGCTTTCTGGTCCTCGGCAACGATGTCGCTCATGAGTATCGCCACCTCGTGGGGCGTGTAGAACTCACCGGCTTTCTTTCCGGCGCTGGCGGCGAAGTTGCTGATGAGGTACTCATAGACGTAGCCGAGCACGTCGTAGTCCTGTTTGCCGTCGGTAGGAATGTCCTTGATAAGCGTTATTAGGTCCTTCAGCGCGCGTGTCTGGGCTGTGGGATTGTCGCCGAGCTTGCTGAGTCCTGCCTGCAGGGTGTTGAAGATTCCGTCGTAGACCGGCTTGTAGTTCTTGTCGATAAGGCGGTCGAAGGAGCTGAGGGCGTCGCTGAGGATAGCCACTGAGAACTTGGAGTTGGGTTGCAGCCATGTGTTGAACAAGTTGTCGTAGCCGATGTAATAGCCAATGTCATGGCGGCAGCTGTTGATGACTTCACGGTATTCGCTGTCGGCGTCGCTGCCGTCGTCGCTGTAGTCGATGGGCAGATGTCTGATGTCGTCGTCATCCATCCCGACGACGTCGCCCTTGAGGTATTTCACTTCGTTGTCGGAGAGGAACTTATAGAATATCAGTCCGAGGATGTAGTCCTTGTATTCGTTGGCGTCAATCTTGGAGCGCATCTTGTTTGCCGATGCCCATATCTTGTTGGCAAGTTGCTGCTTGTTCATTTTGTTTAGCTGGTTAAATTACGGCAAATTTAGTCATTTTCTCACAAATGGCATAACTTTTCCGCAAGTAAATTTTGGGGAGGACACCCAATTATGATGTAAAAGATACCGTTTTATGCTCTAATTCGGTATCTATTAGGACACGATTGGGCATGTTTTACGAACGATGTAAACATATTCCGTAAGTGGAATCGTAAAATTCGTGTTATTCGTGCTTGAAAGAAATTGTTTCATTCGTGTTATTCGTTCTTGAAAAAATAAAAATAGAAAGAATTTACAACAAAATTATACGGATTAAACATTTTATTCGTATATTTGCAGCAAGAAAATTAAAATCTATAAGACTATGACCAAATCGATATTTACCAACAAACACAAAGATTGTAAGACCATCTTTCATCTACATATATTTGCCGCGGCTATGCTCGCAATGTTGCTGATGATGCCTTCGGGCACTGAGGCACAAGAGCTTATAGAGTCGCCGAATGACCCGACATTCGTTACGGAATACAGGAACAACAGCCAGTTTGGCGTGTCGGCAAAGAACAGGCTTGTCGTCAGCCTGGGCAATAAGTTCGTCAAGGACGAGTATGGGAAATTCTACCAGCTGTCGATTATCATTCAGAATCTTTCGCCGAACACGTATACTTTCGACCCCGACTCTATCCGTGCGTATGCCCTGAACAACGGGAACATGCTGGTAAAGATGAAGGAGTATTCGTCGGACAGGTTCCGTGAGAAGATAAGAAGCAAGCGTGGCTGGACGTCGTTCTTCACCGGATTGGATGTCGGACTGAATGCGGGACAGGCTAGCAATGATGATTCTCATGGCAGTTCTATGGAGTGCAAGGGCTGCTCGTATCTGCAACCGGTGACGACTCATAATATCGGTGAGGCTACAAAGACGAACTTGGAGGCTACCAATGAGTTGATTGAACTGGGAAAGAAGATGGAGAGCGACCGCAAGATCCGCATCGAGGGTTTCTGACGAAGAACACTATCAATCCCGGCGAGGGCATCTATGGCTACGTTAATGTCAAGCGGGTAAAGGGTAAGGTCATGTCCGTCATCATCCCCGTCAATGGCACGAAGTATGTCTTCAAGTGGGACATCTCGCAGGTCAAGGAGTAGGGCCGTCGCTCCTCCATCTGTGGATGATTTTTTTACATACAGAGTCACTGATGGCACAGATCTTTCCCACATGGACTTTAATGTCGGCAAACGACGGCAAACGGATATAAACAACTCATTGATTATCAATTAACAAGCGTTTGCAGACTTTGTTTTTGCCTATTGTGGATTATCCGTTTTTTGATTATTTTTGTACCGCATTTGTAGCTCGGCATCAGCGTGCCACGGCACAAGAAACTAGATATGCCGAAAAACTGGTATTCAATATTGGTTATAAGACAAAAGAAGCTAGGGCATCATACTCAGTTCCGATGACTTTCGTCAGAAGATGACAGTCATTCTGACGGATATGGTGATACGAGACTGGCGAAAACACTGTTGATGAATAATATACGAAAAGTGCGTTCAATACGCAGGCTTCACGACTTCTACTCTCATGCCAAGGGCATTAATGATCCTATAAAAGGCACCAACACTGGGCGTGATGATACCATTCTCGATTTTGAGATATGCGATTTGATCGTGTGAGTGAGCTTAGCAAGCTGTACTCAACTCATAGAAGCCTCCCCTAATAAGTTTCACGAACTTCTTGGGTAGCCAGTCTTGGGCTTTCAAGAGTTGTTATCTCCATGATGTCAAGCATGGTAAATAGTATTCCATCAATGGATTCATGATGACTTTGGTGAAAGTGTCCATAATACCATTTGGACAGAGGCATCTTCATGGCCTTCAGCTTTTCGTAGATATTATCCATCGTCAACCGTTCGTGGGCTACATCACTAAGAAGCGACTTGTCTTGCTGTGCCCAATCGTCAAGCCCGTTTTTACTAAGCAACTCGCAAAATGATGGTGAAGTATGCGATACTACGGTATCTATCTGATAATATTCACCGATTTTTCCAAGAAGCGTTTGTGCGCAAATACTTTTCCGTCGAAATATGCTGGATTGTCATGATTGCCTCTAACAAACACGATCCAGTTATTATGGCTGTTCATCCGCCGACTGTTTCGTCTGACTATATTGTCGTAGTAGCCTTTATTCTCAAAGCCGAAGCCGCAGTCCCCGGAGACAATCAACAACGTATT
>OMZV01000017.1 GCA_900315635.1 uncultured Prevotella sp.
GAAGGGGATAAGGGATATACCCTTCTTTTTCTATAGATGTATTACCGTCTTTGGTTAGGCAGCGGCATCCGCCCGCCACGGACAATCCCCCTTGGGCCGCAAATTTAGCAAATAACTTTCAATTTTCAAAATAATAGGTGGCAAATAATTTTTATTGTTACTTTTATCTATTGACTGAGTAGAAATAAGTATATGTTTTTCGGACATAAACTGAATAAAAATAAAACGACCGCTAAACGGAATGTAAATGAAGGCTTATTGCATTGCATTTAGCGGTCATTTGCATTGCGTTTAACGGTCGATTAGAAGCCGTTTAATGGCTAGTTCTTATTCATTCATCCGGCAGCAAGGCTCTTACTTCTGGATAAACTTCTTTCCATTGACAATAACCAAGCCCTTGTTATCCTTGCCGACACGCTGTCCGGCAATGTTGTAGCGAGGTGAATCCTCACGAATTTCGGCTCCGTTAATCTGACGGATAGATGTTGTCTCGCCATCGCCTGAGATGTTGACCTTAGCGTTCGAACCAGCCGGAATGACGAAGTAACAGCGTATTCCGTCCTGCTCGTGGTTGTCGGCATTGGCCTTGAACAGTGTGTTGTCAGGTCCGAGGAACAAGTTCGTGCCGTCGGTTGTCAGTACAACGTGGTTGATATTGCCGACGAACTGGTGGGCGTTGTTGTCGAAGGAGACGATATGATCCTTGCCGGTAGCCTTGAACGATATCGTAACATTGTTGAAGACAAGCTGGTTGTTGGCAGTCTTCGCAGCCGGACGGATGATGTAAGGCACTCCATGCTTTATGTCCTTGGTCGACGGTGCGGTAAAGGTCATGACGTCGCCGTTGACAGCTGAATGCTCACGGAGCTCATAGTCACAGCCCAGGGCAGCCTTCATCTGTGCCTCGGATGCATTGAACGGGATTATAAACGTGTTCCAGACGCCGTTGTAAAGAGTGCGGTCGGCGATGGTTATGTTCACGTTCTTGCCTACATAATCCTCCAGCTTAGAGTCTGCGAGGTTCTTCGACGGTTCAAACACATAGTCGATTGCGACTCCATTCTTCATGTCGGCGAACTTCTTGTCGAGGTAGGCGAAACGTTCGTTGAGGTAATCGCTGATTGCCTTTATAGCCGTAGCCTCATCAACTTCGCGTGTCCAACCGGCGCCTCCGTCGGCTGTCGGGGCGAAGTTGTCAGCCTGAGTCTCGTCAACCGAAGCCTGAAGGGCGGTGAGCTTTGCCTGCAAGTCGGTGAGCAGTGAGCCCTTGACAGCGTCCCAACGGGCGGTGACGGCAGTCTTGAACCATTCCTCCTGCCAGAGCTTTTGCAGTATGCTCTTCCATGCTCCGTTGTCGGCACTGGTGGCAAGGAGTCCCTTGTAAGAACCGTCGGTGTTGAGATCGGTCATGTCGGTGACGTGTTTCGGGCGGTTGCCGTAAGCTTTCTCATTGTCCCAAAGCAGACCGAAGAAGAGTTTTCCGGCGGCATCGGCACTCTTGTAAGCATATATCTTCTCGAATTGCTTGTAGTCGCCGAGAATCTCGGAAGCAATATACCAGTTGACGAATGAGGTCTGGTCGACGTTGTCGGCAATGCCGTTCCAGAATGAAGTCATCCATGTAGCGACTGATTCCTTCTGGCTTTCCTGCTGCTCGGCAGTAAGGTCATCGGGGTCAGGATTCTTGATATTGACGTAAGGATGGAGGTCATCGCCTGGAACATAGAGGTCGGTTGCTTCTATCTCGTCCTTTGAATCGAGTTCAAGAAGCCAGTCGGCGTCCTTGTCGGCAACGAACACACGTCCCTTCTCTACCTTTACTCTGTCGGTCAGGGTGTATGTTCCCATATAAGTGTTGTTGACGTAGAGGTCGACAAACTGGGCACGCGGAGTGAATGCGAAGCCAAGCTTCGAACCAAGTTCAGATGTCAGGGCATCACGGACGAGCGACGGATCATCATTCTCGGAGAGCAGAACCCACTGCTTGTAGGCTGTTGAACCGATGAGGGCACGCTTCTTGGCGAACTTCAGACGGTAGGAGTTCTTCTCGCCTTCCTTGTCACTACCCTGATACTGGACACCAAGTGCGTTCTCGGCTGAGGTCAATTTTGCGTTGCCGCCTATAAGGTTTCCGTTGTCGAAAATCTCAATTGCCGAGTTGCCCCACGTGTCTCCAATGGCTGTATCGGTATCGATGTAGATGGTCGGAACAGAGGCATTCTTCTGGGCGCGTACATCCGGATTGACAGTCGTTTCCTCAATGTTCAGTACCGGGTCGGCGGCTCCGTTCAGTTTCGTTATGTAAGCTTGTGAACCGTTGATTGTACCTGAACTCAATGCGGTGAATGTTCCGTCAGGATTGACTTGCAGGTCGTTGGCAGTAAGTCCCCATGGCTTCTTGAGTATAGCTCCGGTGAACGAATAATTGCCGAAGGTGACTGCATCGCCGTCATATTGCTTGCCGTCAGTCCACTGACCAACGTTCGAAGCTTCAATCATTACCTTATTGAATACAATCGGATTGGCGACTGCCGACGGCTTGATAAGATATGGTACACCAGCCTTGAGCTTGGTTTCTGCAGGCGTGGTGAAGTTCATTGTCTTGCCATCCTCCGACACACCGGAGAACTCGCGAAGCTTGTATTCATCGCCAAAGGCTTCCTTAAGCTGCTTGTCGGTAAGGCTCCAAGGCAGTGAGATGGCATTCCATTGGTTGGCAGAGAGCTCCCGTCCTGACAAGGTTGCCTTCAAGAACTTGCCCGTGTTGTTGTAGAAGTCGTTCTCGCCGACGCTCATCGTCACGTCATATTTGTAGTCGGTGGTGGCTCCTGCGGCAGCGTTTATGCTGTGCATCTTGTCCTGAACGAAAGCGATACGGGCTTTCAGCCAGTCCTTCAACTGCTGAATGTACTGTGGATAAGTAGGATAAGTGACCCCAGCATTGAGTCCTATGTTTCCGTTGGTGTTCGAATTGATGTCCCACTTCTCGAAGTTCAAGGTCTCTGTACCGCTGATAACCTGTGCCATACTGTCGATGTCGGAGCAAAGCTTAGTGTACAGTCCGTCGTCGACAAGCTTGTCCATCATGTCGGAAAGCTTCTGAGTGAAGTTAGGGTCTTTGAGCAGAACATCGGTAATGAAGCTGTTGAGACTCGACGCATTGCCGTTCTTCTCGATAAGGGAATCCTCCTGCGAGTAGTTGCCGAAAGCCAAATCCTTGTCCCAGACAGGTCCGAAGATGAGCTTTCCGCCGTTGTGGTCACGGTAAGCTTTCACCGTCATGAATCCGTCATAGTCGCCGGTCAGGTTCGTTACAAGGTAGAACTTGGCAAGACTTTCCTCATCGTTGACCGAGCGCCAGCCCTTTTCGAGGGAGAACTTGTCGCTAGACCATGACTGAACCTTAGGCTGCCACGTGTTTATAAACCAATCCTCGACAAGGTTTATGACCGAATCAACCTGCTGCTTGTTGGTGTCGTCGGCAGGTTCCGGGTTCTTGATGTTCATCTGCAAGCCATTCTTGGCAAAGCACAAAGGCTTATCGAGCATGTCGCCGCGACCCTGGAACTCAACATACCAGTCGTTGTCCTCGTCGGGCATGTCTATCCGGTGGGAACCAATCTCAACCTGGTCGGTCACCTGATAGCAGCCACGGTAGTCGCCGTTGAGCACCACGTCGACAAACTTATACCCCGGATTGAAGTCCATCCCGACATACTTCCCGATGTGGTAGGTTACCGCGTTACGTATGAGAGAGTTGTCGAGGGCATTTGCCAGAAGCACCCAGTTGCGCTTGGTGTAGCCTGCTCCCATGAGGTCATGCTTGTGTTTCTTGGCAAACTTCAGCCTGTATGGCTTCTTGTCAGCCGACGCCGTAGAGTTTCCACGCACCTTAATCTTCACCGAATCGGTAAAGACCTCGATGGAGTTGCTGGCATCGACGACCTGAATCTCAGCATCCCAATAGCCGAACTCGCCCTTGTTCTTGTCGCCGTCGACCCACTTCGACATCGTCGAAATATCCGAAACCGACGGGATTGTGATGTAGAGCGTTGGCGCATCGGTAAGTTGTTCCTTGTTCTGAATTTTCGTCTTGATGTTGTCCGGAACGTCAGCCATTGTCACAATGCTGACCAACAACATGCATAACGGTAAGAATAATCTAATCATTCCATTAACTACTTTCTCACGCATAGGTTTTTAAAGTTGTTTTAGTTTTGAATGCAAAGATACAATTATTTTCATTCAATTTGCAATCATACCCTCAAAACTTGCTCTTAATGAAACATTTGCGACCATAAAAGTTATCATTTTATAAGCTTTTCTGAGGTTAACGACTGTAAAATTCAAAATAAATTTGTATATTTGCGCACCAAAACGAACGAGAAAAAAATTAATTAAATCGTAATGAAAAGAATCTTAACCTACTTATTCCTGTTGGCAGCAACGGTTACGACTCTGCATGCCATGCCCGCTTATCCGGGTAAGATTACTCTCCGTCAAGCCAATGGTACGACCCTGACCGTCTACCTACGTGGCGACGAACACTACTCTATGGCATTCACCGAAGACGGCTATCCACTGCTGTTCAACCCATCGACCGACAACTACGAGTATGCCGTTCTCAACGGGGACGACTTCACCCTCAGCGGCATTGCGGCAAAAGACGCATTGCAGAGGACTGCCGGTGACAATACTTTCCTCAAGGCGAATGTCGACATTTCGAAGGCAAACACTATCGCCGAAGCCAACTTCAAGCGCTCGCTTTCAGTCGGAACAGGTCATCTGTTTACCGCCAAATCGAGCAAGTCATTGACCGCCAAGGCTAGCCGCGCACCGCAAACCAACAAGATTAGAATCAGCGACATACCGACAACGGGCAAGCAGAAGGTGCTCGTTCTGCTCGTACAGTTCCCTGACTTGAAGTTCCAGACTGTCGGCTCCAACCCAAAGCAGTTCTACACCGACATTCTGAACAAGAAGAACTACACCAACCAATATGGCGCCACGGGCAGCGCTTACGACTACTACAGCAAGAGTTCCAACGGACTTTACGACCCTGAGTTCGTCGTCGTAGGTCCTGTGACGATGCCTAAGCAGGCAGCTTACTACGGTCAGGACATGGGTACCTACCACGACATAAACCTCGGCGAGCTTGTATTCCACGCCACGGAACTTGCTTCCCTGGAAGGACTTGTAGACTATTCACAGTTCGATGCCGATGGCGATAAGAACGTCGACAACGTCTATATATTCTTCGCCGGATACGGACAAGCCGACACCGGGCGCAGCAACAGCATCTGGCCATGCTCCGGATACCTGCACGACGACTTCGAGGCGACAATGGTTCTCAACGGCGACACCATCAACCGCTTCGCCATCAGCCAGGAAATAAACGGCAAGACGGGCGAGCCGGTGGGCATAAGCACGTTTGTTCATGAGTACGCCCACGTCCTCGGACTTGCCGACCATTATAATAGTATAAACCAGGGAGCCGGTGGAGTCGGCGACTGGGACGTCATGGGAACAGGTCCTTACAACAACAATCAGAACACGCCTCCATTGATGTCGGCTTTCGAGCAGGCTGAACTTGGCTGGCTTAACTACACCGAACTAGGCGCGAAGACCGACAGCATAATCACCGTTCCGAGTCTTGACAGCCACCCGATGGGTCTGAAAGTCAACGTTGAGGGCAAGCCGAATGAGTATTTCGTCATAGAGAACCGCCAGCAAACGGGCTGGGATACCTATCTTCCCGGTCACGGAATAATCGTCTGGCATGTCGATATGGACAGCACGGCATGGCTCACCAACCGTGTGAATGCCGACCCGCAGCACCAGCATCTCAAGCTTGTCGAGGCTGACGGCACACCGGATTCTGACGCCGGAGACGCTTTCCCAGGCTCAAAGGATATAACAAAGTACACGTTTACCGATGTTGACGGCAAGCCTGTCTATGGCTTCGACTATGTCGAGGAACTTGGAAACGCTACCGGCGACGCCCGCTTTGTCCTGTCGAACTCCGGCTATAAGCCAGCTGTTCCGGCAAGTCTGAAGGCGGAAAACATCCTCGGTCATCAGGCTACTTTGTCGTGGAATGCCGTCAAGGACGCTGATAAATATGATGTCAAAGTGCTCCTCGGCACCGACACAATACTGAAAACCACCGCCGTCGACACCACCTCGCTCACCGTCAAGGGGCTAGACCCATCGACCGACTATACGGCAATGGCAACAGCCATATATGGTCCGTTTGCGTCAGAGCCTGCGCCAACCGCATTCTCAACGACCATCGAGCAGTATCAGGAGAAGGCTATAACAGCAATTCCTGCCACGGCTGTCGGCAACAACTCGTTCACTGCCAACTGGCTTCCACTGGCTGACTCGAAGAGCTATAAGGTTCTGTTGTACAAGAATCTCATGTCGGGCACAGGCTCTGAGGGCTGGGACTTCACCGACAAAGCCAACGACAAGCCTGAGGGATGGGCTACCAACTGCAACCGTTTCGACAACAACAACTTCGGCAACAGCGCCCCGGCTCTCCGTCTGTCGAAGGACGGCGAATATGTAATGGCTACCCACGATGGCGGCAAAGTCACTAATTTGTCGTTCTGGTACAAGGCAAGCACAACCGGAAACGCCATCACCGTCGAGGCTTGCAAGGGCGGCGAATGGTCGCTGGCAACCGACAGTATCAAGCCTGTCAAGGGCGATACAGTTCGTGTAAGCCTGCCTATCGACAATGCCGATTCCGTCAGAATAGTGTTCCATCGCCTTCACACGGGTTACGTTACCGTTGACGACATAAACATGGAATATGCTTTCGTAGAGTATCATGCCGTTGATTCTGCCACTGTAGCTTCTCCTTGCAACTATACCTTCACCGGGCTTGGCGAAGGCGAGACCTACAGCTACGTCGTCGTCGGCAACAATGGCGAGCACAATTCTCTGCCATCCAACCGCATAAGCGTAAAGCTCAACGGCATAGCCAATGGTATAACAGAGGTCAATACCGACGGAAATTCAACAGCAAATAATAAGGAAATGTACAACCTCGGCGGTGTTCGCGTTGGCGAAACCTACCGAGGCGTAGTGATAACAAACGGCAGGAAGTTTATAAAGAAACGGTAAACCTCCTTACCGGATACCATACAGCGAGCCAGCCGACAATGATAACCGTAAAGAAAATCATTACTATATCCAGCGGATGAACGCTGATAGGGTAAGCATTTACAACGAAGTTGCCGGCCTGGTCGCCCAGTCGGACAATGCCATAGGTCTGTTGCAACCAACAAAGCAGCAGACCTATTGCTATTCCAAGCACAGCACCAGCCACCGAAATCATGCGTCCCTCGAAGAGGAATATACGGCGTATCTGCTTGTCATTGGCTCCGAGATTGCGGAGCGTTACTATATCGTCTTTCTTATCAATGATAAGCATCGACAGGCTACCTATTATATTAAAGCATGCTATGACGAGAATGAACGTCAGGAATATGTAGGCGAAAAGCTTCTCTACCTTCATAATCTTGAACGTGTCTGCCTGTTGTTCATAGCGGTCCTTTACCGTGTATGAAGGACCGAGTATCTGCTTCATCTCCTCCTTAACCTTATCGACATCCTCACCGGCTTTCAACCGGAACTCCATCGACGAGATCTCGCCCGGGCTGCGGAACAGGCTCTGTGCGAAGGCGAGTGACGTTATAAGATAGTTGCGGTCGTACTTTCCCTGCTTCACTTGGAAGACTACTCCCGGCGAAAGCAGCGAATCGACGGCGAACGCATTGTCAGGGTTGGTCATGTCGAACTGTCCCTGACGGCGCGGGGCATAGATGCGGAGATAGCCGTTCCAGACGGCTCCCAGCCCCAGCTGCTGCGCCACGCCGATGCCCGGAATACCATATTGCAGGTCGGCGGCATGCAGAGTATACTCGCCGTCGCCATAGAGGATATTCTTTATTCCGCTCAGTTCGGCGAAGTTGTCATCGACTCCTTTGAGCTTAACCATCATCTGGTGGTCTTGGTAGACGGCGAGAGCCTGATCTTCAAGGCATATCGACGATGTCTCAATCTCCGGCAGAGCCTTCAGCTTAAGCAGCTTCGCGTCGTCAGCCTTCATCGTCTTACCCTGTGCCGGCTCAACCTTAATCTGTGGGTCGAAATTGGTGAAGAACGACGCCACAAGGTCGGCGAATCCATTGAATCCGCTGAGAATGACAACCAGTGCGGTCGTAGCCACAGCTACACCGATAACCGAAATGATGCTGATGATGTTTATTGCGTGCGTGCTCTTCTTCGAGAAGATGTACCGCTTAGCTATGTAGAATGGAAAATTCATAAAGTATTTATATATGATTATCCGCAATCGACTAAACGACAGCGTCGTTTATATTTCTGTACAGGCTATCGCCTAGAACCGAAGGTCACTGTCCGAACGCAGTGAGGGGCAAAGTAAATCTTCCAAATCTAATCAAATCATTCAGTTTTTTATAATTAATCAACAAATCCAACAAATAAAAAAATCTTCGATTTTTTCGTGAAAGATTTGTTGGTCAATGGTATGAGAGTTTACTTCTTCAACAGTTCATCAATATGCTCGATATAGTCGAGCGAGTCATCAAGATGGAACCGCAACTCAGGAATGATGCGCAGCTGATTGTGCACACGCTTGCCGAGGTCATAGCGGATAGTCTTCTCGTTGGCATTGATGTTCTTAAGCAGTTCCTCAGCCTTCTCCGACGGGAATATGCTCAGGTAAGCCGTGCATATACTCAGGTCAGGGCTGATTCTGACTCGTGTAACACTAACCAGTACACCGTGTGTCTGACGTGTCTGGCTTTGGAAAATCGTTGCAAGTTCCTTCTGAAGGAGTCTTGCTATTCTGTTTTGTCTTGTTTCCTGCATAATATATCTTAATTCAAAATTCAAAATTATGATTACCTTTTAATCTTATCATCGTCAATCCATCCCTCTCAGGCAGAATGACTACATCCACCCGCTTGTCAGCTGCAACCTGGTCGTTGAAGCGGCGGATACCGACGGTCTGCTGGTCGTGGTCGTAGGCGTGGTCGACGACGTGCCCGTCCCACAATGTGTTGTCAGCAAGAATTATGCCACCGGCGTTCATCAATGGAAAGAGGGTGTCGTAAGTCTCACAATATGTCCGCTTGTCGCCGTCGATGAAAGCCATGTCGAACCGCACGCCAAGTTTCGGAGCTTCCTTCAGTGCGTCACCGATAAGGAAGTCGATGTACCCGGCAACATCCGAGCCATCAATCCACGGACGGGTGAAGTCCTCCATCTCGTCGTTTATCTCGAAGGTATAGAGCTTCCGTTCAGTCCCTGCACTACAACCAGCCTGCTTTGTCCCTGCATTACAGCCAGCCTGTCGAGCCTCATCGTCAATTGCTTTCAGTCCACGGGCAAGGCAAATGGCACTGTATCCCGAGAATGTTCCTACCTCCAGTATATTCTTCGGACGAGCCATCATTACCAGCATCTTCAGCAGTTCGCCTTGCAGGTGACCCGATGCCATCCGCCCGTGAATGGTGTGTATGTTGGTGGCACGCCAGAGCCGGTAGAGGTAGTCGTCCTCGGGAGTAATGTGGCAGTCGATATAATTATCTAATTCAAAATTCATAATTCAAAATTCACAATTATGATTACTTTATTAAATTATCACGCCTTAAATGTTCATCAATGTTATCATAATTTTTAATTTTGAATTATGAATTTTGAATTTTACATTAACCCTTAAGTGCCTCTATCGCCAGCCTGTAGCTGTCGAGTCCGAATCCCTGGATTGTACCCTTGCAGCCCGGTCCGATGACAGAATGGCGGCGGTATTCCTCACGGTCGTTGACATTGCTGATGTGCACCTCTATGACAGGAGTGCGCAGCGAGCGGATGCAGTCGAGCAGAGCTATCGACGTGTGGGTGTATGCACCGGCGTTGAGGACGATGCCATCGTAAGAGAAACCCACCTCCTGCATCTTGTTGATGAGTTCTCCCTCGATGTTGCTCTGGTAGTATTCTATGTCTATATCAGGGTAGCGGGCCTGCAGTTTAGGCAGGTAGATCTCCATCGATTCCTTGCCGTAAATGCCGGGCTCACGGACGCCCAGCAAGTTAAGGTTAGGACCGTTGATAATCAGAATTTTCATCTTTTATTTGGTTTGCGAATCGAATATTCTTATCTTTGTACTAATTTGCAAAATTAGGGAAAATCAGTCAGAATGCCAAATAATAACGAGGATAAAATCGACAATGGCGTCAATGCCACTCTTTTACGCCACTACACCCGATACCTGAAACTCGAGCGTGGTTACTCGCAGAACACTATCGATGCCTACACGCACGACATACTCCATCTTCTGCGCTATCTCGACGGGGCCGGCATAAAGGTCCTTGACGTCAAACTCGAAGACCTTGAGAACTTTGTAGCCGCTCTGTGCGACCTGGGAATAACGGCAAAGTCGGAGGCGAGAATCCTCAGCGGCATTCGTTCGTTCTACCGTTACCTTGTCCTCGACGGCTATCTTAACGACGACCCGACAGAGCTCCTTGAGAGTCCGAACCTCGGCGAGCACCTTCCTGAAGTGCTTTCGACGAAAGAGGTCGACATGATAGAGGATGCCATCGACCTCGAGAAATGGGAAGGACAGCGCAACAAGGCTATCATTGAGACGCTGTTCTCGTGCGGGCTTCGTGTCTCGGAGCTTACAAATCTGAAGCTTTCCGACCTCTATCTTGACGACCATTTCATCCGTGTTATAGGCAAAGGCTCGAAGCAACGACTTGTTCCAATATCACAGAAAGCCATCGACGAGATAAACCTATGGTTCAAGGACCGAGCTGAGATGAAGAACATCAAGCCGGGCGAAGAGGACTATGTGTTCCTCAACCGCCGTGGGCATCACCTCACGCGGGTCATGATTCTAATCATGGTGAAGCAATATGCCAAGGATGCGGGCATAACAAAGACCATCTCGCCGCACACCTTCCGCCACTCCTTTGCCACTGCGCTGCTTGAGGGTGGTGCCGACCTGCGTGCCATTCAGGCTATGCTCGGTCATGAGCGCATAGCCACAACGGTTATCTACACCCATATAGACATGTCGACTCTGCGTGAAGAGATTCTCGAGCATCATCCCCGCAACATGCATCATCATGACGATGAGACGGAATGACGGCATGTTTTAAATGGCAATCAGTAATCTTTTAAATTGTGGTTGATACCCTTTTACATCGTAAAACGGTATCTTTTAGAGAGAAAAATAAATTAAAAACGAAATAAAAATAGATTATTTTTATAGAAAAAATAAATTAAAAACAATCGCAAGAGATACCCTTTTACAAGTCAAGAAGTTATCAATGACATTGTAAAAGGGTATTTCTTGGTGTATTATTCGAGGTCTAAGTGCTCGACATTGATGTCGTCGGGCAGGAAGATTCGTGCGTTCTCCTTGAATTTCCCGGCACTCTCGGTAGTGTAATAACGGGCTTTGGCACCCTTTGTACACATCTTGTCCATCTCGGGATGGCGGCGGAGATAGTCTTTCAGGCTGTCGGCTACATACTCGCTCTGCGGAACGATACGGACGCCGTTAGGCACATACTTCATAATCTTCGGCATGAGGATGGGGTAATGGGTACAGCCGAGGATGAGTGCGTCGATCTTCGGGTCGAGACGCATGATGTGGTCGATACGCTTCTTGACGAAGTAATCGGCACCGGGACTGTCGGCTTCGTTGTTCTCGATGATAGGAACCCACAACGGACAGGCAACGCCGGTGACGGTGATGTCCGGCCAGAGCTTCTTAATCTCCATGTTGTAGCTCTCACTGCGGACTGTTCCCTCTGTGGCCAGGATGCCCACGTGGCGGGTTTCCGTCAGCTTGCCGATAATCTCCGCGGTAGGACGGATTACGCCCAACACACGGCGGTCTGGGTCGAGTTTCGGCAGGTCTTTCTGCTGAATGCTGCGGAGAGCCTTTGCAGAGGCGGTGTTACAGCCGAGGATGACAAGGTGGCAACCCATCGAGAAGAGCTTGACGACTGCCTGGCGGGTGAACTGATAGACGATGTCGAACGAGCGTGGTCCGTAAGGCGCACGGGCGTTGTCGCCAAGGTATATGTAGTCGTAGTCGGGAAGCAACTGGCGGATACCGTGGAGGATAGTCAGCCCACCATAGCCGGAGTCGAACACTCCTATTGGTCCAGGATTCTTCGGGAATTGATTCTCCATAGTCAACTTTGAATTTATAGATTATTTCTTCGAGAGCTTTTCCTCTATGGCTGCCGTCACGTCGGTGCAATACTGCGGATTGACGAACGGCAGGGCGTGCTTGTCGGTATTGAGGATAAAGGAGTAGCCACGCTCTGCGCCTACCTCACGGGCTGCAGCGTCGATGAGGGTGCACAGCGAATCGGTGGCTGAGTTCTCGGCATTGGCGATGAGTTTCTCGGCTTCCGCCTTGAAGGTAGTGTTCTTGTCCATGAGGTCCATAAGCTCAGCCTGACGTTTCTTGCGGATGTTGTCGGCAAGGTCGGCTTGCTCGTCAATGAATGCCTCATACTTGGCGTTGAAGTCGTCCTCCGAACGTTTTGCCTCAGCCTGATACTGGTTGCGCAGCTGGCTGATGTTGTGGCGGACGATGATATAGCCACTCATGGATTTCAGTACTTCGTCGTAGCTGAAGTAGCCGAACTTGGGATTCGTCACGGTAGAGTCCTGGGCAACGGATGCCAATGGCACCAGGGCTATAAGGCAGAGAGCTATAATGAGTTTCTTCATATCTTCAAGAATTAAAAAAAGCCCATAGCGGCGACTTGTTCAGCCCCGCTACAGACTTTATTCTTTTGTGCGCAGTAAATTACTTAAGCTTGTTGTACTCGGTCTTTACCTGAGCGGTAACGTCCTCGCTGAGAGCATCGTTGATGTAGATAGGCTGACCGGCTGACTTCTCCATGATGTAGACGTACTTGCCTGCCTTAGCTACGTTCTGGATGGCTGTGCGAACCTTGTCGAGGATCGGGCCAAGCTCCTTCTGCTGCTCATCGTTGAAAGCCTTCTGGTTGTCCTGAGCGGTCTGCTGAATCTTGGCGTACATATCCTGCAGCTGCTTCTCGGTCTCCTCCTGCTTTGTGGTGCTCATAGTAGCCTTCTGGGCATCGTAATCCTTTGCCTTACGCTCGAGCTCGTCCTGCATAGCCTTGAGGTTCTTCTGATACTCGTCGCCCTTAGCCTGCAGTGCCTTCTGTACTGCCATTGCCTCTGGGAGTGACTCAAGGAAAGCCTGTGAATCGATGTGACCAAACTTTGCCTGCGCAAACATTGTCATTGGTGCCAAAAGCATCAACATTAAAATAAGTTTTTTCATCTTTCTTGTTTGTAGTTATTTATTTGTTGTTATTTAATTTCTCTTTTATTTACTGGTTGCTGTAGCCCAACTTCTGGAGTACTTCGTTGGAGATGTCTATCTTTGGTGAGCCGAAGATGATGCCGGCATTGGCTGAACGGTCGACGACGAGGCTGTAGCCACGCTGGTCGGCGATGTCCTTGACGGCATTGTAGATCTCGTCCTGGATAGGCGTCATGAGCGACTCGCGCTTCTTGAAGAGCTCGCCTTCCGGACCGAAGTATTTCTTCTTGAGGTCGGAGGCTTCCTTCTCCTTAGCCATGATGTCTTCCTGACGCTGTTTCTTCTGCTCCTGTGAGAGGAAGACGACTTCGTTCTGATAGTTCTTGTAGAGGGTGCTCGCCTCTGTGTTCAGTGCCTCAACCTCTGCCTGCCACTTACGGCTGACTTGGTTGAGCTGCTCGTTGGCACGCTCGTAAGCCGGAACATTCTTCAGAATGTACTCCATGTCGATGAGCGCAAACTTCTGAGCATGCATGGTCATCACTGCCATGAGCATCAGGCACAACGCTAATATTTTCTTTTTCATTTTATATCCTTTAGTTTTAAATCGTCTCAAATGTTAAACCCGGTCCTCTATTAGCCATAAATCTCCGCAAATGTTTAACCAGGTATTCTCGCCTCCCCTCCTTTTAGGAGGGACCGGTGGAGATCCCCCACCCTTTTAGAATTCCTGTCCGAGGATGAAGTGGAAGTTGCTTCCACCCTTCTCCCAACGAGAGCCGGTGAATACGTTGTCGAATCCGTAAGCCCAGTCGATACCCATCAGTCCGACCATTGGCAGATAGATACGGACACCGACACCGGCTGAACGCTTCATGTCGAACGGGTTGAAGTCGCTGGTGTTATACCAAGCGTTTCCGGCTTCGACGAATCCCAGTCCGTAGATGGTGGTATTGCCAAGGAGGAACGGGTAACGGAGCTCGAGTGTGAAGCGGTCGTAAGCGTAGGCATTGTAGCTTCCTACTCCAATCTTGGCAGCCGCGCTCTGTGATATAGAACCGTTGTCGTAACCACGAAGTCCGATTGTTTCCTCGGCATATCCGCTAGAGTATCCGCTCATTCCGTCACCACCCATATAGAAGGTTTCGAACGGGCTCTTGTTGTAACTGTTATAGTGGCCAAGGAGTCCCATCTCTACACGCGTCATGAGCACGAAGCACTTCTGACCGTTTGTGAGGGCTGTGAACATACGTCCCTTGAACTTCCACTTGTGATATTCAATCCATTTGTACTTCTCGCGCTGCTCTGCCTGGAACGTTGGCGAGTTAGGATCGTTGGCAAGGTGCTTGTAGTCCTTGTTGTCGAGGAGCGACCATGGCGGGGTGAGGGTTACGCTGGCGGTGAACTCTGAACCGTGACGTGGGAAGAGCTGGTTGTCGGTTGATGTACGGTTGAGCTGTATGCTGAGGTTGAGGTTGTTGGCATTACCGTTGCTCATAAGGAAGTAACGCCAGTTCTTCAGCATGTAGCGGTTGTAGGCAAGCTGCAACGACAGTGTGAAGTAGTCGTCAGGCCAGCGCAGACGCTTACCCCAGCCAACGCTTACGCCGAGCATCTTTACGTATGTGTTCGGGTCGTAATAGTTCTCATAGTTGTTGTAACCATAGTTGCCGTAACCATACATGTAGTTGTAGTAGTTCTGCAGGTAGCCCTGGTTATAGTAGCGGCTCGACACGTCGGTCTGCTTTGAGTAGTACAGTCCGACAGAGAACTGGTTAGGACGCTTGCCGCCGAGCCAGTTGGTCGAGTAGCTGAGGTTATAGCTCTGATAGTAGGATGCGTTGGTCTGGGCTCCGATAGAGAGTGTCTCACCGTCACCGACAGGCAACAGTCCACGGCGCTTGCCTTTCTTGCTGAATAGGTTTGCCATAGAGAAATTGGTAAGCTTCAGTCCTACTCGTCCGATAATACCGGTCTGTCCCCAACCAAGCGAGAGCTCAACCTGGTCGTTTGACTTCTGCTTGAGGTTGTAGTTGATGTCGACAGTACCGTCCTCATAGTTAGGAATTGGCTTTGCGTCCATTGACTCCGGGTCGAAGAATCCCATTGTTGCAATCTCTCGTGCTGAACGCTGCAGTGATTCCTTTGAGAAGAGATCACCCGGTTTGGTACGTAGCTCACGGCGGACAACATTCTCATAGAGTCGGTCGTTACCGTTGATGCGGACGTGGTTGATGTGCGCCTGGATTCCTTCGGTGATACGCATCTCCAAGTCTACAGAGTCGCCGACAATGTTTACTTCGGTAGGCTCAAGCTGATAGAACAAGTAACCGTTGTTCCAGTAAGCGTTGCCGACAGCGTCATCATCCTCGGTCAGGCGCTTCTGCATGTATGTCTGGTTGTAGACATCACCTTTCTTCATGTTCAGCAAACGTGAAAGGTAGTCGGTGGTGTATACTGTGTTGCCGACCCATGTGATGTTGCGGATATAGTATTTCTTTCCCTCGTTGAGCTTGATGTAAACATCGACGTGCTTGTCATCGACATTCCAAACGCTGTCCTTGAGGATTTCGGCATCACGGTAACCGTATTCGTTGTACTTGGTGATGAGGTTCTTCAAGTCCTCGTTCCAACGTTCCGGGGTAAACTTCTTCGACTTGAAGAAGTTGCTGAACTTTCCGGCTTCGTGCGTTTTCTTGAAAGCTCCTTTCGAGAAGAGTCCTCCTTTCAGCTTCTTATCGGACAACTGGCTGTTTCCGTCGATGATGATGTGGCGGACTTTCATCTTCTGTTTCTTGTCGACATCGATGTCGAGGATAACAGAGTTCTTGTTGGTTACATCATCGCGCTGGCGGATATTTATCTCGGCATTCTTATAACCCTTGTCGTCGAAGTATTTCTTGGCAAGTGTCTTGGCACGGTCGAGCATGTTAGGAGTAATCTGTCCGCCCTTGATAAGGCCAAGCTTCTTCTCCATATCCTCGCGTTCGCTCTTCTTCAAACCGATATAGTTGATGTTCGATACACGCGGACGAACCTTCAGATAGACATGCAGGTAGACCTTGTCTCCAACGATAGAGTCGGCTGTTATCGACACATCGGAAAACAGTCCATGTTTCCAGTAGCGCTTAACCGCTTCCGTAATCTCATTGCCCGGGAGTGTTATTTCCTGTCCAACGGAAAGTCCTGATATACCGGCAAGAACGTAATCGTCATAGCCTTCGACACCAGATGTGGTTATGCCACCGACAACAACGGCCTGCGGATTGCCCGCATACGATATTACCGGATTGACAATCTTATCCTGTGCCGCAGCACTTACCGCGACTCCCAACAAGGAAAGACAGATGAATTGTCTTATATGTTGCAATATTCCGGGAAGTTTCCTATACATTATATATATTATGAATTATCATTTATATTATGTCTCTGTGGGAGAGCTAGCTCTCAGTTACTTCTTCTCGACCTGCTCTTCGGTCTTACCGAAACGGCGCTGGCGGTGCTGGTAACTGGCTATTGCCTTATGAAGGTCCTCTTCATTGAAGTCCGGCCAGTACGTATCACAGAAGTAAAGCTCTGAATAAGCGATCTGCCAAAGAAGGAAGTTGCTTATACGAAGCTCGCCGCCCGTGCGGATAAGAAGGTCAGGGTCGGGCATGAAGTTGGTCTGCATGTGATTTGACAGAGTTTCCTCTGTAATATCACAAACACGAATTCCGCCGGTCTTGGTCCTCTTCAACAAGTTCTCCGGCAGTTCTTCCATGTCGTGAACCTCCTGAACTATTTCCTTGACAGCCTGAGTGATTTCCCACCGCGAACTGTAGCTCAATGCCACGACCATAGTCATCTTGGAGTTGTTCTTGGTATGCTCTTCGGTCTCCCGAAGCTTATCCTGTACTTCTTGAGGCAGTCGGGCACGGTCGCCAATGACACGGAAGCGCACATTGTTCTTCATGAATATCTCGTCCTCAAGTGATGTAAGGACAAGTCCCATGAGGGCATGAATCTCCGATGACGGACGGTTCCAGTTCTCGGTAGAGAATGTGTAAAGCGTAAGGTACTTCACGCCAAGCCGTGTACATTCGGAAGTTATGCGGCGCACGGTGTCAACTCCGGCCTGATGACCGTAGTTACGCGGTTTGTTGCGCTCAGTAGCCCACCTGCCATTGCCATCCATTATGATAGCGATGTGCTGCGGGATTCGTGTCATATCTAGTTCGTCAGTGCTCATTTTCGTTGTTCGTCAACTTCTATTTCGTTGTATATTAATCCTCGTCCTCATTGTGGCAAGTACGGCACCGTGCCGAGAAGCTGTAGGTAAGCGTCACTTGCAGGGTACTGTAGCAATCGGTGTTCTTGAAAGCTCCGGAGCTTGTTATGCCGTAAGGATCCTTTTGTCCGTCGAGTTCATCACCGAGAGTGAAGTGCATAGCCCATTCAAGACCGAGGTTCATGCGTTTATTTATCTTATATTTGACTCCTATACCAATAGGAACGTTAGCCGTGAAAGCACTCTTTTTGTCGCCATCCTTTATGCTGACGTATGTTCCTCCAAGACCTCCGAAGACGAAGGGAGTAACACGCTGTGCTCCGCGATAGTCCCTTCCTGTTCCATACGGCCAGAAGTTATACTCAAATGTAAGGTCGAATCCTACAAGCGAATTATTGAATTCGTATGGTGTTTCGGCAAAAGCTGGATAATAAGTCTTGACATCTGCCGATGAGCCTTTCATCTTTCCGAACATCACATTGAGCTTCAGCCCATAATAAGGATTGAATATGTAGCGTGCAAGAAGCGAGCCCATAGGCTGTAAGTCCTTAGTCAGATTGCCGTTGAAGTCGCCCAAATAGCCAGCCATACCGCCTCCGACACCGATTTCCATACGGTATTCGGGGTCTTCCTGAGCATTTGCCGGCAGTGCTGCAAGCAAAAGCAAAGCTGATATGACGGTTAAGAACTTTTTCAAAACTTGTATAGACTTTGATAGAGTTGTTATAGACTTCGATTGGTCAAGGATATACCATGATAGACCAGAGATGGACTTCCGATTGACTGTATATGTTCTTCCGATTGACCGAAGGCTGTCTATTCCTTCCAGACTGAACCGCCGGAGATAATCCAGAGGGAACCTTCAGAATCAGTAGTCATGGTCAGTTTGCCGATAGCTGAGGTGAGTCCGTCAGGCAGAGTCCTGCCAGAAGCCTCCCACGTGAGTCCACTGTCGCGGCTTTGCAGCAAAGAACTGATGTATGAGCCATTGGAAATAAGAGCGACAGGATAACCTCCGAAAGCAGTAACCGTCAGCGAAGGAATCTCGCCAAGACTGTAATTGCTCTCGCCGGAATTGTCGACATACGTCCAAGGAGAAGCCACCGGCTGGCTTGAATAGTCGTCGAGCTTTGTCCAGGTACGTGCATAAATATCGTTAGCCGCCGAGCAACGACCGACAATCATCACCTGTTCGATGCTGTCGTTCGTGCGCACCGGAATAGCAGTGTAGCTCACCTCATCGTCAGGGAGCATCATAGCATTGTCGTCAATATCGTCGGTTGTCCATGTCCTGCCATCATCAGCCGACTCCGCAATGCCCGTGACCGACGAATATCCGTTGGCGGTAAGAGCATAGAGATGAGCCGAACTTGCAGCAACAAGGCGCTTAAACGCGCTATTGGTTGCTACCGCAGTCCATGACTGTCCATTGTCAGAAGACGAATAAACCGTTCCGTTATCGAGGGCGAACAGAGCTTTTCCCTTTGTCACGAAGCTGGCTCTAGCCGAGAATGAACCCGACATAGGAGTCCACGTCTCGCCGTCATAGATGCCGGAAGAGTATCCAACGGTCTGTCCGTTGAGCAATCCGAAGACATAGACATAGCTTCCCGCCGACAAAGCATGGACATTATCAAGTTGAGCGAGCTGTGCGTTATCAGTCTTCTTCTGCCACGAAATAGTTCCGGCAGGCACCGTTCTGACATTAAGTTTTACGGTATAGTCGACATAGCGCTTCCCGTCCTGTGAAACGACACGCAAAGTTCTCGGGGTAGAGAAGTCAATGGAATCAGTATTACTGTAAAACGCCAGCGAGTCGCTTGTAGCCGACTTAAGGTAAATAATGCCATTGTTCACAGCCGTAACAGAAGCTATCACATGCTTGACATCAGTACCATAAGGCAGAGAATCAGTATTGTATATCTGATGTCCCAGCTGGTCGATGGTGAATTTATAGGCAGAGCCGACGTAGGTCAACTTATACACCGAGTCTTTGCCAGCGGCAGTCTTGGTGTGTAAGTACCGGTTCATTGTTCCGAGGGAGAAGGCAGATAAGCCCGTATCCCCATAATAGGTATAGTCTGTATCATCGTCATCCTTAAGGCAAGACGACAGCAAGCATACTGCCGAGAGCAAAACAATGAGCGATGTGAATCTTATTCTCATATAGACACAATTGTTGAATTTAGCTGCAAAGGTAAGCAGATTTCACTAAATAGACGGACTTTTTAGCCAATAATTGTGTTTTTCTTATAATAATGTAGCGATTTTAAGTTTATTTAGATAGCAAAAACAGAAAAAAGCCTGTCCTCATAGAGAACAGGCTTTATACTTATTCATGCGGAAATAGCGTATATAACGGAAAGATTATAATTCAGTTATTTCTGTTGTTTCCGTATGGGAATTAGCTTTAGAGCTGTGGACCAGCGGCTACGAGAGCCTTACCAGCCTCGTTGGTCTCATACTTCTTGAAGTTGTTGATGAAGAGCTCAGCGAGGTGCTTAGCCTTCTTATCCCACTCAGCTGGGTCCTTGTAAGAGTCACGTGGGTCAAGCGGAGTAACGTCTACGCCCTCGAGCTTTGTAGGAACAGTGAAGTTGAAGTAAGGGATCTGCTTTGTTGGAGCCTTGTCGATCTCGTGGTCGAGGATACGGTCGATGATGTGACGTGTATCGTGGATAGAGATACGCTTGCCGGTACCGTTCCAACCAGTGTTAACGAGGTAGCACTTAGCACCGCTCTTGTGCATGTGCTTAACGAGCTCCTCAGCATACTTTGTTGGGTGCAGGCTCAGGAATGCCTGTCCGAAGCAAGCAGAGAATGTAGGAGTTGGCTCAGTGATACCGATCTCAGTACCAGCGATCTTAGCTGTGAATCCAGACAGGAAGTAGTACTTAACCTGCTCGTCGGTCAGGATAGATACTGGAGGCAGTACACCGAATGCATCTGCAGAGAGGAAGATAACCTGCTTTGCAGCTGGTCCGTGAGAAACCGGGCGAACGATGTTCTTGATGTGATAGATAGGATAAGAAACACGAGTGTTCTTAGTAACCTTATCGTCGGTGAAGTCGATCTTACCGTTCTCGCCAACTGTTACGTTCTCGAGGAGAGCGTCACGAGTGATAGCGCCATAGATGTCAGGCTCCTCTTCCTTGTTCAGGTCGATAACCTTAGCATAGCAGCCACCCTCAAGGTTGAAGACGCCGTTGTTGTCCCATCCGTGCTCGTCATCACCAATCAGCTTACGCTTAGGATCGGTAGACAGAGTGGTCTTACCTGTACCAGACAGACCGAAGAAGATAGCGGTGTTCTCACCGTTCATATCTGTGTTAGCAGAGCAGTGCATAGAAGCGATACCCTTCAATGGGAGGTAGTAGTTCTGCATAGAGAACATACCCTTCTTCATCTCACCGCCGTACCATGTGTTAACGATAACCTGCTCGTGGCTAGTTACGTTGAACATTACGCAAGTCTCACTGCGAAGACCGAGTTCCTTGTAGTTCTCGACCTTAGCCTTTGATGCGTTGTAAACGATGAAGTCAGGCTCCTGCTCAAAGTCAGCCTCGCTCTGTGGGCGGATGAACATGTTTGTAACGAAGTGTGCCTGCCATGCAACCTCAACGATGAAGCGAACCTTCATACGGGTATCCTTGTTGGCACCGCAGAAACCATCGACGACAAACAGACGCTTGTTAGAGAGCTCCTTCTTGGCGATATTCTTAACAGCGTTCCACTGCTCCTTTGTTGCAGCGTGGTTGTCACTGCCGTTCTCCTCAGTGTGCCACCAAACGGTGTCGTGAGAAGTTTCATCATCAACGATGTACTTATCCTTAGGCGAACGACCTGTGAACTTACCGGTGAACACGTCAACAGCGCCGAGCTCTGTCTCGTGACCTACCTCATAGCCCTCAAGGCCTTCCTTTGTCTCCTCGTTGAACAGTACCTCGTAAGAAGGATTGTACAGAACCTCAGCAGTACCTGTCTCGATTCCGTAGCTTGCTAAAACTGATTTGTCAAACTTTGCCATTTCTTGAAATGTATTTTAAAGTTGTTATAAATGTCTAACTAAATGTTCGTTAGAAAGTACTCACACGTTTTTCGTGTGCAAAATTACTAATTCCTTGGATTATTCCCAAAAAGCAAATAGACAAAAAATCTCAATCTCATGCCTTGCAAGGTTAAAGAAACAAAAAATTTAAAGCCCTATTATACTTTTGCAACATGCACTTTGCAAAAGAACTTGATTTTTAGTAATTTTGCATTGCGAAAACGAAACACGAAGAATCTTAATCTTATAAATCAAGAAACTCAAACTAAAACTATGAAAGTTGTAAATTTCTCCGAGACAAACAGCATCATCAACCAATATATGGCAGAGATACGCGACATTAATTATCAGCAGAACCGCCTGCTCTTCCGCAACAACATCGAGCGTATCGGCGAGATGGAAGCCTACGAAATATCCAAGACTCTCAATTACGAAGAGAAGGACATACCGACTCCACTGGGCATTGCCAAGGTCAACGTACCGACCGACAAGATTGTCCTGGCTACCATCTTCCGTGCCGGACTGCCGTTCCACACCGGATTTCTGAAGGTCTTCGACCATGCCGGCAATGCTTTCGTCAGCGCCTACCGTGCCTATAAGGACGACGAGCGCCACGAGGTAAGCATCCACGTCGAGTACCTTGCCACACCGAGCATCGACCAGAAGAACCTCATCATTGCCGATCCGATGCTTGCCACAGGCGGCAGCATGGAGCTGGGCTACAAGGCATTCATAACCAAGGGAACTCCAAAGCGCATCGACGTTTGCTGCGTCATTGCCACTCCGGAGGGCATCGACCACATCAAGCAGACACTGCCTGACGACAAGACAACCATCTGGTGCGGTGCCATCGACCCGGGAATGAACGAGCATAAGTACATCGTGCCGGGATTCGGCGACGCAGGAGACCTGTGTTATGGCGATAAACTTTGATTCCAACAAAAACATGTAGTCCCCATCAAGCTTCCCCCAATGTGAGGATGTTTAATCAATAATTAGTTTATTTATGAACGAAGCGTCATCATCTGTCTTAGGTAATCAAACATCCTCCCCTTGGGGGAGGCTTGGTGGGGATTCCCGGCTTGCAATCATCATGGGAGCCAGCTCGGGAATGGGACGTCTCGTTGCCGAGCGGCTGTTGCGCGACGGCTGGAAAGTGGGCGTTGCGGCACGGCGTGTTGACTCACTGAAGACCATCGGACAAGGAAACCACGCCATGCCGGACGGAAGCGACAACCTGCCGACGGTTGCTCAGATTGATGTTACCGCGCCGGATGCCGACAAGAAGCTCCACGAACTTATTGAGAAGCTTGGCGGACTGGACCTTTATTTCCATTCGTCGGGCATAGGAAAGGTGAACATGGAGTTGCGTGCCGACTATGAACTAAACACCGTGAATACCAATGCTTTAGGCTTTACACGCATGGTCGGCGAGGCATTCCGCTACATGGCGGCACACGGCGGCGGGCACATCGCCGTCATCTCGAGCATTGCCGGAGTGAAAGGACTAGGTCCGGCACCAAGCTACAGTGCCACAAAAGCTTTTGACAATACATACATTCAGGCTCTCGAACAGCTTGCCAACACCCGCAAGTTGAACATCCGTTTCACCGATATACGACCCGGATTCGTCGACACGGCACTCATCCGAGGCAGCCATTTCCCGCTGACCATGAAGCCGGACGATGTTGCCGACGCTATCGTCAGTGCCATTTACCACAAGAAGCACATAAAAATTATTGACTGGAAGTGGCGTGTCATAGTCGCTCTATGGCGCCGTCTGCCACGCTGGATTTGGCGGATTATGCCACTGAAAGCATAGGTTTCGTATATAGTTGATTATCAACAAGTTGCCAAAAGGGTGTCTTTCACGTTGTAAAAAGGTATCTTTTAGCTTCTAATTGGGCATCTTTTACATTGTAAAACGGTATCTTTTACAACGTAAAAAGCCGTTACTTACAATCCGTTTAGCCATTACTTGCAAATCGTTGGTAGTCAGACCGTCTTTTAACAAATCTTAATTAAGCCGAAGAAAACTGACAAGTTGCCGAAAAAGAAGCCAAAAATTTGTGAATATCGGTTTATAGTCATACCTTTGCAGCGGCAAGAAATGTTATCAACACACATATATCATGAGATTTACGACTAAACTCATTACTGTCATTTTGCTATGTTTTTGCACATCAGCGGCAGCGCAAACAACAATAATCAAGGGATTACTCATGGACTCCGTGACTCATGAGGGCGAGCCATACGCCACCGTCAGGGTCTACAAGGGGGCGAGTACCAAGGGCGACGCCGACGCCATGTCGGTCACCGATGCCAACGGAAACATCTCGCAGAAGGTCAACGGCAAGGGACGCTACACCATCGTCATGAGCAGCGTAGGTCGCAAGACCATCCGGCGAAGCGTCAGCCTCAACGGGCAGCGCACCTTCGACCTCGGTACAATGTATGTCGAGGACGACGAGAAACAGCTTGCCGGAGTGGAGGTTGTGGCTCAGAAACCGCTCATAAAGATGACCACCGACAAGACAACCTACGACGTGCAGAGCGATGTCGACTCGAAGTCGCAAACCGTTCTCGACATGCTCCGCAAGGTGCCGATGGTCACTGTCGACGGTCAGGACAACATCCAGGTCATGGGCTCAAGCTCTTTCAAGGTCTACGTCAACGGCAAGCCGAGCATAATGTTCTCGTCGAATCCGTCACAGATATTCAAGTCGATGCCTGCGTCGTCGGTCAAGTCGATTGAGGTGGAGACAAATCCCGGCGCCAGATATGATGCTGAGGGAACCGGCGGAATACTCAATATCATCATGGCCGACAGCCAGGGAGACGACAAGAAGAGCTTCAACGGCTACAACGGAACGCTGCGTGGGAGCGTCTCGAACAACAACTGGAATGCCAGCGCGTTCGTCAGCGGACAGCAGGGCAAGCTCACCTACAGTGCCAACACGTTCTATAACTATCCGTTCCCATTGGAGACGAGAGTCGATATATACCGTACCACGACACCGGACGGCAACCGGCAGGGGGCTTACGACATGCATTACCATCAGGACGGCAAGTCGCGCACGCCTTTCGCGATGGCTAACATAAGCCTCGGCTATGAGATTGACTCCATGAATCAGGTCGATATGACGGTCAGCGGCAACCGCTTCACACTGAAGAACGGCGGACATCCTATGACATCGTTCAGCTATCCACAGGCTGCGGCAGTCGGTATGCCGGACGGATTCGCCTACTCCAACCTGTTCGACATGAAGCAGCGCAGCTTCTCGATTGACGCCAGTGTCGACTATCAACGCTTCCTCAATGCGGCGAAGACAAGCAACATTCTGTTTACTTACATGTTCGACAACTCGCCGTCACACAATTCCACACGAACCATTTACGACTGGATGAGCACTCAGACGGACGATGCGCAGACGCCGATGCTGACCCTTTCGGACTTATACTCTGACGTACACTCCCGCGGAACGGAGCATATCGGACAGATTGACTATGTCACTCCGCTCGGAAGCGACAACCACAAGCTGAGCGCCGGAGCTAAGTTCACAGCCCGGACGAACCACAGTGACTCGCGTTACTATAATATTGTGGACGACGAAACGGTATACAACAGTGACAACAGCTCGGAATACAACAACACGGTTGACATTCTCGCCGGTTATGCCGAGTACAACGGTGTGTTCGGAAAGTTCTCCACCCGTCTCGGCGCACGCTATGAGCAGTCGTGGGAACGGGTGAAGTTCGAGCACGGAGCAGGCGAGGACTTCCACCGCAATTACGGCAATTTCGTCCCGACGGGAAGCCTGACATGGGGCATCACGCCGACGACAAACCTCGGAGTTTCCTACGCCATGCGAATCGTCCGTCCGGGTATCAGCTACTTGAATCCGTACCGCGACAAGTCGAATCCTACTTCCATGACTTATGGTAACCCTGACCTTGATGTCGAGAAGTCGCACAACATCAACCTCGTGTTCAACCATTTCTCACCGAAGTTCGTGTTCAACGCCACTCTGAGCCAGAGTTTCTGCAACAATCAGATCTATCAGTACAGCTTCATGGACGGGGCTGTCCTGAATACGACTTACGGCAATATCGTCAAGACAAGGCGCACGAACCTGAGCTTGTTCGCCAACTGGTCGCCGGCGGTGAAGACCCGCTTGATGGGCAATATTCAGGTGGGCTATGGCGACATGAGGTCGAACCAGCTCGACTATAGGAACAACGGATGGAATATGAGTGCGTTCGCCAACTTGCAGCAAACGCTGTGGTGGGACTTGAAGTGGAGTATCGGAATGTTCGCCAAGACAAAGGATGTCGACCTGCAGAGCCTCGGCGGCGATATGGGAATGCTTTTCACTACTTTGTCGAAGGACGTGATAAAGGATAAGCTGAATGTTTCGCTGATGTTTGTTTCGCCATTCTCCGACCGTCTGTACATAAACAATGAGTCATTCAATGATGACTTCTATCAGAAGATGAAGATTGGCGTCGACATGCGTTCGGTAGGACTCACCGTCACATGGAACTTCGGAAACACCAAGCGGAAGTTCCAGCAACGCAGCTCCAATGCATCGAGCGACTTCAACGAGCATCAGAGCGCCGGCGAGCAAATAGGTACAATGGGCTCAGGAAGTGGTGTCCAGCCATCAGGAACGGGCATCGGAATGTGACAGGAAGAAGACTCTCAGCCACTCCACAGCTATAGGCTATGGGCTACAATGGCTATGGTTTTCATTCTGACATAGTCGAAACTGACATACATAAACCCATGATATGGGTTACAGGAACCCCAGCTGTTCTTCATGATGAAGTATGGCTGGGATTCTTTGTTATGGGCTATGCCGACTATTTCCATACAGTGGTCGTCGGTGGTAAGGTGGTGCTCGAACTCCCGCTGGCGCTCTTCCTGCACCTCGCCGAGGGGAATCGGCTCGTCAATGTCGGCCGTGCCTTGCTGGAATGAGAAGCCGTCCTCAGTGACGTCGCCTTCCCAGCAGACCGGATGTCCGTGCCTTACATTATTTATTATTATATTCATGAGCGAGTCGATAGGTACATTCATGAATGTATCGCCATAGCGGTTGTCGGGCACTTCGAGAGCGAATGGCTCGCCAAAGGGATGGTGGGTGAAGCTGGTATATGCCGTGTATTCGCCCGGACGGCACACGCTGTGGGCGAATTCGAGCGGTGTGTAGACTGCTCCAAGCATGTAAACACGGGGTATTGCGGCATGAATCTCACGGTCGAGGAGCTCCCCCATCCTCTGATTGAACTGATTCAAGGTTATACTTCCACGTGCCATTTGCATTACTTTGCGGCAAATGACGTGATAATCGGTTGTACTGTCGCAGTGGAAAGCATCATAGTGGTTGAGTCCGTAGGTATTTATCAGCCTCAGAAGCATCGGTGCCACACCACGAAGTGACACTGTCCCACGGTGTGTCAGGTACAGTCTGTCGGCTTGTTCTTCTATCAACCGCCGTGCCACATAGTCCGGACTGAGGTTCACGGAGTCACCCTGCATCAGGTGTTCGGTCTCCATTGTGGCGAGCATGGCATAGTCCCAGCACAAGTCGCTGCGTCCCTGGTCCTTTACCGGGGTTGTCTTCAACAGCACATCGGTGGTAAACTGATTATTGCATACAGCCTTGCCTGCCGTTTTCCGACCACAGGAAACCAGCAGAACACCTATAAATAATATTGCAATAATCCTTCTCATGATTTACTAAATAGAATTGTTTATGGTTGCAAAATTAATAAAAAAACTCAAACATGATGCGAAAGAAAGAGAAATTATATCAGCAAGTAAACCATTGGTAATCATAATTTTGAATTTTGAATTTTGAATTTTGAATTAATAGCACTACCTTTGCACCCATGAACGCAAAACTGAGTGATTTCGAGATAATGGCACCCGTAGGGTCGCGCGAATCGTTGGCAGCAGCCATTCAGGCTGGTGCTGACTCTGTATACTTCGGTGTCGGCAAGCTAAACATGCGGTCGCATTCGGCTAACCACTTCGATATTAGCGACTTGAAGGAGATTGCCGCTACATGCCGCGAGCACGGCATAAAGTCGTACCTGACGGTAAACACCATCATCTATGACAACGACATTCCCACAATGCACGAGATTCTCGATGCTGCCAGGGAAGCCAACGTGTCGGCAATAATTGCTTCCGATGTTGCGGTAATGCAATATTGCAATGAGATCGGACTGGAAGTCCATCTCTCAACACAGCTCAACATTTCGAACATTGAGGCTCTGAAATTCTACAGCCGGTTTGCCGATGTAAGCGTGCTTGCCCGTGAGCTCAACATGACACAGGTGAAGAAACTGCATCAGGAGATAATCGACCAGAACGTCCGTGGCCCGCATGGCAACTTAATCAGAATTGAGATGTTCTGCCACGGAGCCCTCTGCATGGCTGTTTCGGGCAAATGCTACATGAGCCTTCATGCCGCCAACCGCAGTGCCAACCGTGGAGAATGCGTGCAGATATGCCGCCGCTCATACACCGTTACCGACAATGAGACGGGCAATCAGCTGGAGATCGACAACAAATACATCATGAGCCCGAAGGACTTGAAGACCATCCGATTCATCGACAAGATGATGGATGCTGGCGTAAGGGTGTTCAAGATTGAAGGCAGAGCACGCGGACCAGAATATGTCTACACCGTTGTCACCTGCTACAAGGAGGCTATCAAGAGTGTTCTCGACGGAACATTCACCGAGAAGAAGAAGGACGAATGGGACAAGCGGCTTGCCACTGTGTTCAACCGTGGGTTCTGGGACGGCTACTATCAGGGACAGACCATGGGCGAATGGAGCAAGAGCTATGGCTCTCAGGCTACCGAGAAGAAGGTTCTCATTGGCAAAGTCACGAAGTACTTCAGCCGTCTGAATGTTGCTGAAATAGCCGTCGAAGCATCTGACTTCAAACTCGGCGACAAGCTTCTCATCACCGGCAACACCACCGGAGTGATGTATATCACAGTCAAGGAGATACACGACGACAACGGTACTATCGACCATGCGCCGCAGCATGTCCGTGTCTCAGTACCGGTAAAAGGCAAAGTGAGACCAAACGACAAAGTGTTTAAATTATATACAATATGACAATAAACGAAGCTCAGGATGAGGTCATCGAGGAGTTTTCCGACCTCACCGATTGGATGGATAAATACCAGATGCTCATCGACTTAGGCAACGACCTCGACGAGCTTGACGCAAAGTACAAGAACGACTCCAACCTCATTGACGGTTGCCAGAGCCGTGTTTGGCTGCAATGCGACTATGTCGACGGAAAGCTTATATTCACAGCCGACAGCGACGCGCTCATAACCAAGGGTATCATTGCCCTGCTCATTCAGGTTCTCAGCGGTCATACACCACAGGAGATACTCGACGCCGACCTTTACTTCATCGACAAGATAGGACTGCGCCAGCACCTTTCGCCGACACGTTCGAACGGATTGCTCTCCATGGTAAAGCAGATAAAGAACTACGCCATAGCCTACAAGGCAAAGGAGGATGCAGGAAACTAGTAACTTGAACCTCCCTCACTTGGGGGAGTCTGAATGTGTCTATGCATAAATTAAGAACCATCGAGATGCACCGTCTGACGGTCGGGGAGTTTAAGGAATCGGCGAAGATTCCTCTTATTGTCGTCCTCGATGACGTCCGGTCGGCTTATAACGTGGGAAGCGTGTTCCGCACATGCGATGCTTTCCGTGTAGAGAAGGTGTGCCTATGCGGAATAACGGCAACTCCGCCAAGCACGGAAATCCACAAGACAGCCCTCGGAGGAGAGGACAGCGTCGACTGGGAATACTTCAAAGACACTGCCGACTGTGTACGGAAACTGCATGCTCAAGGCTATTTCGTATGGAGTATCGAGCAGGTGGAGCACAGCGTTAAACTGCAAAATCTTGATGCGCAATCATGCATTCCGGCTGGTTTAAGCGACGCAAAGTCGGACGATGAAACGAAGTTCCAAGGCGTTGCAGTCATCCTTGGCAATGAGGTCAAGGGCGTTCGGCAGGACATTGTCGACATGAGTGACGGTTGTCTCGAGATTCCGCAATATGGAACCAAGCACTCACTAAACGTCAGCATAACGGCGGGAATAGTCATTTGGGAGTTTGCCAAACGGCTGATCCCCGAATTTTCGAAGGACAAATAATCCAAGAAGTATATTTACACGCTATATAAAAGGGCAAAAACAAGACCGTAAAAGATACCGTTTTAGCTTCTGACCAGGTATCTTTTACGGTCTAATTCGACATTTTTATACTACATTAAATATACTCTCCGAAATCGGTAAGACGCATATCGCCTTTCCGTTCAAAGGTATCGTGCATGGCAAAAGCGGCACGGAGATTATGCGGCGTGTGACCCTTTTCGGCTATTTTCAGATAGTCACGCAAAAGCGGTTTATAGTCAGGGTGGGCACAATTCTCGATTATCTCATGAGCCCGATGGAGCGGGCCCTTGCCCCTAAGGTCGGCAACGCCCTGCTCAGTAACGATGACATCGACATCATGTTCGGTCGAGTCGATATGTGAACAGAACGGGACAATGGCTGAAATCCTGCCGTCCTTTGCCGTCGACGGGGTGGTGAATATCGAGATATAGCCGTTGCGCTCATAGTCGCACGACCCGCCAATGCCGTTCATCAGCCGTGAAGCACAGATATGGCTGGAGTTCTCATTGCCATAGATGTCGCACTCGATAGCCGTGTTTATAGCTATGCAACCCAACCGGCGGATAATCTCCGGCGAGTTGGCTATCTCACTCTGGCGGATAACCAAGTGCTTGGCAAAGAAGTTTATATCGTAATAGACATGCTGCAAGGCATCGTTGGTGACGGTCATGGCGGTAGCCGAAGCCGCCTTTATCAACCCCCTCTCTATCAAGTCGATAGCCGCATCCTGAACCACTTCGGAATAAACCTGGAAACTAGGGATATGCGGATTCTTGCCCATTGCCTCAAAGACGGCATTGCCGGTAGCCCCTACTCCACTCTGAATAGGCAGGAACTGTGGCGGGATATGCCCCGCCCGCATGTCGGCAACAAGGAATTCGGCAACGTTGTTTCCCATCTGCAATGTCGTGGGAGTCAGTGCCTTGAAGGTACGCGCTTCCTCGGGAATATCACATTCGACGACACAAGCTATCTTCTTCGGGTCGATGGAAATATAATCTTTCCCTATTTTGTCGAGTACATTTATAATCGGTATAGGCTTCCTGCCGAATCCGCACTCACCGGGTTCGTAGGTGTCATGAAGCATTCGCGACCGCGGACTGTGGAAGTGATTAAGCTCGATGATGACATGTTTGGCAAGCCGTGCTGCAGTAGCGACGATTCCCCCGGCTGAGGTAAGGACCAACTGGCATTCGTCGTCATACTCACTGATGTCGGAAGCCTCAACAATAAGCCAGTCCATATCGCCATAGAAACCATGACGAAGACGCTCAGCCATGTGACCGAGGTGCATGTCCTCATATTCTATTTCCTCCAGATTGACATGCTCGCGGAAGTCCTTATTGGTGGAGAATGGTGCACGGAACTTTATGGCATGAGCCTTAGCCATGTCGCCTTCGATACTCTGGCAGCTCGAAGCGCCCGAGAAGATTCCGACTTTGAACGGACGACCAGCCTCATGTTCACGGACAGCACGCTTCGAGAGTTCACGGAACACCGCCTTAGGGTCGCCGTTGGGTGTGAATCCACCGATTGCTATGTTGTCGCCGTCATGAATGAGTTGTGCGGCCTCGGCAGCCGTCATCCTTGTATATGCCATAACCTTTTGTATATTAATTCGTAATGTTTATACAAAGGTATAACAAAATAATGGATAAAAGGGAATATATATTAGATTATTTTCAATAAATCTTCAAAAATGGAATAATATACACACAACATGCAATATTTTGTAGGATAACGGTCACATTAATCACCAGCTATGTCTTTCGACAACCACATCATGAGGAAATAGAAGCAAACGCCTGTGACGAGTCCGGCTATGGCATCAATAAGGTAATGTGCCTGAATGTACACCGTAGCGCAGCAAAGGAAAATGTAGAACGGCAAGTAAACGAAGAAGAGTTTCTTGCTCTTGGAATGCCAGGCAAGAAGCATACAGATGGTGCTTATACCGACATGGCTACTTGGGAAAGCGGCTGTAGGACGCTCACCGGCAGCCTTGGCGCTCTCGACAAACTGATAGAATATTCCGTCGGTATAGCCCGGTGACGGCAGGCACTGGTTATGATTGAGGAAATAGTCGTGGACATTGGGGAATATGCCTTCGGCTATATTCTTCACTCCTACCGCGTCATAATAATATGTTGGTCCGACAACCGGCAGAAATATATATATAATGTAGTAAACGAAGAATGACGCAAGAATAGTGAATGCAGCCCGTTCGAACTCCTTATACCTCACGGCAAAGTAGAACAGAGCCGTGAAGCCTATCATGAAGTAGTAAGAGCCATAGCCCATGTCGAAGAGCTCACTTAAGATGTGGCTTGGCATAATCTGGGAGAACAGCAAGGCTGGCTGGCATCCGAATAGCTGTTGTTCCCAATTGACAAAGAGGTAATCGAGGTTTGGGAACAATCGGTTGAATTCGTAAGTCTCAGGATACCAGAGTCCAAGCATAGCCAACTGGACGAATCCACGGATACCGAGCATCAACCGACAAGGCACCATCCTGTAGACAGCCCACAGAGCCAGTGTTATGGCAAGGAAGCGGACACGAGCCATTAGCAGTTCGACAGGATTGTCTAACCGCGTGTACAGGAAGAATATAAGTATTGTCGTGAATGCAGCATAGCCAATGACAACTAGCTCGAAAAGCGTCAGCCCTTTGAGTGGCTTGCGGTCGATTGCGAAGAGGTTCTTCCATCCAGCCTTCGTCAGCAGACTTGTATTATCTTTCTTTGCCATTATGGATTCCAATCTTTTTACCTTTTTACTTTTCTACCTTTTCACCTTTAATGGTTTCCGGCTTTTTACCTTTTTACTTTTCTACCTTTTTACCTTTACTTAGAGCCATCCGTTAGCCTTGTACCATGCAACGGCTTCGTTGACTCCATCACGGAGCTTCCATTTTGGCTTATAGCCCAGTTCCTTTTCGGCAAGGCTGATGTCACAACGCCAGTTACGCTGTTTTAGGATATTGTATTTATCATTGTTGAGGACAATCATCTTTCCTGTGAGATGACCGATAATGTCGCCGACGAAGGTAATTATCCTTAACAGCCAGCAAGGTGCGGTGATCCTGATCCACCATGGTTTGCCAAGGGCTTCATGAACTAGGTCGCTGAACGTGCTACTCTGATAGACCTCACCATCACTGAGGAAGTAAGCATGACCGACAACTCCGTGGTCGAGTGCCTCGAAGACTGCCTGCACAACATCGCGGACATAGACGAATGTTATGTCCTGACGCTTGAACCCAACGGCAAAGTCGCTGTGGTTCTTTATGCTCTGCATCATAACGTAATAGTCCTTTTCACGTGGTCCATAGACGCCGGTGGGACGGAGAATAACGTAAGGGAAGCTTAAATCCTCACCAAGTCTCCCACAATGGGAGGATGTTTGATTACCTAAACTTTGGAGGAAACGTTCCGTTGCCAGTTTACTCTTACCGTAGGCGGTATTAGGCTGTGGGGTGTCCGTAGGCTCTATTTCTTTATAAGGCTGTTGCTCACGGATAGCACCGAAGATGCTGAGCGAAGACATATAGACGAACTTCTCTATTGGCATTTTCAAGTCAATGAGTACACTGACTAGGTTCTTTGTGCCATCAGTATTCACACGAAAGAAGTCCTCCTTATGCAGAGCCTTGGTAACTCCGGCTGCATGGACGACATAATCGAACGTATGACCCTTGAGTTGATCACGCAGTTTCTCTTCACTCGACAAGTCCAGCTCTATGAAGTGGATACGCTTGTCCTGAAGATACTTGTGTGATGATGTATGGCGGACGGCAGCCCATGTCTCCATTCCCTCTTTGAGGGCTTCTTCGACAATAAATGAGCCAATAAAACCAGAAGCGCCTGTAATTAATATTTTTTTCATTAATATTTAATGCGATTTGCTTGCAAAGGTACAAACTTTTTTGTTACTTTGCGTACAAATTATAACATTAATATATGGAAGGAGTTAAAGGGAAGTTATAGGGAGTCAAAAGGGAGTTAAAGGGACATTACTTTGTCTATCAGGAACATTATTATGTTGGATATTGACCATAACCAACTAAAAATTTGTCCCTTTAACTCCCATCGCAAAGCGATTAACTCCCGATGTAACTCCCCTATAACTCCCCTTAAATAAATTACTACTATGGCAAAAGGAAAAGGTAACGGCAAACGTCTTACAAAAAACCAGATGGCTGACAAGCTCACGAGCTTTTTCCAGTCACAACCAGGTGAGACGTTTAGTTTCAAACAGATATTTAAAGCACTTAAGTTAACCACTCATCCTCAGAAGATGCTTGCCATCGACACAATGGACGAGATGGCATGGGACGACGTTCTGTCGAAAGTTGGCGACAATGCCTTCCGCCTGAACACAAAGGGACAAGTGCAGGAAGGTACATTCATCCGTAAAGCTAACGGCAAGAACACATTCCAGCCTGATGATGGCGGCACACCGATATTCGTCTCTGAGCGCAACTCTATGTCAGCGCTCAATGGCGACCGTGTGCGTGTGCAGATTCTTGCTCGCCGCCAGAAGCACATCAAGGAGGCTATGGTTACGGACATTATAAAGCGTAAGAAGGACACATTCGTCGGACGATTGCGTGTCGACCGTGACATTGCTTTCCTTGTAACTCAGGAGAATCTATTCGTCCACGACATCCTTATCCCGAAGAAGAAGCTGAAGGGTGGCAAGACCGACGACCGTGCTGTGGTAAAGATAACTCAGTGGCCTGACGCCGATCATAAGAATTTGGTTGGCGAAGTAATCGATGTTCTTGGTCCGGCGGGTGACAATGATGTCGAGATGAACTCCATTCTCGCCCAGTACGGACTGCCTTACAAGTATCCGAAGCGTGTCGAGGATGCTGCCGATAAGATAACCGGCGTTGTCACAAAGGAAGACCTTGCCGAGCGTGAGGACTTCCGGGACACATGGACTTGCACCATAGACCCTAAAGACGCAAAGGACTTCGACGATGCATTGAGTATCAAAAAGTTGCCGAACGGTCAGTGGGAAGTCGGCGTCCATATTGCCGATGTGAGTCACTATGTCAAGGAAGGCGACATAATCGACCGAGAGGCACAGAAGCGCGCAACAAGTATTTACCTTGTCGACAGGACTATTCCAATGCTGCCGGAGCGGCTTTGCAACTTTGTTTGCTCACTCCGACCAAACGAAGAGAAGCTCTGTTACAGCGCAGTGTTCAATCTCGACGACAATGCAGACATAAAAAAATTCCGCCTTGTACACACGGTAATAAAGTCAAACCGCCGTTATGCTTACGAAGAAGTACAGCAATTGCTTGAGGACAACGGCGTTGTCGACGGAACAGGAGAGCCAGCACCGGCACCGGGACCTGACGGATACAAGGGCGAATATGCCGAACAACTCATTACTCTCGACCGTCTGGCAAAGCTATTAAGGAAGAAACGCTTCAAGAACGGTAGCGTTAAGTTCGATACAGAGGAGCTCCACTTCGACATTGACGATAAGGGAAAGCCTATCCGTTGCTACTTCAAACGCTCGAAGGACGCCAATAAGCTCATCGAGGAATTCATGCTTCTGGCTAACAAGACAGTTGCCGAAAGCGTCGGAAAGGTGCCAAAGGGCAAGAAGGCAAAGACCCTGCCATACCGTATTCACGACAATCCGGACCCGCAGAAGTTCGAGAACCTGCGTGAGTTCTCAGCCAAGTTCGGCTATAAACTGAAGTCTTCAAGCACGAGGGGAGCCACGGCTCGTGCCCTGAACACGCTCATGGACGAAGTCAACGGCAAGCGTGAGGCAAAGCTTATCCAGACAATAGCGCTCCGTTCAATGATGAAAGCAAAGTACTCGACACACAATATCGGTCACTTCGGACTGGCATTCGACTACTATACGCACTTCACATCGCCTATCCGACGCTATCCCGACACGATGGTTCACCGCCTGCTTACCCGCTATCAGAATGGCGGACGGTCGGCAAACAAGGACAAATATGAGGAACTTTGCGAGCATTGTTCCGACATGGAGCAGATAGCTCAGAACGCTGAGCGTGACTCTATCAAGTATAAGATGGTCGAATTCATGGGCGATAAGGTTGGACAAGTGTTCGACGCTCACATCTCCGGCATACAAAGCTATGGCATCTATGCAGAGATTGACGAGAACCATTGCGAAGGAATGATACCAATGCGTGACCTCGATGACGACTACTATGAGTTCGATGAGAAGAACTACTGCCTTATCGGACGGCGCCATCACCATCAGTATCAGCTCGGCGATCCGATAAGAATTCAGGTAGCTCGTGCAAATCTGGAGAAGAAACAGCTTGATTTCATCATTGCCAACGACTCACCGGAAGCCCCGAAAGCCAAGAAGGGCGTCTCACTGGAAGACAAACGGCAAGACGACCGCAAGCATTCGCATGGCGGAAACAAGAAGAAAGGCAAGAAAAGAAAGTAAATTCTGATGTCCATTCGTAAAACAATAATACTGTTAACTGCAATCCTGTGCGCTACTGTTGTCAGTGCACAGGATTTTCAACGTTTGAAAGGTTACTACCGGGTATGGCAGACGACCGACTCCATTCTGACTTACTTCTGGGACGGATACATGGAGATTTATGTGCCGACAGACACCACAATAGAGGCTAAGGCGAATGACTTCTGTGAGCGGAAGTTCCTCGGAGAAAGGCGTAGAAAGGCTAAAACAGCCAACGGTGACGACCTGTTTGTACAGATAAACCTGCCGAACCTTGAGCTGTTGCCACTAAAGAAGAGCTATTCAGCCGATGAGTATTCCACCCGAAACAACGGTGATATATACTTCCTGAGATACAAGGCGGGACATATATCACATAATGACTCTACCGAAACGGTTACATTCGACGAGCTTGCGGGGCGTCCCGACCACAGTCTTGACATGAGCCAACTTAAGATGTACGGTATCGTGGCGACCATGACAGACTTCGACGAGACAGAGACAAGGTTCCTGACAACCAACGACTTGGTGTCATTCAGTAAGCGGCTCGGCTATAAAGCGCATTATAAAGGCGAGGACGAAGACGAGAAAATCATGGTAACGACTGACTTCTACGTCACAGACAGGCAGAATATTACGAAGGAACTGTTGAAGAAAATCAGGAAGGAGAAGAACCGGATATGGGAGTTCAACATTCCAAGAGGTATTCCGGCATTGCCTGATGAGGTCGCTTCGGCGTGGCAGGAACTGGTAGAATACTAGCTGATGACGCTGGTTTCAATAAAAGGAAAAGAGAGCCGCCGCACAACGGCGGCAAATACGACAAGGAGGGAGAAAGCTACTTAACCTCCCAAATGTCGTTGGTTTCAAGAAGTTCCATGAAGTTATGGTACTTCTTTTGTTTCTTCACATCTTCTATTTGCTTATGGACAGCGTCGTTGTAGGTAGGAGCCTCGACATCGCGGATAACTCCAAGGGCAACGGGGAATCCATGCTCATTGTCCATCATGGCAAGCTTCAGTTGTAGGGTATTGTCCTCACAATGAGCATCGTGAACGAGAATGTCGTCCATTGTTACGCCATTCTCTCCGATTTTCACCACTTTCAATCCAAAGCCTTCCTGCATTAAGCCATACTCGTTGTGCTCGCCGAAGACCAACGGTTTGCCATGCTCAACGTAGATGGCATTCTTCTTTCGTCCTTCGCTGGTGTAGATAGGCTCGTAAGCGCCATTGTTGAATATCATGCAGTTCTGCAAAATCTCTACAACAGAGGCGCCTTTATGATGATAGGCAGCCTTGAGAACATCCACGGTATGCTTAGAATCGGACGCAACAGCACGGGCAAAGAATCGTCCACGGGCTCCGAAACAGAGTTCGGCAGGGCGGAACGGGTCCTCAACAGTGCCGTAAGGACTTGATTTTGAGATGAATCCACGTGGTGACGTAGGGGAATATTGTCCCTTTGTCAGACCGTAGATGCGGTTGTTTAGGAGAATCATATTGATGTCGATGTTCCGTCGGTTAGCATGGATGAAGTGGTTTCCACCGATGGCGAGTCCGTCGCCATCACCGCTTATCTGCCAGATGGTGAGCTTAGGGTTAGCAACCTTCGCACCAGTGGCTATCGCCGCAGCCCGTCCGTGGATGGTCTGCATGGCGTAGGTACTCATATAATAAGGTAGGCGGCTGGAGCAACCGATACCTGATATGACAGCTGTTTCGTAAGGAGGAACGCCAATCTCTGCCATTGCCTTTTGCAGGGAGGCAAGGAAGGAGTGGTCGCCACAGCCGGGGCACCAACGTGGGGTGCCATGCTTGAAGTCTTGAGGAGTGTATGTCATTGCTTGAGAAAGTTTTTGTTGGGTGGAATTAGTAGGATTAATGGGCATTGTAGGCTTATTAGGCATAATAGGCCTACTGGGCAAATAAATAATTTACTAGCTCTTCAACTTTGAAAGGCTGGCCCTTCACCTCATTATATTGTAATGGCGCGAAGCCATCGATGTTGGCACGGAGCCAGGCGGCAAGCTGACCGAGGTTCTGCTCGCAGACAACCACCTTCTTGTACCGGCGGAGGACATCGGCAGTGTTCTTGGGAAGAGGGTTGATGAACTCAAAGTGAGCCAAGGCGACACGCCTGCCCTGAGCCTGCAGAGCCTCCATAGCTGCATAGAGATGACCGTAAGTGCCGCCCCACCCTACTATCAGCAGGTCGGCATCATCGGCATCGCCCTCCACTTGCAGGTCGGGGACCTCTATGCGCTGAACCTTCTCACGGCGGAGATGCACCATACGGTTGTGGTTCTCGGGGTCGTTGGATATTTCGCCTGTGGCTCCGTCCTTCTCCAGACCGCCAAGGATGTGCTCATAGCCCTGCGTTCCGGGGATAGCCCAATAGCGCGCCATCGTCTTCGGGTCACGCTCGTAAGGAGTGTAATGCCCTCGCTGAGCCTCAGTGGCATAATGCGGATGGATTGGCATGAGGTCGTTGTCGGTTGGCAAGCGCCATGCTGCCGAGCCATTGGCAATGAACGCATCGCTCAGAAGGACCACCGGAGTGACGTGCTCAACGGCAATCTTGCACGCCCAATAAGCAGCCGTGAAGCAGTCGGTAGGGCTCTTCGGCGCAATGACAGGCATAGGACTCTCGCCGTTTCTGCCGAAGAGGACTTGCAGCAGATCCGTTTGCTCAGCCTTCGTTGGCAGTCCCGTCGATGGTCCGCCACGCTGAACATCAATGACGACAAGCGGCAGTTCGTCCATGACGGCAAGGTTCATAGCCTCCGACTTAAGGCAAATGCCCGGTCCGGAGGTTGAGGTCACGCCCAGAGCTCCGGCAAAACTGGCTCCGATAGCCGATGCGCAAGCTGCCAGCTCGTCCTCAGCCTGAACCGTTATGACGCCCAGTGATTTGTGTTTGGCAAGCTCGTGGAGAATATCCGTTGCCGGAGTGATAGGATAAGAGCCGAGATAGAGTTGCAGTCCTGCCTTCTCAGTGGCAGCAATAAGTCCGTAAGCCGTTGCTTTATTGCCGGTTATGTCCATATAGCGGCCGGGATGCTTGTGATGGGTTTCAATCCGATAAGTGTGCGGAACTGAAGCCTGAGTGTGCTCGCCATAGTTCCACCCGGCTTCCAGAACAGCGATATTAGCCTCAGCCACCTGCGGTTTCTTGGCGAATTTCTTGCGAAGGAACTCGCGTCCTAATTCCAGATTGCGGTTGAAGAGCCAGCAGACGATGCCCAAGGCAAACATATTCCTGCTCTTGAGGATGGCTTTCATCGTGAGTCCGGAGTCCTTAAGAGCTTCCTTGACCATGTTCGTTATCGGGCAGGCAACAACCCGGTCGCGGTCAATGCAGAGCTCTTCGAGATAGTCGTAGCCCCTGAATTCCGCCTTCTTCAGGTCGGTTTCCTTAAACGAATTAGTATCGATGATTATCGTTGCCGTCGGCTTGGCAAACTTTATCTGGGTCTTCAGGGCAGCCGCATTCATTGCCACAAGCACGTCGCACTTGTCGCCGGGGGTGAGAACCTCATCGACATCATCGCCCACATGCACCTGATAGCCGCTGACACCGGTCAGTGAACCTTGCGGCGCACGGATGTCGGCAGGATAGTCAGGGAACGTCGATATGCCATTGCCCTCTGTCGCTGATATTGTTGAGAAGATGTTGCCGGCAAGTTGCATGCCGTCGCCGGAGTCACCGGAGAAGCGGACAACCACTTCGTGGAGCTCTTTCACTGTCATTCCTTCTGTCATAAGTCAATGCTTAATTGATAGTGTTAGTATGATGGCAAAGTTATGAAATACAAAGAACAATACCAAAATTATTCTCGAAAAAATATTTGAGAAATAGAGAAAATGCCAATATTTGCAACATAAACAAAAAAGATTGACTATGATAACAATATTATAATTGAAAACTGGAAGACATTAAAATAAATCCAGTTTCCAAACAAATAAATTCTACAGCCTTGCTAAAAGCCCTCAATGTAAAAATAATTCATTCAATCAGAACCTCTTTGTAACTCTCTGATAATCAACGATATTTTAAAAGGGTATCTTTTAGCCTCTAAAAGATACCCGATTACAACGTGAAAGATACCCGATTAGAAGCTAAAAGATACCCAATTACAAATCGTCTTTATAGTAAATGGAAATAAAGTAAGCATTAATCGCAAGCCAAACAGCCATTAAACACAATGCGTTTAGCCATTAGTACTTGAACGAACTGCCACCAAGGAACTCACGGAGCAGACTTGTCGGCGGCAGGGAGCGTGCTGGTATCGGGTGGATATAGCTCAGGAACTTCCGCAGACGGTAAGCCTCAGAATACTCATCGCAGTTCTCCGGCACAAGTTCCAGCACCGGCTCAGCCTGTTGTTTGATGACGGCCAGCTCGAAAAGCATGGCTGTGTTGAACATCACGTCGGCATTTTCCTGATACGGGAATATCCATTTGTTCTCGCCGGCACGCACGCTAGGCCAGCGGTGGATAGTGTCGCGGGCGCTTGCTCCACGGTATTTGTAGTCGCGGATAATGCGGCGGAGCAACCGGTTATCTGTCGTCGGGATGTAGTTGTGGTCGTCGAGGAGGATTGTCGTAAGTGCCGAGATGTACACCTTGAACTTCTTGTCGTCAGGAATCTGAGCCGTAAGCTCAGGGTTCAGGGCGTGGATTCCCTCCATGACAAGCACCTGGTCGTCGTCGAGATGAAGCATCGTGCCGCTCTTCTTGCTCATTCCCGTCTGGAAGTCGTACTTCGGGAGCTCTATCGTCTCGCCACGGAACAGAGCCTGAAGCTGCTCATTTATAAGAGGTAGGTTCAGCGCATAGAGACTCTCATAATCGAGTTCGCCATTCTCGTCCTTCGGCGTCTTATGCCTGTCGACGAAGTAATCGTCAAGCGAAATCTGCACCGGCTTGATTCCGTTCGTGAGCAGCTGGATGGACAGACGCTTGCAGAACGTGGTCTTTCCCGACGACGACGGTCCGGCGATAAGCACCACACGAGTGCCCTTGCGGTTGGCGATGGTATCGGCGATCTGCGAGATTTTCTTCTCCTGCAGAGCCTCCGAGACGTTTATCATGTCGGTGGTCAGTCCCTTCTCGACAGCCTCGTTGAAGTCGCCGACGGTCTGAATGCCCATAATCTTCTGCCAGCGGTGATGCTCCTTGAATATGTCGAACATCTTGTCCTGACGGATTAGCTTGCCCAGTTTCGACGGATCATTCTTATCGGGGATGCGCAGGAGGATTCCGTCATAGTACTTCTCAACGCCGAAGAGATAGAGCTGTGAGGTGTTGGTGAGCAGCGAACCGTAGTAGAAATCGACGTAATCGTCAATCTGATAGTAGGTTGTATAGAGCTTTCCGGCACTCTTCAGGAGCTTTGCTTTCGATATGTCGCCCTTCTCCTGGAACATCTTTATGGCATCCTCGGTAGGCACTACGTAGCGGCGGACAGGCATCTTGGCATCGATAATCTCCTGAACACGGGTGCGAATCTTGTCGACATCCTCCAGTCCTACCGGGTGACCGATGTTCAGATTGCAGTAGTAGCCGTTCGAAACCGGTATGTCGATTATGACGTTCGACTTCGGGTATAGGTCGTGGACAGCCTTCGAGAGGACGAAGAACAGCGACCGCGTATAGTTGCGCAATCCACTCGACGTATGCAGGTCGAGGAACTCCAAGTCCTTGTTGTTATATATTCTATAATGTAGTCCCTCAACAACATTATTCACCTTGCAACTTATTGGTCCGTAGTCCATTTTCAGTCCGGTGAGAGAAAAAATTTCAGAAAGTGTGCTTCCTATTGGGACTTTTAGAGTTTTTTTATTATTTTTGCAACGGATTTGTATCAACTGTTTCATACGCGTTACGATTATGTTTAACAATCTAGGTTACTTAAACGCTTGCTCCACCGTAGATTACGGCGGTGTAAATACGTACGCACAAAGATACAACAATTCTTTTTCACCCCAAAACAAAAGCAACAAGATTTTAGTGAATATTCCTAACAAGAACATAACAAACGAAAAAATAATTTTATGGCTGTTTACTTTGTAATCATTGTAGGTGCGCTGGCTCTGCTCATCTACGGTATGAAAATCATGAGTGAGGCCCTCCAGAAGATGGCGGGTTCGCAACTGCGCCATGTCCTGAGCAAGATGACGACAAACCGAATATCCGGCGTGCTCACCGGAATGTTCACCACGGTAGCGGTGCAGTCGTCGACGGCAACCACGGTGATGACCGTCTCGTTCGTCAACGCCGGACTCCTCACGCTTGTGCAGGCTATATCGGTCATCATGGGTGCCAACATCGGAACGACACTGACGGCATGGATTATGTCGGCGGGATTCTCGTTCAACATCACCAACCTCGTCTGGCCGGCATTCCTCATTGGCTTGCTCCTCATATATACTAAGAAGCACCGCTACATAGGCGACTTCATCTTTGGTGTCGCTTTCATGTTCTTCGCCCTCGGAACTCTGAACAATACGGGCAAGGAAATGGACCTCGCCCACAATGTCGCACTAGCCAACTTCTTCGGAAGTTTCGACCCTAACAGTTACGGAACAATCCTTATCTTCCTGCTTATAGGAACGGTTCTGACCTGCACCATACAGAGCTCAGCCGCACTGATGGCCATCACCATGGTACTCTGCTCAAGCGGAATACTCTCTATCTATCCTGGTATCGCTCTCGTTATGGGCGAGAACATCGGTACAACGCTCACTGCCAACCTTGCAGCTCTTACCGGAAACACTGAGTCTAGGCGAGCCGCCTTCGGACATTTCTTCTTCAATGTGTTCGGAGTTTGCTGGGTGCTCATCGTGTTCTATCCGTTTGTCGACTTTGTCTGCTCACTCGTCGGACTCGACCCGCACGCCGCAAAGCAGAGCGCAGTTCGCCTGAGTTTCGCGCTTGCAGCATTCCACACATGCTTCAACGTAACCAACACCATTATACTTCTGCCTTTCGTCAAGCAGATTGCGAAGGTCTGCTGCTGGGTTTGGAAACCGAAGAAGAACAAGGACGACGACGATTTCCGTCTGCGTTTCATTCAGGCTGGCATCATGAAGACGCCGGAGCTCTCTGTGCTTGAGGCCCAGAAGGAGATTCAGGCGTTCGCAAACCGCATCCAGCGCATGTTCCACATGGTTGAGGAGCTGCTTATAGAGAAGGACACCGACAAGTTCACGAAGCTCTTCACACGCATCGAGAAGTATGAGGGCATATCGGACAACATGGAGATTGAGATTGCCAAATACCTCGACCAGGTATCCGACGCCCACCTGAGTGACGAGACAAAGGACAAGGTTCGCGCCATGTTGCGTGAGATTAGTGAGATCGAGAGTATTGGCGATGCCAACTACAACATGGCTCGTACTATCTCGCGCCGCATGAAAGGCAAGGAGGACTTCACTCCTGACCAGTACCAGCACATCCACGAGATGATGCAGCTCACCGACAATGCGCTCACACAGATGAACCATATCCTCGTCGGACACAAGGCTGACAATGATGTCAACAAGAGCTTCAACATCGAGAACGAGATCAACAACTACCGCTCTCAGCTGAAGAGTCAGAACATCAACGACATCAACGACCACCGCTACACCTACGCCATCGGCACAATGTATATGGACCTTATACAGGAGTGCGAGAAACTGGGCGACTATGTTGTCAACGTTGTTGAAGCCCGTATGGGTGAAAAACAAAAGGAGGCCTAATCCCGTTAAAATGGTATAATCGTAATCTTGAAATACTTGATTGATTGCAAGATACGCTGCAAAAAAACGGATTTTTTGCACAATTTAGGGTTAGTTGTGCAGACGAAAATAAGTTTTCTTAAAAATAATTTGCACACTCGGATAAAAATTCGTTACTTTGCACCCGATTTTGAATTTGGAAATAATAAAAACAACTTAAAAGGTAAACAATTATGTCAGAAATTGAATCAAAAGTAAAGGACATTATCGTCGACAAACTTGGTGTTGACGAGGCAGAGGTAAAGCCAGAGGCAAGTTTCACAAACGACCTGGGTGCTGACTCACTCGACACCGTAGAGCTCATCATGGAGTTTGAGAAGCAGTTCGGTATCTCTATTCCTGACGACAAGGCTGAGAAGATTGCCACTGTCGGTGACGCCATCAAGTATATCGAGGAGAACGCTAAGTAATCAATTTCCTCTATAATTGATTTAAGAAATGTTGGGTGTTGAAGCCGATAGAGCGTTCAGCGCCCAACATTTTGAGTTTATATAGGATGATATGATGATGGGATGACGTGATGATTCCTCATCCCATCATCATATCATCCCATCATCCAATAAACACACTAAATAATGGAATTAAACAGAGTAGTAGTAACAGGACTTGGTGCCGTTACACCACTTGGTCTGACAGTTGACGAGACATGGAAGAACATGGTGGCTGGCAAGAGCGGCTGTGGTCCTATTACACAATTTGACGCATCAAAGTGCAAGACCCATTTTGCATGCGAGGTCAAGGGTTTCGACCCTAAGCAGTACCTCGACCGCAAGGAAATACGCAAGATGGACCGCTACACACAGCTGGCTATGGCTAGCGCCATTCAGGGTGTAGAGGATTCAGGACTTGACCTGGAGACTGCCGACAAGAACCGCATTGGCGTTATCTACGGTGTAGGTATCGGCGGTATAAACACATTCCAGGAAGAGGTGACGGAGTATGCTCAGAACATCGAGCGCGGCCCGTTCTTCTCGCCGTTCTTCATCCCGATGATGATTTCCGACATCGCTGCCGGACAGATTTCCATCAAGTACGGTTTCCACGGACCAAACTACGCTACGACAAGTGCCTGCGCTTCGTCGACTAACGCACTGGCTGACGCATTCAACCTGCTGCGCCTCGGCAAGGCTGACATCATCGTTGCCGGTGGTGCCGAAAGCGCCATCTGCATGTGCGGTGTAGGCGGATTCAACTCTATGAAGGCTCTGTCAACACGCAACGACGACCCTGAGCACGCATCACGTCCATTCTCAGCCAGCCGTGACGGATTCGTAATGGGTGAGGGTGCCGGATGTCTTATCCTTGAGACTCTCGACCACGCAAAGGCTCGCGGAGCGAAGATTTACGCTGAGATGGTCGGCGAAGGCGAGAGTGCCGACGCTTACCACATCACTGCCTCACATCCTGAGGGACTCGGCGCAAAGCTCGTTATGCAGGCTGCACTCGACGATGCACACCTGACTCCTGCCGACATCGACTACATCAATGTTCACGGTACATCAACTCACGTTGGCGACATCTCTGAGGCTAAGGCTATCAAGGAGGTCTTCGGCGACGACGCTTACCGTCTGAACATCTCGTCGACAAAGAGCATGACAGGTCATCTGCTTGGCGCTGCCGGTGCTGTTGAAGCACTTGCTTGCGTAAAGTCTATCCAGGACGACATCGTTCCGCCGACAATCAACCATGCCGAAGGCGACGACGATCCGGACATCGACTACAAGATGAACTATACATTCAACAAGGCACAGAAGCGTGAGGTACGTGCTGCACTGAGCAACACATTCGGCTTCGGTGGCCACAATGCATGCGTTATCTTCAAGAAGTATGCTGAATAATATCATTGATAGAATAAAGCTCCCTTTCCGTAAGGACAAGGAGCTTTATTTGTCTTTATACCAGATACTGGGAGTTCTTCCGCACGACATTAGTTATTATAAGGTGGCATTGATGCACAAGAGCATCTCCCACCGCAACTCTAAAGGAAAGAAAGTCAACAACGAAAGGCTGGAGTTCCTCGGCGACGCCATTCTTGACGCTATTGTCGGCGATATTGTCTTCCGGCATTTCCCGGGCAAGCGCGAAGGATTCCTTACAAACACTCGTTCCAAAATCGTTCAGCGCGACACGCTCAACCGATTGGCAAAGACCATGGGCATCAACGACTTGGTGCTCTCCTCCGGACACTCAGCAGCACACAACAGCTATATGGGAGGCAATGCCTTCGAGGCTGTAGTAGGTGCTCTGTACCTCGACCACGGATATGACGCTTGCATGAAGTTCATGGAGAAGCAGATTCTCGGTGAGCTCATCAACATCGACAAGGTGGCATACAAGGAGGTGAACTTCAAGTCTAAACTTATCGAATGGAGCCAGAAGAACCGCGTGAACATTGAGTTCCAGCTCGTCAGCCAAGGCAAGGACGACAACGGAAGTCCAATGTTCGAATATAAGGTTCTCCTCGAAGGTCTTGATGGTTGCCAGGGCAAGGGGTTCTCGAAGAAGGAGAGCCAGCAGCTTGCTTCTAAGCTTACTCTGCAAAAGCTGCGCCGCAAGCCGCAATTCATCGATGCTGTCTTTGCCGCCAAGGGCGACCGCACGAAGATGGAGGAAGAGCCTGTTGAGAATGTTCCTGACCCAGAGCCGCAGAACGATTTCCTCATTGGCGATGCTGCCAAGGAAACCGAGAAGCACGAGAATCCGTTCCGTGAGGAAGTATTCGACGATAAGCCTATAGTCGACACTAATGACACCAATGCCGACATCAAGGCTGAGACCGAAGAAGAAAAGGAAGAATTCGACGAGGGGCCCGACCAGAAGGAGGCTGCCGATGACGACCGCGAGAGCATTATCGCTGCCGCTGAAGCCGCTGCATTCGGCGATAAGGAATAACGAACGTCATTGTAATTTGCACTATTGCAGGAATGAGGCTGGAAGCCTCTTACAGCTAAGGAATAAGGTTGAAAGTCTCACAGCAAAAGCCCCACATCATGCCCGACATGGCTGATGTGGGGTTATAAGTTGGTGTAAAAACGCCCCTAAAAGAGTCGCCAAGCATAATAAATATCCAACAGACCGGCGACTTTTAACAAGGACTACCTGTCCAGCCAATCCTTGAACTGCGACGCCCTATCCTTGCTTACGACAATATTTCCATCGTCGCAATTCTTCAGCCGCACTGTGAGTTTTGAATTGAAGAAGCTTCTGATTTTCACAAAACTATTAATTGCCGCTATATACTGGCGGTTGATTCTGAAAAACATCTCCGGATCGAGCATCTGCTCCAACTCGTTAAGAGAATACTGAGAGCTGTAACTGCTGCCGTCCTGAAGATATATGCGCACATTCTCGTCCTTCCGGATATAGCTTATATTATCGGTTCTTATAGGGATGAACTCATCACCCTTCGTTACCAGCAACCGCCTGCGATAGTGGGCCTCTATCTGTACCATGGGTTTTCCAAGCCGCTCGTGCTCAGAAGAATCAGGGTCTGCTTCTCGCACCTTTTTCATTGCGTTCCTCAGCTCGTCGGGGTCAATAGGCTTCAGCAGATAGTCTATACCGTTATTCTTGAAAGCATCCAATGCATACTCGTCATAAGCGGTCGTAAACACCACGAAGCATTTCGGCATGACAGTTTGGAATGCGTCAAAGACAAGCTTGTTGCCAAGACGTATATCGGCAAAAATCAAATCATAGTCGTTCTCCGACTTCAACTTCGCCTTTACCTCGTCAACACTCGTGAGCGGTCCGTCGATAGTCAGCGTATCATCGATGTCGGCTATCTGCCGTTTCAGACGTCCGGCATTTATCGGCTCATCCTCAATAATAAGAACTTTTTTCATCATTCATTCGTTTTTCCGTACTTATAAATAATAGGCATAACTACCTCGAAGGCATCGTCCGACCTGTTAATCATGATTTCCTTGTCGGAGGCCAACAGTTCATATTGCCGCTGCAGGTTTTTCAGTCCAATACCTGTTGTCTTAAGTCCTTCTCCGTCATTTGCCCCTGCATCAATGTTGTTCCTTACGACCACATACCCATTACCTATGACTATGGCTATACGGAGTTTGTTTTCTTTAGCAGGCGGATTGTGCTTCACGGCATTTTCTATAAGCAGTTGCATGGCCATTGAAGGGATATAGCCGGTACTATCTGTCCCTTCCACGCTGAAGAAGATTGAATCGGGATAGCGCATCTCAAGCATGGCTGCATACGCCTTGGCAAACTTCAATGCCTCATCAACGCCCACAAGGTCCTTACCTATGTTCCTTGTGATATATCTGTAGACCTGCGACATCTTCAACGTAAACTTCTCGGCACTGTCGGGGTTCGTGTCTATAAGTCCGGAGAGGATGCTAAGGCTGTTGAAGACGAAGTGTGGGTTAAGCTGGAACTTCAACATTGTCAATCGGCTCCGTTTTTGTTCCTCTTCAAATCCGGCGATAATACGGGAGTAGTTCTGCACGACGATAACCAGTGAGCATAATGCAGTTACTATTGCTGATTCGAGAATATCATCAGTAACGTTGTTGTAGGAGTACATTGGCAGCAACCAGTCGTACACTTTTGCCAGCAGCAATGAGAGGATGAAGTTGATTGCAACGACAAGCAGGAAGCTCCACCTCCTATAATATCTCTTTCGGTAATTGAAGCTCCTCTTGCCATAGACGAAATGGCAGAGCAACAGACTTGCAAGGGAGAAGATGGCACTGAACACAAGGTTCACCATGATTTCTTCCGTATCCTCTAACATTGCGGCGAAGCCATCGGGCAGCGACTCCAGTTCAAAGATGATGAAACATAATACTGTTATGACCAGCCAGTTCCCGGTAACCCTCCGCCAATTGCGCTCTTCATTTTTCGCCCGTCTATATGGTGTATTCCTCATCACGTTATTTTATATTGTAATCTTCTTGGCAACAAAGGTAGGACTATTTCCTTTCATAGCCATAAATAACGGCAAGGATTTTCTTGGCAAGCCCGCGTGAATAATGTCCTCCGTCATAGAAGTTATGATAGTCGTCCATCCAAAAGTACTCTTTTGACGAGAAGTCATAAACCGTGTTCGGACCCAGAATTTGCCTCATAACCTTGACATCGTTAGGGTTTATTATCTCATAGGTTATTTTAGGACTGATAACCACTTTTAAGTTAGTGTGGTGCCGTTTGCAGATGTCGTGAATATTCTTCAGCAGTTCAATCTGTTCCGTGGAGTTGCAAACTGTCGGAGCCAGTGTCTTCGGATAACGTTTCTTCGACAGTATAGGCTTCCAGAAGTCCTGCTTCCAATATGCCTCGCCCATTGCAGCTATTCTCCTTTCTTGTGGCAGGACAGCATCATTGGTGTAACGGGTGTGGTTCGGAAGGTCCACATTTATCGCGCCCCTTACCTTTTTGGGGTCGCAATGGAACACAGTATACCTTATATATTGCCCCAGGAACTTCGGCGAGAAGAAGCCTTGGAGAAACTCTGTCTGGAAACTTATCTCGCTCTTATGGCTCACCTCCGGCGGCATAACGTGCATGAAGTCATTGTGCTCATAATTAAACGATGATGGCTCGAGGACTATAAGCACGTTGCGGACAGGCTGGCGCGGTTGCCGGTCAAGGGCTTCAAGCTTCTCTTCGACACCGCCAAGACTCTCGTTGTTGGCAAACATTCTCAGCGGACTGCCGCTGACATAATGCAGCCAGTCGGTACTCTGATAAGCCTTTGTGCAGCTGTTTCCAAAGATGAAACTGTCGTAATGCCTGACGTTGCGGTAGCGTTTGTATTTTATCCACGACACGCAACCCTCATTCTGCGACACCGGATTATGGTCGTAGTCGTCATATTGCCTAAGTACTTGGAATGGGTCCTTCACTATGTAGAACACAAGCAGGCAAATGAACGGAAGGCTTATCAGCACACACTTCACATAGAACGACAGCAAGCTATGTTTTCTCATTTTCTTCTAGAATTGAATGTAGATGAAGTTCTCAACTCCGAATGAGCCGAACAAGAATATGCAAAGGACTATTCCGAAATAGACAATCCATCTGACAGGTGCCGCAAGCCGTTCTGTCCAGGCAATGAGACTCTTGCGGCTGTTGGCATATTCCATTACAAACATTATTATAACCGCTACGGCGAACACTATCCAGTAGTAGTCGGTCATGCCAAGACGCAGCTCCTTGATGTTAGAATCGAATCCGTCGAAGAGATGGCGATAGGTATAGAACACATCACTTACATTCGCCACGCGGAAGAACAGCAGCGAAAGGGCGAAGAGCAGATACGTACGGACTATCATCACCGTCTGCCACACCTTATCGCCGACGCGCTGGCGTTTCGCCACAGTCTCATAGATTATTACTATTCCCTGAAACAATCCGTAGCAAGCGAACGTCCATCCTGCTCCATGCCATACGCCAATAGCGACGAACGTTACGAGCAGGGCAACATATATGCCTATCCTGCCAAATCTGCGAAGGCTGGCGTTTAACGGAACGAAGACGTAGTCGCGCACCCAGTAGGACAACGTCATGTGCCACCGGCGCCAAAGCTCTCCGGTGGTCTGCGATACGAATGGGCGGTTGAAGTTAGGATGGAACCCAAAGCCGAGCATTCGTCCAAACCCTATTGCCATCGCGGTGTATCCGGCAAAGTCGGCATAGAGCTGTATTGGATAAACGAGTGTCGCCACAAGCAGCTGCATACCCGACGAGCCACGCACATTATCGAGAACCATATCCATTGACGGGGCAATACGGTCGGCGATAACCAGTTTAAGGAACATACCCCATGCCACAAGTTTCATTCCACGGACCACAAGGCTATAGTTGAACGGCTTGCCCTGCTTCAACTGTGGCAGCATATCAGTTCCACGCTCGATAGGCCCCGACAGAAACTTCATGAACATCAGCATGTAGAGAAGAAAATCGGAAAAATCATCCTCGGGTTCTTCTTCCTCCCAATAAATGTCAATAAGGTAGGCGAGTGCCTGGAATGTATAGAATGACAATCCCAAAGGGAACAGCGGTGCGACATAACGCGCTATGAGCCAGAAACCGGCAAGGAAGACAATGCTCGACCAAAGGAGAACAGCTCCCATCGTCCCATCAACGTGTTTGCATATCGCCTTGCCGGCAAAGAACGTAAACACCGTTACTCCGAGCACCACAAACAAATAGGACAGATGGTAATAGCCTATGAAAACACAGCTGGCTATCAGCAATATGGCATGCTGCCACTTCCTGTTGCTGCTAAGATAATACAACAGGAACGTTGCCGCCATACAGACGGCAAAGGGAATGGACAAGAACTCCATAGTATTTGCCGAAAACTTATGCTATCCTCTTCTGGATTATGGAACACATGTCGCCGATGTTTTTCATGTGAACGATATCGCGCATCTTAAGATGTATGCCAAAAGTACTCTCTATTCCACTTATAATAGTCATGTTGGAAATCGAGTCCCACCCATCAACATCGTGTGCCGACATGTCGTCGGTCAATTGCAAGCCAGGGTTCTTCACTACGTCTGCAATGATATTGCGAAGACGTACAAAAATCTCATCCTTTTCCATATTGTTTTAATGATTATTATTTCAACATCTCACGTATAGCCTTACGGTCAATCTTATTATTGGCATTTTGAGGGAACTGCTCCATAAACCTAATGTCATGTGGCAGCATGTAGGAAGGCAGTTTGCCGGAAAGGAATTCTTTCAAGGCAGTCGTGTCAACCGCTGTCCCTTCAATCATCAGTCGCACAACCATATTGCTGCCACCGCCATCAACGGCAGCCGCAACAGCGTTGCGTTTTCCATGGAAATATTCCTTGGCGGCATGTTCAATCTCACCAAGCTCTACACGGAATCCCTGAATCTTCACTTGCGAATCGTTACGCCCATAATAAAGGATGTCGTCATCTGTGTCGACGGAGCAAACATCTCCGGTGCGATACCATCGTGTACCACCGGACATAAAGAATGACTTACGGTTATTGAAATCGTTTTGCCAATAACCGGGAGTGAGCTGAAATCCAGAAAGACACAGTTCGCCAAGTTCGCCGTTGGTTAGTTTATTGCCGTCATCATCGAAAACAGCCGTGAGATTATTCTTCATCGCCTTGCCAATACAAACACAGCCATTGACATTCTTTATGTTGTCAGTCAGTTCGTAAGCCGTACAATAGATAGTATTCTCGGTAGGGCCGTAGACATTCCACAGACGTGCCTTTGGCACTGCCTTCCGCCATGCCTTAGCATCATCGGCATCCAGTGCCTCGCCGCAGAATAGGCAATGGCGCATGGCTTCATCATCCAGTTCGTCGACATAAGGACGCAGATAATGAATCACCGACGGAACCATCAGAGCCTCTGTCAGACTATGGTCATCCATCAACGCAAACACTTCCTGATATTTCACTGTCCCCGGCGAAACTGTATAAAGGCATGCGCCATGAAGGAGTGCCGGGAGATAGCTGCCTACGCTAAGATCGAAAGTAAGGTCGAACATCTGCAGACAACGATCGTCCTCCGATAATTTAAGATTCAAGGCCTCGAAAGCCTCAGTCCAGGCAACCACATTGCCGCGAGTGATGGGAACGCCCTTTGGCTTGCCTGTACTTCCGGACGTGAAAAGGATGTATGCCGTCTGTGAGTCGGAAATATTATAAGGTAGCTGTGCCACACCTTCCGACGCCATCCTCCGTGTCGGAATGGTAAGCACATCTATGCCCTCAGTTTCCTTCTCAGGCGTAAGGACTGTCTCGAGTCCGACCTGTCCGATTATATTGTTCAGCCTGTCAACGGGCTGCAACGGATGTAAAGGGACATAGCCTCGACCCTCAAGCCAAAGCGCGAGAATGGATGCATACGTATCAATATCATCGTATGCCATTAAACCGAAAAGTGCTGAATGCCGAGTCCTTATAAATGCCCGTATAGCGTTGACACGCTCCCCGAGTTGCGAGTAGCTGTAGAATTTTCCCTTTATATAAAAGGCGGGACGATTATTAGTCCGCACCAACCTTTCCGATAAAGGATAAGCTATTTTGCTTAGGAACATTTAAATATAAATCTTTTGTTTGCATTGCAAAAGTAAGAATATCTCATCACCAACTATTTATATTTTTAACTGAAACGGAAAAAATTGCCGCTGAAGCGGACAAATTATCGAATAAAGCGGAATCATGATGAGATTTCAGAAAACAATATCTTAATTAACCAGAGGCTCTTAAGCAAATAACCCGCAACTTGATGTAAACCGTGCCATTTATGAGCGTAACTACTCAGCACCCCTTACCAGAAAATGTCAGAAGTCAGCGTTAATTATTTCTAAACTTGTTCTTGGGCTATTTCCAAACAGTTGTTAATGTGAT
>OMZV01000025.1:0-4737 GCA_900315635.1 uncultured Prevotella sp.
GAAAATTTTTGTGATATGGCAAAGCCCCGGCTTGAGAAAGTCGAGGCTTTGTTTGTTAAATATTAAGAAAAAGAGGATGCATCAGAATTTTGATACACCCTCTTTATTTCTTTTGTCCATGCTTAAAAATGAATCGTCCAGTTCGTGTTATTCGTGCTGAAAAAGAACGATGAAGATACGGGAATAGGAGTTCGCCGCTCCTACTCCTCGTCCCAGAGGCTGCCCTTCGAGCGTGCGTCCCATGCATCCTGACCGGTGGCGGGGGCGTTAGTCTTTGCCTGTGTGCCGTCAGAGGAGATGCCGGATGGCGATGTTTCCATTAATTGCGATGAAGAGATGTGCTTGGTCTTTATGCTCGGGGAAATATATACGTGTTTCATTTTATTGCGATTTTCTTGTTGTTGTGAATGTAGATACCGGGGTGTAAGGGTTCACCGCTGAGTCTCTGACCGCTCAGAGTGTACCACGCGTCGATGGAAGCAAGGGGGACGGCATTGACAGATGTTATTCCCGTGGTCGTGTCACCGAAGTTAACCTTTGCGTTCTGCGTTCCTGATGGGACAACGAAATAAGCACGGTAGCCCTTCATCGTTGCCGATGCTGCCGACGGCTGAGCCAGTTGGTTGGCACCGGTGAGGAAGAGGTTCGTACCGTCGGAAGCCAACGCTGTCGTAACGAATGTCCCTGCAAAAGCATAACCCGTTCCGACAGTCTGCGGAGCGGTCTCGGTTATGTCGACATCGCTGAACACGAGGTCACGGCTGTTCTGCTTCTCCGGCCAGATAAGATACGGTTTGCCAGCCTCGATACTCGTGGCAGGGGTGAAGTTCATCGTTGTCCCGTCAGCCTCGCCGGTGTATTCCGTCAGCTTCGTTCCACTGCCGAAGACATCATCAATCTGCGACTTGCTGACAGCGAACGGCAGGCAGAGCGTGTTCCATCCGTCGTTGTAAATGGTGCGGCCGAGCAGTGTGACATCGACATTGTCAATCGTTGGCTGCTTGTAGACGGTAGACGCATCCGATAGGAGCACTGCCTGGCGAGAGTCTGACGGCGAGTAGAGGGTGATAGCCATAACCACCTGCTGCCCGCCGAAGGTAAAAGTCAGGCTGCCCGTTGCCGGCTGGCTCAATGCTACGGTGTAGTCCTTTACGGTGTAGTTGTTGCCGCTCTTCTTTGGAAACACGTATTTATTGGCATCGAATGTCGTCCCGTTCAGTTCGCTAAGCCAGGCATCAGAACTATCATAATTGTCGTAGCCTTTGAATTCCACCGAGCCTACTGACACTCCGGCAGGCAGATTGATGGTGAACTGTACGCCCTTGCTGTACTTCACTCCATCTTCTTTGCCCGAGCCATAGCCCTTACCTTTATTATTGGTTACGGAATATCCGTCGCCGAAATTCCACTGGGTTGTATTCGTAGCACCGGTATAGGTTGAGCTCGACAAAGTAGAGAGAACCTTTCCCGTCGAAGCCGATGTCGCAACACCGGTATAGTCGCCGATGGTCGAAGCATTATACTTTGTGTCAAAATACTTTCCGGCCGACTTTGTGTTCGTCACCTTGCTGCCGTTGATGAACTTGATATTACGGGCGAAAGCCATGAACATTCCCTTCTGGGCAGCGACCTGCACGTTGTCGAATGTCACGTCACTGATGTAGCACTCGGGCAGACCATAGAGATAAATGGAGTTGTTCTTGGCGTTCTTTGCCGTGACGTTCTGAATGAGAATATCATGGAAGTACGGTGTCGTGCTGACTGAGTCCTGCGGCTCCGCTGCCGACGGTGAGCTCGGCTTGCCGGAATAGTATGTGTCGATGCTTATCGGCGACGGCACATTGTCCATCGTGATATTGCGGTAGGTAATGCCGTTGACATCGCCGCTTCTGCCCCGCTGCGTCTTCAGACGGATGCCCGCCGTAGTGCCGCTGAGGGTGATATTCTCCCAAAGGACATCATGGACGTTCTGAGTGAAGCTGCCGATGGACGCGCCATGACCGGTACCGAAGATGCAGTTCCAGATATGGACAAACTGACCGTTGGAGTCGATGACCACGTTGTCGTCGCCGTTGGAGATGTCGCAGTTGTATATGTTGACATACGGAGCCCATACCGGAATACCGTCGGTGTTGTGTGACGGGTTCTTGCCCTCAGCGTTCTCCTCGTTGTACTTCAGCTCTGACGCAGGCTCACGGATAATAACATCGTGGATTGTCCCGTTGTCGCCTTTGCCGCCATTGCCGACGGTCACGTTGACACCCGGAGCGTTCTGCAGCTTGATATTCTTCACTAGGAAGCGACTGCCACTGGTAAACCTGATGAGTGCGCCGCGCTTGATGTTGTCGAATGCGGTCTTGTAAGCACCGCCCTTGTCACGCAGAGCCCACCACGGAGCACCCTGTCCGTCGATGACTGACGAGTTCTTGTCCTCACCCTCGATGATGATGTCAGAGGCATTGGGGTTGAGGTCGATGAAGTTGTCGAGCGAAACCTTTTCCGTCTGGCTTTGGTAGTTCTCCGAACCGGGGTATTTGCCGAGAGGCAATAGCTTCAGCGTAGCGTTGGCAGACAGGTGGATGATGGTCTTCGACGATACCTTCAGCGGTCCGCAGAGCCATGTGCCCGCAGGGATAATGACGACTCCACCGCCAGCCTTGCCGGCAGTGTCGAGAGCGGCTTGTATCGCCTTGGTGTTGTCCTCTGACGATGTTAAAGCTCCGTAATTGGTGATGGTGAATGTGTTTGCCGACGTGATAGCCGGAATCCTTGGCAGTGCCACAGCCTTCCAGCCTCGTGGCGTGTTCTGTTCCTCGGCCTCAGTAGTAAGACCGTACTGCTGAGCCTGTGCCGTCAGCGTCGTACCGCCGAGCATGGTTAGCAGGAACGTTAGTAAACAGACTTTCCTCATTGTCTTGTTGTCCTGATAGTTTGTTTTTTAATTTTGTTCCTTTTTGATTTGAATGCAAAGTTACGGAAATAAAATGACTATCCGCAATCCTCACGGTTGTTTTTCGTCCGCCCATACAAGAATCGTTCAGTTCGTGTTATTCGTGCTTAAAAATGAATCGTACATTTCGTGTTATTCGTGCTGAAGAATTAAACTGCGCCCTTTGATGTCTGTCGCCTCAGTCATGCAAAAGGATTCTTCTTTTTCAAGCAATCCAAAATCATAGGAGCTTAGATTTCCGCAAATGTGTTATCGCTGCGAGTGCTCTGTCGTGCAAGAGTATTGGCGATGTCCTTGGGACGTTGAGTCAGCGGTAAGGGCAGGACTGCTTAAGAATGCCACAAGGCGGTAGCTTTGACTTACTCCTTAAGATGTGTATCGGCTTCCCTTTAATTGCCGTTCACGGCTCTCGCCTGAGATTGTACTTTCCTAAGAAGACCCTCTTTTTTTAGGCTGCAAAGGAGGAAGGCGGTGAAGTGGCTGATGCCCTTTCCTCTTAGGCTGCGCCGGAGGCATGCAAGACGAGGAAGTGAATGGTGAAGGCGTTCCGCTTTAAATAGAAAAAGCCCGACTCCGTGAGGGGCCGGGCAAATGACTAAAATATTTTAGTGTTAAGTTTTAGATGTAAGAAATCACTAGAACTTACGGTAATATATAGGGTGATTAATTGAAAATTTCCTAATAAAACTTGTGGCATTAAAAATATATCTTTATCTTTGCAATCAAAGAAAGGAAGATTATGAATACAATAAGTATAGATAGCTCTCTTTATAACAGTACTGCTCAATACGCCCAGCAGCATCACATGAATATTAATCAGGTTGTAGAGGCTGGACTAAAACTGTTGTTAAGCCAGATTAGACCTAAACACGAAAAAGTTAAATCAGTCTGGGATACTGAGGAATATCAGAACGCTATGGCCTATCTTGATACACTTTCAGATAAGTCTGGAAAACCTGTTCCTGCAGATGAAGATGGACGTAACGCAAGAACTGAAAAATACGCCTTATGAGAATTTTTATTGACACAAATATCTTGATAGATTTTCTGAGTATTCGAGATAAATTCTATGAAGATGCAAAGAAGATCTTTACCTTGGGACTCCTTCGTAAGCACGAATTGGTTATCTCTTCTTTGTCTATTGCAAATGCTATGTACGTTGCACATAAATACGGTTATGAAAATTTCAAAGAGGGTCTGCAAGGCCTGTTTGCTTTTTTGTCAGTTGCTGATTATAGGGGCGACTATGTAAAAGAAGCGTTGATTTTGGGATGGAAAGATTACGAAGATTCAACGCAATTCCTTTCTGCCATTGGCACTGATTGTAATTGCATAGTAACAAGGAATAAAGGTGATTTTGAGAAGTCTTCGTTACCAGTTTATAGCCCTAAGGAGTTTTTAGTTTTACCTATTAATTATGAATAAGCTGGAATGAGACAGCGTTTAACTGTTTCATTTTGTTTTTTATTGCGCGAAAACTTTAAATCTTTTCTTGATAATATTTCGTTATAAAAAAGTTTTCATGGCGCAGTTTAATTCTGCCGTGTTTGGAGCATGGTCCGCCAGCCAGAATATGGTGCATAGACGGTACATTTTCTCTATTAGTTTTGTACCTTTGCATCATGAAGCATAAAGAAGTTCCAAATAAGTATGAGTTTTTTGCCAGTTTTTTCCTTCCCAATGGGATGTTGGACTGGTTTGATATAGTGAGAATAGAAGAAGAAACCAATGACGGTACTAAATCCTTAACCATTATCCGTTGAAGTCGGACGGCACGGAACTCTCTG
>OMZV01000025.1:4794-35804 GCA_900315635.1 uncultured Prevotella sp.
GGTACTACAAGGAAAGCCTGAGCGGTTTTAATGACTGGGAGCAGAAAGACCATGCCGTTTGACATCCCGTTCTTCATGTACCGTCTATGCACCATATTCGGCTAACGGAGCCATGCTCCAAACACGGAAGAATTAAACTGCGCCAGAAAAAGCCCGACTCCGTGAGGATTAATATAAATTATTTGTTATCAGCTTTATGTTTAAATGGTAGAGCAAGTGGTAAGCAGAACTTTAATCTACTTGTAGTAGAAGATAAATTCTCGTTCTTAAGTTTACCTCCTAGATTAATCGATGAAAGAACAGAAACGCCAGCTCCTCCTTGTTTTTCAGCGGATTCTGACGCAGTAACTGCTTCATCGAAATTTATGTCTGATACAATATGGATTTTGCCTTTATCATCTCGTGCACCTTTAATTGTATCGTTTCCTATTTTGTCAAGGTTATCTGTTGCGACAAAGCTGTTCATAGCTGATAGTTCTTTATTTGCATCATCAATGCCCTTGACAATATCAACCAATGTAGTTTTAACGAAATCTTTTAAATCCATATTAATAAGGCTTTGCTTCTTCTTCAAGGAGCTTTCTAATTGGAACGAATGAGAGTTGAGGATTCTCCTTGAAACTAGTTTCAAGCATGGATAGCCAAGAATTGTACAAGTCTTTAGGGTCGTAGACGAAATCCCAAAAGTCATGAATACCCATTAGAAGATCTTCATCTGGTGAAAGAAGGAGAGACTTAATACGCTCTTGGTTATTAAGTATCTCTTGGACGATATGAGGATATGGTCTCTTCAATAGTTTACCATTGATAATTGTACACTGACCGCCTGCAGAGAATTCATCACGCATATTAGGGCAAAGCAAAGAATAGTTATTGCAAAGCCAAAGTGCTATAGGACGGTAACGATCTTTGCTACTCTTACTATAGAGGCTTTGGAATAATATGCATGCTCTTGCCTGTATCTCACTCTTTTTTTCTGTGCCAATGTCATTGTAGAATGAGAGGTTTACATTAGTTGTTTCTCCCATCCACCACGGCATTTCATATTTGTGTTCAGCCTTTGCTTTCGCTATGTAGTACTGACGGACTTTTGAAATTTTATCAGTTTCCGGAAGAACTCTGAACTTGTCATACTCGGTGTCCATCTTTGAGAAAATGTTTGACTCATCATCAAGGTTCATGTCAATAAGATAGCGCGGTGCATGAGTTACAGCAATATTGCTTAAGCACTGCTGATACGGCTTGCATCTAAACTCCGGTTCACCACCTAGTTTACCAAATAACATGTATATCCTATCTGCTTCCTCGCTACGTGAGCTTTCAACAATACTACTACCTGTTGATGTCCATGCGTCCTTCTGAGTTGACTTGATTTCTACGCCATAGTTATATGTGTGAAGAATAATATCTGGGAAAACATGACCTGAAACTAAGTCTATTCTATCCTCAGGCATTCCCACTCTTGGCGCAACAGTTTTCATGGAACTGCATGATAATTCTTCTACATCGCTTCCACTCATTTTCTTGTAGCCAACTGGATTTTGTGAAGCGGTTTTGTTCATGTAGTCAATGGATGCAGACAATAGGTTGCTAACCAATTTGTCTGTATTGTTCATGCCTTCAAGGTTGAAGGCTACAAATTTAGGTTCCTGTGTCATATTAACCAAAATATTTATTCCATAAATCTTGTATGCGTGTAGCAATGTTGAACGCAAGTACTGGAGGTACTGCGTTGCCGATTATCTTGTAAGCAGAGGAAGAACTCACGCAATATCCTCTTCCTGTATTCTTCTTTATTACGAAGCGATAGTCTGGAGGAAAGGTCTGTATCATTGCGCACTCACGTGGAGTGAGTCTGCGTTCCGGTAATCTTGCAGCCAGTTCCTTGGTATGCTTGCCACCATGTTCAGCAGACAATCTGCGGAACTCTATATTTCCATGGTGCTCTGAACGGATGGTAGGACCTAATCCGTCAAGCTTTATTTCAGTTTGCCCCTGACTCCCGTTTCCTAGATATTTAGCCTTTGAATATATACTTTGTGACTCATCAACGGTCTTATCAGGTTCCTTAAGACCTTTAAGCACATCATATGTCGTTACAATAGGAAGCAGGGACTTGTCTTTAACCGTTGCGGCATGCGTAGGTTTTGGATATGGGTTATATTCATCTGGAATGTCTTCTGATTCGAGTACTTGAAGCGCCTCTGGCAATAAAGCGTCTCGGCGAATACCAATAAATATAACACGCTCACGAGATTCGGGAACTCCATAATTTCCTGCATGAAGAACTTGTGGATTGAGCACTATATAGCCGTTCCCATCAGCGCTAGCAAAGTCCTGTTGAATTATGTCCTTGACGTTGCCAAGGTTTACAAGACCTTTTACGTTTTCCGCAATGAATAATTTAGGACGTACAATATCTATGACCTGCTTCATCCAAAAATAGAGCTTGCCACGGCTTTCCTCAGTAGGCTTGTCTGCTTGGCGTTTTTTGCCATAGTCGTCCTTTTGCGAGTTAAAGCCCAACCTTTTTCCTGCAACGCTAAAGTCTTGGCATGGAAAACCTCCCAAGACAACATCTATGTTGTGAGGGAAAATATCAGCTCCTGCCTTTTGCATTTTAACAAGATCAACAATACTTTGGCAATGGTATATTGAAGGATCGTACCCGAATCTACTCATATATGTGGTCCAAGCACATTCAGCTTCGGGTAAAATATCATTAGCGAAGACATCTTTAAAAGAAGTCTTCTTCAGCATGACCCAGTCTTCATTAATTTTTTTCTCAATTCTAGGATCATTCTCGGCAAAGGATTTGCGGTTAGCGATGAAATGACCTTCAAACCCTAAATCCATGCCACCGCAACCTGAAAACAATGAAAGTACTCGGTGAACGTTCGGTAACTCTTCCTCGTCTTGCGGAAAAATTATCGGATATTGTCCTTTTAAAAGGACATCCGAGGCGAATTCACTGCTCTCTATCTCTTCTAATCTTTGGTATTCCTTCATTTTGGGTGCCATAATTCTGCCTTTCTCTCTGCAAAGATACGCGAATTTATTGAAAAAAGCCGTGCTTCTTATATATTTGTTGTAATTTTGTGCTAGTATCAAAAAATCATGCCACAGCTATCAAAAGAAAAAAGAAGCAAAATTATGTCCGCCATCCATTCGAAGAATACTAAACCCGAATTGATGGTGAGGAAATACCTGTGGCGTATGGGGTTTAGATACCGTTTGAATTACAACCGCTTACCTGGTCATCCCGACATTGTTCTTCGCAAATATAGAACTTGCATATTTGTTAATGGTTGTTTTTGGCATGGTCATAATTGCGAAGAATTCCGTCCTCCAAAAACAAATGCAAACTATTGGCTTTCAAAAATCGAGAAGAACAAGAAAAGGGATAAAGAGGAGCATCAAAAGTTGGCAGAAATGGGATGGCATGTTATAGTGGTTTGGGAGTGCCAGCTGATCAACTAATTAATCTGCTATTTTTACAAAACTTTAAAATTGAGATAAATTTTTTTGAAGATAGACTTTGCTTTTTTGCAGTGGTTACATTTTTACCCTTACCCTATATATTCTTTATATATTTGTAATTCTATGCTTTTTTCAACGAGGATTTCTTAATCTGTTTATCTTGGTCCTAAGAACTTATCTCCATTTAAGTGAATCATGTGGTCGGGCATTTCAGCGATCCAAACTTCGGTTTCCCACGCAAGTTGCTCGGAAAAGCGTTTGTACTTCTTGAAATCCAAGAAAGCCGTTACGAATATCTTTCCGCAATTAACGTTCTTGGTCATTCTTTGAATATCAATAACTCGTTCCGGACTCATCGGACCTACAGAATCTACAGCCTCGATAAAGTAAAGCCAGTTATTATCTGCGCGATAAAGCACGACATCCGGCATCTTGTCATGGAGAGTAATCTCAAAGCCAAGTTCTGATAGCTTATTTACGTTCTTTACCAAATCTTTGTTAGTTGTATCGCCAACATATAAGCACTCGGAATTAGGAGCAAATCGCGGTGCAAACTCTTCAAGGATGGCCTTTTGAAGTTGATTGTGAGAGCCAGGAGAAATTACATAATCAATGTTGTTAATTTTCACTGGCATCATCGGCATGGTTTTCTTAGATGCATAAGTATCAACCAACTTCTCGTGTACTGATAAGAAATTCTGCAATGACAAATTTTCTTTCTTCGTTCCTATGCTCTTTAATACATTAAGAAAGTCAGAAGTAATTCTATAACGGTAATTAGGGCTGTTGGTCGCTTTTCCGTTATCTTCTATTAGAGCCGCATTACGGAAATGGTGCATGGCTTGTTTACGAAAAGTCTCACGAGAGTTTTCTGCGTAGGTAACACCATAATTGTCGTTTATGAATTGAATAACATCATGTATTCTAATCCAGTTGTTTGAAGCTTTCTTGAAAGAATCCCCTTCTTTCAAGTTTGCAAGACCAAGCATAGTCAGAGCGCAAAGGTCGCTCTGTTGCTTATCTGGCATTCCTACATCAGCTAATAAATTTTTTATCGTTTCTAATTTATCCATGCTGAGACTATTCTGTCGCACACCTCCGTTGATAGTTCGTTACCTCTTAATTCCTTTCCCATCTCCAAAATAGTATGCTTGTCTGGTACAGGCATACTATTTATTTCAGTAGAGTTAACCTGAGTGGAGCCATTTAAGATTCTATAGTATAGGTCGTATATCGTTGAATTAAGCAAACAATAAACTCCAAGAGCTTCATCCTCTTCCTTACAAAGAATGTAGTTTACCTTGTTTTGTGTGCTGATATATTTATAATTAGGATGATCTTTTTTTAGATAGATGCCACATTGCAATCTACGCCGTTCCTCTTTTGCGGTGAAACGTTTCACTAATACATAATTAGTGTTTTCTTGTAGATATGACTTCCGCTCCGTACAAATGTACTCGTTTTCTTTTCCTACAGGCCAGACGATCTTTCCATTTTTTATATGTTGCGAATAAAGCAATGGATAGGTATTTGGTTCTTCTCCGTCATTGCGCAAAACATCGCGTGCTCTGAAATCTACGATAAGTCCGGTTTTCATCCGAAGTCCATCTGATACAAGTGTATTATCAAGAGTATTCAAAGAATCAAGACATTCTATTTCGTTTTCATTGGTTACAAGGTAGACATAACTATTCTTGGCTACAATGGTATTGTAGTCTACATTTATAGACGTGACCTTTGTAAAATCAGAAGTCTCAGAAAACGTCATCTTGATAGAGGATGGTTTCTTGTTGGTCTTTCTGATTTTTATTATCATGGTCTCTTGAAGGACAGATTCTCCATTGAACACCTTATCACGACTTCCGAAAAGATGAATATGCTCAATAACAGTACGTGCAAAAAGCCATTTGCGGAATTTCTCAAAGTAAGCTCCCGATGTCCATGAACGTGGGATGATATATACAAGTTGCCCGTCCTGCTTTAACTTTTGAACCCCCATAGCCATGAATAAGAAATAAAGGTTTGGCGCACCATAGCATATTTCTTTCATGTGCTGTGCTTCAGCAGATTCTGAAGGTATTTTTTTGTATGGCGGATTACCTATTACCAAATCATATACTTCATCACCCTTGAAGAATCCTCCAAAAGGCTCTGAGGTAATAAAGTTGTCAACAATTATTTGGTACTTAAAATTGGGAACGTTATTCGAAACGTAGTCAAGATTATCACTAAGAACTGGTAATACTTTAGTATCATTCTCATAACAAGTAACATTTATGTTTCCTTTATATCCAATTTCTAATAGATGGTCAACCAGAGCTACTGTAAGAATGCCCGTTCCTGCTCCTGCATCAAGAATGTTTAGACTTTCTTTGTTCAAATCGATGTCAAACATTGAAGACATGAATTGTGCACCAGTTCCTACTGTGAAGAACTGGCCATACTCTTTGCGCTCTGCTTTGGATTTGGAGTCAACAAAGTTCTTTGTTTTTGCTAGAACATGCTCTAAATATGACATCAGTTGCAAATTTAATCAATTTATTTTGAAATGCCATAACTTAGCATGTAATTTTTAGGCTGGTTAGTTGATACATATAAATTAATGGAGTTTTAAACTCCAAAAGACATCAACTATCAGTTAACCATTTTTTTTAGAGCTCAAAAAAGTGCATTATATTTTTCATACTATTAGTTTTTTATTAACTTTGCAAAAACTAAATAAGAAATCTGTTATGGGATTAATTAAATGTCCAGATTGTGGTAATATGGTGTCTGATTCCGCATTTTCTTGTCCTAAATGTGGTAGACCTATGCGTAAGGCAACTCGGCAAGATGTTGATTTGCCATGTGAAAGAATTCCACAGTAGTGTCAACGTTCCATTTCATGCTTGAAATCCTCCCACGACAATAGTAAGCCCTTTCCTTCCTTTGCGTTCTTAACCTCCAGTAAGGACTTGTAAAGACTTTCAGACAGATCGTCTTTCCCAATAACTATATCGCTGTCGGCAATGGGCACAATGCGGAAGCTTCCAATCCTGGACTTAACCACTACGTCTTCCCCACCAAGTGCCACACCAAAATATTTTGATTGGTTGGCCCTAAATTCTCTTCCTGTTAATACTACCATAATATATATTCTTTATTTTGGTGCAAAGTTATTAAAATAAATCATAAGTACCAAATTGGTACACTTTTTTAATTGAAATTATGCTTCCCTGGAAAATTCATTGATTACATTTGAAAAAGTCATTTTTACAAAAGTCATCATTGATTATCAGCTGGTTATGGAGACAAATATCGTTATTTTAAAGATTTTAAAGTGGACTCTAAAATTGATTCCAGTTTCGCAAGTTACTGACGCTCCGCATGGACTGGTCTTGTGCCGGCCCTAAAATAATGTCCCAACCACTTTTAAAAAATAGAAGCTGAGAATTGGCTAGGTCAATAAATCTTTGTACCTTTGCAGAGCAGTCCCGGTAAGGCCCTCTCCCAGATATCCGATGCTGGTGCATGACCCCGGGTTTTTGTTTAATTTGGAGGGATGATTTAGACAATATATTTTCACAGAAAAAATCATTGTGCCAAATGGCATGGCAAAAGGATAGGTTTTAGCTTGCAAAACCTATCCTTTTAGCTTCTAAAAGAGGCTCTTTCGCAACGCAAAATGGCCTCAATTGTAAACCTTATGACTATCAAATAGTTGCAAAGAAGATTTAATAAGAACCGATATTTGAAAATATATGACATTAAGGAAGGCTTACCATACAGTAATATCTTCATTTTTCAGCCACACTCCATTTTCCTTATAATATTCCTCTTTTAAATCCTCTTTCATATTCTTAATCATTATTCGCCTCCGTTCCTTTGCTTTTTCAAAACGGGCTAAGAATTCTTCTCGTGTTTTCGGTGGTTCCATATAATAATAGTTTAAAGGTCATCAAAATTTTCTGAATCGTGGTCAATACCGTTTATGTAATCCGTATAATCCACATGAACGCTGTAACTGTCTCTTCCATAAGGATTATTATATTTTGTCTTATATAGGTTTATGGTGCCCAAATTCGACGTGCCTTCATTATTGGTTACATATACATTAAAAGCAGGGTAATTTTGATAAGTATCATTCTCTGAATTTTCAAGCGCATACTTGGTTTGAAGCATTTCTTTGGTGCTATTATAAAATTGGTCTACCAAATCCTCGTTCTCATCATTATATACAGCTTTTGCTCTATAAACCTTCTTTGTATTAGTGTAATAAACAAAGAAGGTACATTGTTTCCCTGTGAACCTACCATTAAAACAACGGACACCGAAAGGAGTAGTTTTATTTGTATATCTATCAGGATATATTCCTTTGGCAGCAAGCTTGGCCTGGAAATTATCAATAGTACCAGTTAAAGGTAATCCCATGAATTTAAGGTGCTGCTGCGCATCAATATTAATAGAGAATGCAAAAAGCAGAACAAGCGTGAAGATTAAAGGTTTTAAGTATTTCATACGGTAACACTCTAAATAACAATACGCAAAGTTAAGGAATAAAATTGGCATTTCCAATTTTATTCCCGAAAAAGTTATTTAGAGCGATGATTTTACATCACGCCACTGGCGTTGATGGGATAGAAGTCGTGCTGTGGGAACTTCTCGCAGCCGATGTAGAGGGTGTCGAAGGCATCTGCTCGTGTTATTCGTGCTGAAAAATGAATCGCACCTTTCGTGTTATTCGTGCTTAAAAATGAATTGTTCAGTTCGTGTTGTTCGTGCTTAAAAAAACGATGAAGATACGGCGAACCGGAGTTCGCCGCTCCTACATGGAGAGGAGAAATTTTATATATTCATGGAGAATCGTGTTGTTATTACCGAAAAATATAGTATCTTTGCAGTATGAATTTGAGGAAAATACTGCTATTACTGGCTCTTGCAGCTTGCGCCACGGTGAACGGCAACGCACAGGACTGCTGCCACCGTGATACGGCAATGGCGGGCGAGGTCAGTCCGTCGACACTTATTATCTACTATTCGGGCAACAGCAAGAAGGTTCTGGAACTCGCCAAGAAGATTGGCGCAAAGGTTCTCTACAACTACAACTCATTCAATGCCGTGGCCATTCGTAAGCCCGACGACCTCACACTCGCTGAGACCAAGGAGCGTTTCGAGAAGCTGAAAGGCGTTCTGCAGGTGACCTACGACCACATTTGCCACCTCTACTGACCACCATGCGACACGACGCGACCACTCTGACATACACCGACTCGGCAGCCGACTTCTACGACGAGCTGCGGGCTGCAGTCAAGGGCACACCGGCGGCAAAGGCTGTGAGGCGTGCCTACTGGCGGTTCCAGCTGATTCTGGGGAAGTTCCTCGACCAGCGGACGGCTTCGTCACGGGTGATATTCGCCGGTCCGTTTGCCAAGATGGACTACCTGCTTAAGGAGCACGGTGCCTCATGGCAACTGTCACGCAGTGCCAACGACGCCCGCCGGCGCATCCGCCACAGCGGCGACACCGACGACAGCGAGCTCGGGCAGACATGGCGCGACGACCTGCAGGCACTCTGCCGGTTTATAGCCGTTGTCGACGGCGTGGCAGTTCCTGCCGACCTCGCGGCGATGTTCCCCAAGGACGGCGGCGAAAGGCAGACGGAGCGAACACGAGTGCTCGGCGACAGCATGAGGATGATTGTCACATCGTGGGACGACACTACGGTCACCGGCGACATCGAAGGCTATCCCGAGGAAGGCGGCAGCAAAGTAAGCTACGCCAAAGGCAACAAGTATTTTCCATTCGACTGGTCGTACCTCAAGGACATGTTCCACGATGGTACACAGATAAACCTCATACGGCCGCACATCGGCGAAGGCGGCGTCATCATGCCGGAGCTGATAATCGTTGAGCCCGACTATCTGGTGAACGTCACGACGGTGGCACGCTGTTTCAGCCATTATGCCGAATCGCCGATGGTGAGCCTGATACACAAGATTGAACCGAAAGCCGACAGCCAGTCTATTCTGCTCGGAAACTTTGCCGGACAGCTGCTTGACGAGGAGCTATGCGGTGAGCCGATACCCACAGAACCGGCTGCATTCCGCAAGCGGTACAGCGAGAGCGCAATGACATTCTTCCGCCACAACGCGCTGAGCATGCTCACGACGGAATATGACAAGAAACAGTTCCACCAGGACGCCCGGCGGCAGGCGGTCAACATACACAAGGCTATGAGCGAGATACTGCCGACAATGGCGGGCTACCACTCAGAGGAAGGTATCGTCGAGCCGTCGTTCTTCTCCGAGATGCTTGGCATTCAGGGGCGTATGGACTTCATGCAGATGGACTACCGGTATGTCATCGAGCAGAAATCGGGCAAGGGAGCGTTCCCCTACGAGAATTTCGTCAGTCCCCGAGCCACCGATGAGCACAGCGTACAGATTCAGCTGTATATGCTTCTGTTCAGGTATGTTTTCCGCCGACGGATGGCTGCCGTGAGGTATGACATGCAGCCGTTCCTGCTCTACTCGAAATACGACAACAGTCTGCTGCGCGTGTCGGCTATGCCGGAGCTGATTTTCAAGGCTATAAAGATACGCAACGGAATAGCGGCTATGGAAATGGGGCTGACCCGCCGCGGCGGCTATGACATCCTCGGGACGATGACGCCGGAGACGCTCAACGAGAACCATGTCGACGACAAACTCTGGCGCAACTACCAGCAACCACAGCTGGCACGGACTCTCGACCCGATACACAAGGCATCGGAACTGGAACGCCACTACGTCAGCCGCATGATGACATTCATAAGCAACGAGCACGTGCTGTCGAAGCTCGGCAACAAGACCAAGGAGTGCTCGGGATTCGCCTCGACATGGCACGACTCGCTGCAGGAGAAGCGGCTGGCGGGAAACATCTACGACCGGCTGACGCTGGAATATCCTGCCACCGGCACCAAGGGCGCCATCGAGAGGGTCGTCCTGCGGTTTGCCGATGATGTCGACAACGATATGTCGAACTTCCGCAAGGGCGACATCGTGATACTCTACCCCTACGACGGCGGCAGTGAGCCTGACGCACGGCAGACGATGATTCTGCGGTGCACCATTGCCGACATCACGGGCGACAACCATATAGTGCTGCGGCTCAGGCATCCGCAGTCGGACAACCGTATATTCGTGCATGCCGCCGGACGCCCGTGGGCTATAGAGCATGACTTCATGGAGTCGTCGTACACGGGGCTGTACCGTGGGGTGTACGCATTCCTCTCGGCACCGAAGGGGCGTCGCGACCTGCTGATGTTCCGGCGAGAGCCATCGGTCGACAAGAGCCGGCGGCTGCGGGGCGACTACGGGTCGTTCAACGAGATGATGCTTCGTGTGAAACAGGCACGCGACTTCTTCCTGATAATCGGTCCACCGGGCACGGGCAAGACGTCGTTCGGACTGCTGAACACGCTGCGTGAGGAACTCATGGAGCCCGACAGCTCGGTGCTGCTGATGTCGTACACCAACCGTGCCGTCGACGAGATTTGCTGCAAACTGACCGAGGCGGGCATCGACTTCATACGCATCGGCGGCGAGATGACAGCATCAGCCGACTATGCCGGCAACCTCATAACGGAGCGCATAGCGGGGGCTGAGCGGCTCGGCGACGTGCAGGACATGCTCACCCGCAACAGGGTATACGTCGGTACGACGACGGCTGTCAGCGCCCATCAGAATATCTTCGGACTGAAGCACTTCGACCTTGCCATCATCGACGAGGCATCGCAGATTCTGGAGCCGCATCTCATGGGTCTGCTCAGCGCCGACAACGGCGGAGTGCCCGCGATAAGCAAGTTCGTCATGATAGGCGACCACAAGCAGCTGCCTGCCGTGGTGCAACAGACGGCTGACGTGTCACGGGTTGACGACCCGATGCTTCAGGCGATAGGACTCGACGACTGCCGGTACTCGCTGTTCGAGAGGTTGCTCCGGCGGTATGGCAACAACCCGTCAGTGACGTACATGCTGACAAAGCAGGGACGCATGCACCCCGACATCGCGACGTTCCCCAACGAGGCGTTCTATGGCGGAAAGCTCGACGTGGTGCCGCTGGAGCATCAGAAGGCGGTGCTGCCCGACCATGGCAACGGCGCCGACTGGATAACGGACATGCTCATGACGAAGCGGATAGCGTTCATTGCCGTCGACAAGCCTGACGATGCGCCGTCGGACAAGGTGAACCCGATAGAGGCAAACCTCATCGCCGCCATCGTCAAACGGATTTACGACATGGAGCGGGCGGTGTTCGACGCCGACGAGACGGTGGGTGTCATCGTCCCGTACCGCAACCAGATTTCGGCGGTGAGAAAGGTGCTCGACGGCTACGGCATCCGGGCACTGCACAATATAACTATCGACACGGTGGAGCGGTTCCAGGGCAGCCAGCGGAGGTACATCGTCTATGGATTCACCATCCAGAAGTACTATCAGCTGAACTTCCTGACGGCAAACGTGTTCACCGATTCCGACGGAACAGTCGTCGACCGCAAGCTCAACGTGGCAATGACGCGTGCCGAGGAGCACCTGATAATGACGGGATATGCGCCGCTGCTGCGCCGTGACGACATCTTCGACAGGCTCATCGACTTCGTAAAGAGCCGCAACGGATACATTGACAAAACAACAAAATAAAGATATGGACAAGGATAACATAAAACAAGTTGGCAGCAACGAGGAGCAAAAGGAGAAGACCAGATGGTCGGACGAGAGCGCTTCGTTCCATTTCACCACAGACCCGGACGAGGCAAAGTCGCGCGACTACCGCAACTTCTGCATCCACATATTCTGCACACGGGGCAGTGCCCACTTCCGTGCTCTCGGCAAGGAATGGGACATTGTGGCAAACAACTGTCTGGTGCTGCTGAGCAACGGCACACTGGAATGGCTGCAGAAGAGCGATGACTTCGAGATTGTGGGGGTATTCATCTCCAACAAATACCTCACATCGGACACGCCGGACACCAACTACTTCACGCTCGGCGCCCTGTCGGTGATGGACGACCCGGTAATGCCGATGACCGGAGACGAAATGAGCCTCTGTCTCGCCGTCGTCGATGCTATAAAGGCTCGACTCGTCCAGCACACTCATCTGTTCTATCATGGAGAACTGCGCCGCTGTGTCGAGACGCTCATGCTCGACCTGTTCAATATCCATTCCCGTTCGGTGAGCATTAGGCAGACGGCGGGCAACCAGGGAATGCGGCTATTCAGAGCGTTCATATCAATGCTGGAGAGCGGCACATACAAGCAGGAGCGTGAGGTCAACTGGTATGCCAACAAGTTGGGCATCTCGCCGAAGTATCTCTCTGAGGTATGCCACGATTGCAGCAACCACGGCGCAAGCCACTGGATAAACCGCTTCACGACGGAGGAGATAGCTCGGCTGCTCCACAACCCTACCATGAGCATCAACTCCATCGCGTCGCTGATGAATTTCAACACTACGTCGTACTTCAGCCATTATGTCAAGGCACGCCTCGGCATGACTCCGAAGGACTACCGACTGACGGTCCTGGGAATGAAGCACAAGGAGTAAAATAAAAAATATTCAATTGATGAAAAATATTTGAATTTTTTGAAAGAAAAAGTTGAATATTCGGAAAATTTTTCGTAAGTTTGCAATTGAAAAGCGTTTTAGGCGGTTAGCATATATTTATTTATAAATGTATTAATGCCTGTTCTTGGCGTTACTTGAATACGGAAGAACAAATAACGGGCGACGCGGCGTCATTTGATATTAATTCCATGGCAAACGATTCCATCATGGAGTTTCCCCGATGCCAACTCGCCCGTCTTTTTCTTTATCATAAATTTTGAAGAATATACAAAATGACGATGCCATATACCGCCAGGCTTACACTTCTCTATAAAACATACAAAACATTATGTCACAGATACATCATTATACAGGCTTGACCGACGAACAAGTCAGGGAAAGCCGTGCGAAGAATGGAGTCAATATCCTTACGCCGCCTGAGAAGGAACCGTTATGGAAACAATTTCTAGGGAAATTCACCGACCCGCTGATAATAATCCTGCTCATTGCCGGATTCCTCTCCGTGGGAATCTCCCTCTACGAGTACATAGGGCTGGGCAAGGACTGGGAGACATTCTTCGAGCCTATTGGTATATTCGTGGCAGTATTCCTTGCTACCGGGATTGCATTCATCTTTGAACTCAAAGCCGATAAGGAGTTCGCCATCCTCAACCAGGTCAACGACGACGAACTTGTCGAAGTCATCCGCAACGGCAATGCCACCACTATTCCAAAGAAAGACATTGTTGTCGGCGATATTGTCATCCTCACCACCGGTGCCGAGATACCTGCCGACGGAACACTCCTTGAGGCGGTAAGCCTGAATGTAGATGAATCGTCACTCACCGGAGAGCCCGTCTGCCACAAGAGCGTTCGTGAGGACGACTTCGACAAGAACGCCACTTACCCCACCAACCGCGTGCTCCGTGGCACAAAGGTTATGGAAGGTCACGGTATATTCCGTGTTGAGGCTGTCGGCGACAAGACCGAGAACGGAAAGGTCTTCGAGGCTGCGCAGATTGACAACAGCGTACGCACGCCGCTCAACGAGCAGCTCGACGGACTCGCCGACATCATCACTAAGGTTAGCTACGTCTTTGCCGCACTGATTATCGTCGGCAAACTCGTCGTCTATTTCGACTGGGCCCCAATAGCCTTCACGCTTATCATTCCGACAGCCATTTTCTTCTATCTCGTCATCAGAAAATTCGACAACTGGAAATGGCATGCCATCACCGTTTCGATCATTGCCTACTTTGTTATCCTCATGGCAATGGTCATCTTCTTCTTCAACACACTCACGCCCGACAAGCACGTTGCCGACCTCATTACCTATACTCTCGACACGCTGATGATAGCCGTCACGCTTATCGTTGTCGCCGTGCCGGAAGGACTGCCAATGGCTGTCACCCTGAGCCTCGCCTACAGCATGCAGCGTATGCTGAAGACCAACAACCTCGTCCGTAAGATGCACGCCTGCGAGACCATGGGAGCGGCTACCGTTATTTGTACCGATAAGACGGGAACGCTCACACAGAACCAGATGCAGGTCTACGATACCAACTTCTACGGACTGGACAACCGTAAGCTTGGCTCTGACGACGAAAGCAAACTCCTCGAAGAAGGCATCGCCGTCAACTCCACCGCAACGCTCGACCATTCCGATCCTAACGCCCTGACAGTTCTCGGCAACCCGACCGAAGGCGCACTGTTGCTCTGGCTCAACAAGAATGGCATCGACTACCGTGAGCTGCGTGAGGACACAGAGGTCGTCAGCGAGTTGCCGTTCTCGACCGAAAGGAAATACATGGCGACAGTCGTCAACTCGTCATTGCTCAAAGGCAAGCGAATCCTCTATGTCAAGGGCGCGCCGGAGATTGTCGTCTCGCTCTGCAAGCAAATAGAAAACAATGTGGCAAAGTCCGACATCGACAAGCACCTGCTCAACTATCAGAACCAGGCAATGCGCACGCTAGGCTTCGCCTATCAGATACTCGACGGCGACGGGGAAGTCTTCAAGGACGGCAAGGTCGTAGCCGATAACCTCACCTTCGAGGGCATCGTTGCCATCAGCGACCCGGTACGTAAGGAAGTTCCTGCCGCTGTCAAGGAGTGCATGGATGCCGGAATCAACGTCAAGATTGTCACCGGCGACACACCGGGAACGGCAAAGGAGATAGGAAGGCAGATAGGACTGTGGACCGACAAGGACACCGACCGCAACATCATTACCGGTCCGGAGTTTGCCAAACTATCCGACGACGAGCTCGACAAGCGTGTCCTCGACCTTAAGATTATTTCCCGTGCCCGCCCGATGGACAAGAAACGCCTTGTCGAATCGCTGCAGCGCAATAACCAGGTGGTCGCAGTTACCGGCGACGGAACCAACGACGCTCCGGCACTGAAGGCAGCCCACGTAGGACTGTCGATGGGCGACGGAACATCGGTAGCCAAGGAAGCCAGCGACATAACCATCATCGACAACTCATTCTCGTCGATAGGCAAGGCTGTGATGTGGGGACGCTCGCTCTATCAGAATATCCAGCGGTTCCTGCTCTTCCAGCTCACCGTCAACGTGGCGGCATGCTTCATCGTCCTCTTCGGAGCCTTCATGGGCACCCAGAGTCCGCTCACCGTCACACAGATGCTGTGGGTCAACCTCATCATGGACACCTTCGCCGCTATGGCTCTCGCCTCGCTGCCACCGTCAGAGAGTGTCATGAAGGACAAGCCGCGCGACCGCAAGGCATTCATCCTCAACAAGAACATGTGCGAGAATATTGTTGGAGTAGGAGGCTTCTTCTTCCTCTTGCTGCTCGTCCTGCTGTACGTCTTCGAGCATTCGGACATCACCCGGCTCACCGACCTGCTGCATGTCCGCCTCGGAGCTTCCGACGGACTGACACCTTACGAGCTGACATTGTTCTTCACCATCTTCGTCATGACCCACTTCTTCTATCTGTTCTGTGCCCGTGCGTTCGAGACCAACCGCAGCGCACTCCACTTCAAGGGCTGTGAGGGACTGCTTGTCATCGCCACGATAATATTCGCCGGACAGATTGCCATGGTCGAGATACCGGGTCTGCAGAAGTTCTTCAATGTCGTCAGCCTGAAGTTCCTTGATTGGGTCATCATCATCATCGGCTCGTCGTGCGTCCTCTGGGTTCGCGAGATATGGCACCGGCTCAAGCGGGCTAAGCAAAAGGAATAGTAAATACTAAAAAGGCGGCAACGCTGAGTTCCACATAATAGTGGACTTTGCGTTGCCGCCTTTAGTTTGTATAAGGGGCTTAGTAAGTCAGTTGTAAAGGACTTACTAAGTCAATTACGAACGTGTTACTTTACAACGAACTTCTTGCCGTCGACGATGTAGAGACCGGCTGGCAGACCCTCGGTGGTTGTTGCGCCACGGCGAAGGAGCTGACCGCTGATGCTGTAGACATCGAATGGCTTGCTGTTGGCATTGCCACGGATAGCGTTGATAGCATCGACGATGCTGCCGGTGATGGTGAGCTTACCGTTGGTGAAGTCGAAGATGTAGTTCTTAGCCTTACCGCCGCTGAGAACAATCTCATACTCGCCGGCAGGTGATGTAGCGCTTGAAGTAGGAGTAGCTACAGGCATCTCTTCGATGACAGAAGCGTCCTCGCCATTGTCGAAACCGGTGATGTTGATAACGAACTCCGGGTCAGGGTCGTTGGCGTCACGGGTGTACTCGCCGACAGAAGCGTGCAGTGTGTCAGGAGCTACGATAACGTAACCGTCAGCATACTCGACACCTTCCTGCTCACGGATTGTACCACGGTTGACGTGTATCGGCCAGCGGCCTACAGGAGTGGTCTCGTTGACATCGGTTGAAACCTCAGGGTCGCCGTGGACAGGGTCGCCCTCAATCTTGTAACCGAGGCGTGGAGCCGGGTCACCGTAAATCTTGAATGCGTTACGAGCCTTCACGCGAGTACCGAATTCAACGATATTGTCGAAGCTAGAGCCGCTGGTGGCATCAGCCTTGAACTGACCCCACTGTGAGTGGTTGGTGTAGCGGGTCTTGCTGCCTGCCGGGACGTACAGCTTACAGTTGTGGAAGTCGAGTCCTGAAACAGCGTGGTCGCCGGTCAATGGCGGTTCCTTAGAGTATACACGGAATTCGTTCAGTCCGCTCATGTCTGCGAATGCGTAAGCACCGACGGTCTCAACTGTAGATGTCAGGCGCAGTCCGGCAAGTCCGCGTACATTTGCCATAGCATACGGATGGATTGTGCGTACACCGATAGGCAATGTGAGATAGCCGCTCTTATATGGCATTACTGCTATGAGGTCGGTAGTGTCAGCCTTCGAGTAGATAACGTCGTCGTTGATGGTATAGTCAGCGTCGGCAGCAGGCTCCAAAGAAACCTCGCGGAGTCCTGAGACAGCCAGTGCACCGTCGCCGATGTGCTTGATTCCCTTAGGCAGAGCAAGTGACGACAGGCGGCGTGCGCCATAGAAAGCGCGCTCCGGCAGTTCGTCGTTGGCAGTGGTGAAGCGTGTGTTGTCGTCGATGAGGTAAGCGTCGCCACCGCTGACGATGTGTGCATCGCTCAGGTCGAGGGTGTTCAGCTTACCCTTGGTGGCATTGCCGTTCTCGTCGACACCTGCCATATAGCGCAGAAGCTTAAGGTCGGTAGAGTTGATGTCGCCGTTGACCTTCAGCATTCCGATGTTTGTACGTGTGGAATCGGTCGGGAACTCGGCAGCCAGAGTACCTGCCTGAGCCAGAGTAACAGTGTCGGCAGTGAGCAGCTGGCGCTCAGGCGAAATGCCGATACACATATCCTGATACGACGAGAAGCTGTAGCTCTCAACGCTCAGAGTGGCGATGTCGTACATTCCGTTGTCGGAACCGTCCCATCCCCAGTTGATGTGTACCTGTCCGTTCTGGTTGTATCCGTCGAGCACGAAAGCGTGACCGCCGTCCCATCCGCTCACACCGGTGTAGAGGATTGGACGTCCGTTGTCTACCTCATTGTAAACCATGTCCATCCAGTCGGGCTCGGAAGTGTTCTCACGATCCTCGACGTGAACGTCCTCGGAAAGTCCGAAGTTACGCTTCAGACCGTCGGAAGCGTTCTTAGTGTATGTACCTGAGCCGTCAGGAGCGTACTGCATGTCGGAAGCGATACCGCAGGCGTACATCAGCGTTGCCACGGCGTTAGCCTGCTCCGGAGTGTAGTTGCCGCTGTATTCGTCGATCATGTTATCCCAATCGAACGTAGTGTTCCCAAAGTCGAACGTGTATGTAGCTGTAGGGTAGTCGAACGGAACTCCTACCGAGTGGGTACCAACGCCATGCAGCGGAGCCTTGTGGTAGTACAGAATCTGTGCCATAGCTGTAGCGACACATCCTGTTACCGCACGAGCCGTGCCTGAGCCCCCCCACTGGCTGCTGTACGGAGCGTCAGGGCAGAGGTTGTTGTACGGAGCGTCCTGTCCCCATTTCGATGTGACGAGTGCTGCCACATTGGTAGAGTATTTCGAAGCGTCAGGCTTTGTGACTGTGCGTGGAACGTTCTTTGTCTGCGCCTCCTTTGTAGCCTCCTTAACCAGGGAGAGCCACCATTCGAAGTTAGGGTTCTTGCCCTCTGAGTATGGTGCGCCGTCGTCGCTGTAGCCGAGAACTTCCGGCATGAGGTCGTCGGCACTGACAACGACGAATCCGCCCTGCTTGTAGCCGTAAATGCGGAAGGTCGGGTCTTCGCGCATCAGTTCCGGCTTCATTGCCGGGGCTTTCTTGCCATGAGCGCTGTAGAGCGAGGCGAATTGTTTTTGTGCTGCCTGCAGCATTGCCTGTGGCGTACGTGGTGCGGCACAGGCAATGGTGGCAAAAGACAATGAGATGAAAAATAGTGTAGTTTTTCTCATGAGTCTGTAGTGCATGAAATGATTATATAACCTATATTATTTCTGTTTAAAAGGGGTGCCCTTTGTGTTAGTGTTGCTGTTTCAATTTCTATTATTTTAGCAATAAAATGTTTTAAATCCGTAACCAATCTTTATATTGAGTGCAAAGTTACAAAATATTTATTCATTTAGCAAGCATTCTATAAGATTTATTATATTATTTGTACGATTGCGTAAAATTATCTTATTTCAGGTGTGGAAACAAAAAAGAGCCGCGTGCCTTTGTTGGCACACGGCTCAATTGTTATGTCAGTAAGCTTTTCCCCGGATGGGGAGGAACTTTACTTTACGATGTACTTCTTGTCGTTGATGATGTAGAGACCGCTCTTGAGACCGTTGAGGCTCTTAGCGTTCAGCATTACAGTCTTACCATCGATAGTGTAGACATTGTAGTTGCCATCCTTGTCGGCCTGGATGCTGGCGATACCGGTTGTAACAGTTACAGAAGCATTGTTAGAGAATCCGGACTCATTGCGGTTACCTGCCTTGTCCTCATAAACAATTGTTACGTTGTAAGTATGAGTACCCTCGTCAGATGTAGCATCAGTGAAGGTTGTGCTGTTGCCGTCAACAGTTCCGATGAGCTCACCGTCGCGGTAGATGTTGTAAGCTACGATAGAATCGCTTGCGCCTGCAGCACCGCCCTCATAAGTGACATCGTCGATACCGAAGAGGAAGTTGTTGTCGCCAGGAGTGTTGTGGTGGATAGCGAAGTACTTCGCACCTGCAGGAAGCTGAACAGAGATCTGCTTCCAGTTAGCACCCTGGTCGAGAGTAACGTTACCATCAGCTACGTCGCTTTCAATCTTTGTGAAGCTTGCCGGATTGGTGTCAGTTGTAGAGTAGAGGACATCGAAGTTCTCAGAGTAAACTGTTGTACCGTAGTCGCCGTTAACTGCAAAGTTCAGTGCGTAGAATGTGATGGTCTGTGCATTTCCGGACAGTGTCGGAGAGATGAGCCAGTTGTCGGCATTAACAGCACTCTCACCGGTAGCGTCCATTGCGTAAGGAGCACCTGCGAACTGGTTGCCGCTGTGAGGTTTCAGACCTGGGTTGTTTGCAACAACATCGAATGCATCAGTGATAGCGTTCGGGTTGAAGATGTCGAATGCGAATGCAGTGCCCTGACCCGGATAGGTGTAGCTCTGGAAGAATCCGCCTGCGAGACCCTTGTCACCGTCAACGAGTGTCCAGTCGCCGAAGCTTGTTGCCCAAGGATCGTAGCTCTCGAAGTCCTCAGTCTTGGTTACAGGAGCCGGAGCTGTTGGAGCAGACCAGCTAAGGCCTACGCCGTTGGCGTTCTGATCAGCTGTAAGGTCGTTTACAGGAGTGTACTGTGAAGGATTAACCTTTACAGACTTAGTCTCAGTAGTGTTATCGTCCTCGTCGAGGTCATTAGCGTAGACAACTTCTGCCTTAACCTTGATGTCCTCGGTCTGGTTGATAGCAACCGGCAATGTCAGAGAAACAGTGTTGCTTGCGAGTACTGCGAGCTCATCGCTTACAGTTACAGTGTCGACAGCCTTGTCGTCAGCATAGAGTACTACTTTGTAGTCAGAAGCTGGGTGAGCACCGTAGTTCTCAACCTTGACGTTAACCTTTGCGCTCTTACCTGCGGTTACAGAAGCCGGAGCGTCGATGCTAGCTGCGCGGAGGTTGTACTCGAGCTGGTCGAATACGTTGATGTTATCGATACCGATTACAGTAGCGCTGCCCTGAGCGATACCGCGGAACTTAACGATGACGTAGCGCTCAGAAGCGTAGTCGCTGAGGTCGAGTTCCTGAGTAGTCCAACCTGCTGTGGTTGTTGCAGAGAGGTCGATAGTCTTGACTGTGTGTGCAACGCCGTCAGGAGTCTGAACCTGGAGTGCGAGCTGTGCCGGGTCATTTGCTGTTGCATAGAGTGAGAAGTACAGCTTAGGATTGGTTGCGCCACGGAGAGAGATCTTCGGAGAGTTGAATGAAGCCTCGTCACCTGCGGTGATTACATAGTCGGTAGACCAGTAGCCATTATCCTTGCTATAAGCGTGCCAGATAACGCTGCCACCATCCTCGTCGGCTGCGTCGGTGTTGATAGACCAACTAGCTGACTCGTCGTTGTTAGCCCACTGGTCGTTACCATCGATCCAAGCGAAGTTGTTGTCGATGTTGCCGCCCTTGAAGCTCTCCTTGAACGGAAGCTGGATTGACGGACCTACAACGAGACCGTTAGTGATAACTGCTGTGCTCTGACCGCCTTCGCCGTTAGTGCGTGCAGCAACCTGATACAGATCCTGTGACTGACCGTCAGAAGCAACAGACTCCTCAGGGTTCTGTGGGAGCTCAACACTTGTTGCGCCCGGCTCACTTGTTGTAATAGAGTCGCCAAGGTCATAACCGGACCAGCTCTGCTGGAGAGTGAAGAATGAAACGCTGAGCTTCTCCGGATTAACATAACCGCCTTTAGCACCAACCTCTGTGAACGGATCCCATATAGCGAGGATGTTGTCAACATTGTCGTTAAGGTTTGTGTTCTGTGGAGCGGCAGGAGTGTCCTGACCGATGAAAGCAGAAGCAGAAGCTTTAGCACCGAACTCGCCTGCGATGTAAGGAACGACTGTGTAAGAATGGTTGCCGTTTGTTGGAACAGCATTATCAGTGTATGTCTGAGTGCTTCCTGCAGCTGCTGCCGGCAGAGTAGCAATCTTGACATTATCGCGGAGAATCTGGAAACTGTCGACCCTCTGGATAGGATCGCCCTGAACGTTCAGAGAAGGAACAGTGAATGACAGAGTAGCCTGGAGAGCACCCTTAGCAGCCGGAGTAACTGTCAGGTCGGTAACGGCACGTGGAGCAGTACCAACGGCACCCTTAGTTACAGAAACGCTGTCGAGACGGAGGTAGTACTGGTCGGGTGCCTGGGTGTTGTCGTGGAAACCAACGTAGTAGTTACCGTCAACTGTCGGGTTGATGTCTACAGAGATAAGAGTATCTTTGTCGCTAGGAGCGAATGTGCTTACGATAGTGTTGGTCTGAGCGGCAGCTGTTGTGTCGGTACCCCATGTAACTTCCAAGGTGTTAGTCCATTTAGAGCTAGCGTTGCGAACAACGAATGAAACGGTGTACAGACGTCCTGGAGTGAGGTGGATAGGAGGTGTGAACAACCAGTCGTCGTTACCGGTGCTAGTGCTGTAGTGGCTCTGAGCATACTTACCGTAGCTGCTGTAGCGCCATGTGCGACCGTCCTTGTTAGCATCGACAATGGTGAAGAGGTTGAACTCGTCCTGAGTGTCGAATGTTGATGTCCAGTCCGGCTCGATAGCAGAACCTACAACGATACCGTTAGATGCAGCTAGTGGGCTCTCAAGACCCTCGGCTTTAGCGCGAACGGCGTAAACGTAAGTCTTAAGTCCGTTGTCAGGAACATTGTCGGTGTATGTTGTAGCTGTGATGTCGCTGGCAACCTTTGTAGTGTCAGTGCCTGCGATGCGGTATACATCGTAAGTCAGGGCGCCGACAGTGCCACCGTGAACGCCACCTTTAGGAGCATCCCATGAAACGGTAACAGCCTGGTCTTCCTTGCTGACAGTAATGTTGCTTACAGCGAGAGGCTGGTCGAAGCCGATGTACTTAGATGTCTTAGCCTTTGGAGAACTACCAACGGAGTTAGAAGTTGTAACCTCGAAGTTGTATGTACCTGAGATAGGAGCAGTGTAGTTGACAGTAACCAGTGAAGATACTACTGCGGTACCGGTAGCAATCACAGCGCCGTTAGCCTTTACAGTGTAGTCGACGTTGTCGGTGAGGACGCCGCCTGCGAAGGTCTTCCAAGGAGCAGTGAATGCGATAGTACCTGTCAGGCTTGTGCCGTCGAAGTTGGCTGCAAGGTCAGTAACAGCTGCCGGTGCGCCGTCCTCAGCTGCAGGAGCCGGGATAACCATACCGTAGACCTGGTCTGCCTCGCCGTCAATCTGTGTTGCAGCACCGGTTGTGAGGTTAACCTCATAGAGACCGCCATTACCGTTGGCGTCCAGTGCTGACCAGTAGAAGGTGTTGTCCTTCTGGTCGATCTCACCGCTCTGACCGTAGTACTGACCCTGTGAGTTGGCGATACTAAGACCTGTTGCACCTACGAGAGTCTCAGCACCTGTCGACTTGTCAATCTTATAAAGGTTACCATCGGTAGCGATACCATAGAGCTGGTCGTTGCTGGTGATACCCAGAGCTATGTATGTATTGGTAGCCGGACCTATAGTTGTACGTGTCTTTGTAGCGTAGTCGACAGTTCCCCACTCCATAGCAGAACCATCGGAATTGTAGAACTCACCGTAAACGGTACCGTCTGAAGCCTGCGCTGTCTCTTGAGCTGCCAGGTTCAGATAAGAAGAGTAGTCAAGGCTCTCCTTAGTTGTCTCGCCGGTAGATGTGTCTGTTGTTGACAGATACTCGTAGATAATACCGTAAGACGAATAAGTAAGGTCAAGACTCAAACCGTAAATCTTGCCGTCCTTATATTGTACACCATTCTGTGCAGGTCCCTGAGCCTCAGTCTCATAAAGCAGAGTGTAGTTTGCGGGACTTGTAGGATTGAAAGCGTAGTAGCCGAGTGGACCGTAGTTGTCGCTAGTCCATCCCTGCTTGAAGGACAGGTTACCCCACAGCGTAGCGCTTGCATTGGCAAAAAGCTTGCCTGACTGCTTTGCACGTGTCGGGATATTAAACGTCTGGTGTCTCACTGTTGGGAAGACGTCAGCACGTGGGTGCAGAGCCTTTTCCCTGGTCAACAGTGGGTAGTTAGCCTGAAAATCCTTCTTAGCCTGAGCCTGCTGAGCCTTCTGGGCAGCCGTAGTCTTCGCCGCGATCTTGTGCGACGGGAAGACATTCTGGGCGTACGCCGACGCAAACGGTAACAGGGTTGCCGTCATTGCCAAAGCGACTGTAAGTAGTCTTTTCCTCATGTTTAAATAGTTTTGTGTGATTAATAATAGTGGCTCGGGAAAGGCTAGAACCTCAAGTAAATCTTTCCTCCCCGGCGCACGGATTTAATTATATATAGATATTTCTATTTTCTCGTGTTGTTATCTAGTGTTAATGTTGCCTTCTCTAGTCCTTTCCGCTCGGTTTGTAACTTTTACCTCGCTTTATTTTTATAATTGGTTAAATATCCTGATAAGCAAATTCAGTTTGTAATTAGCCATGCAAATACTGCTGCCGATTTCGCTAAAATTGTTTAACTAGACGCAAAGTTATGCAAATTAATTCATATCTCAAAGAAAATATCCGATTTTTTATTTAATTTTTTAAAAGATACCACATTTATGTTATTGTTTCCTATAAAATCTATAATATCCGTGTGAGAGAAAATAGTGCCGTGAAAATCGTAAAATTCGTGTATTTCGTGCTAAAAAGTCATCCCTTTCTTGTCTTTCGTGCTAAAAAATTATCTGTGAAAAATCTGTGGCATCTGTGACTATGCCAAATCACAGCGTAATTCGGTATGTTTTACGACGTAATTCGGTATGTTTTACGACGTAATTGGGTATCTTTCAGAAGATGATTGGGTATGAATTACGAAGACGTAAATCCTTCCTTGGGATATTCGTTGAAATATTCCCTTATTATTTTGCCGTTTCGAACATATTTGATACTTTTGCAGGCCGAAAAGGAATATATTATATATATAAATAAGGTATAGGAAATGAAGAAGAATTTCATTGCAATCGCCGCAGCGGTAGTCCTGCTGTCGGCTCCGGCTGCCGTGACAGCTGACGCTGCCGAGACTGAAGGTCAGTCGGCAGAGAGTGGCATGCTTATGCCATCGCCTAAGAAGAAGTCTACCAAGAAGACAACAAAGAAAACTACAAAGAAGTCGACATCGTCGAAGAAGACTACATCGAAGAAGTCGACTTCATCGAAGACCGCAACCACGACAAAGGCTGCTGAGCCTCAGGAAGAGACAACATCCGGCTCTTCACAGAATATCCTCGGCGGAATCCTCTCGGGCATCGCCGGCGGCTCCGGAAGCAGCGTGGCTTCGGCTCTGTCGACAATCTTCGATAAGAACAAGGTTGCCACTGCCGATGAGCTCGTAGGCACATGGAAGTATACTGAGCCTGCTGTCGTGTTCGAGTCGAACAATGCGCTGAAGAATATCGGCGGCAAGGTGGCTAGCGCTGCCATTGAGAAGAAGCTCCAGTCGGAGTTCTCGAAGTTCGGCATCAGGAAGGGTCAGATGAAGATGACTTTCGATAAGGACGGCAACTTCACCCAGACTCTCGGCAGGCAGACCCTGACCGGCACTTACACTACATCGGGCAAGCAGGTTGTCCTGACTTACTCTACCGGTTTGAAGCAGCTCGTCGGTACTACTCAGCTCGACGGCAATGACTTGCTCATCGTTATGGATGTCAGCAAACTGCTGAAGTATGCCGGCTCTCTTGGTCAGCTTACCGGCAACAGCACAATCTCTTCCCTCGGTTCCCTCCTCGGCAGCTACGACGGCATGGAGGTCGGTCTGAAGCTTGAGAAGTAATTGGAAAACGTTATATGTAGGGGAGACCTAAGCAGAGCGCATGGTCTCCCTTTTTATATTTTTCCAGCACGAATAGCGCGATTTTTTATTTTGTCGGCACGAATAACACGATTTTTATTTTGTCGGCACGAATTACACGATTTTTTTATTTCGTCGGCACGAATTACACGATTTTTTATTTCGTCGGCACGAATAGCGCGATTTTTTATTTTGTCGGCACGAATTACACGATTTTAATGTTGCCCCACAGATTTGTTACAAACTCACTATTTAATAAGGTTGTTTGCGAATTATGCTTCGCTGTCGGAGCCTAACCCTTTTATGTAGTTCTCAAGCGATTCATCGGGCTTGAGTGCGAGTCGCTTGCGGAGGCGGTAGCGCAGAGTGTACAGGCTAGGCGACGAGATATGCAGGACATCAGCCATTTCAGCCGCGTCCATTCCAAGTTTTATGAGAGAAGCCATCCGCAGTTCTGACTTGCTGATGGTTGGGCAGACACGCTGCAGCTTGCTTGTGAATGCCGGGTTGCTCTATTTCTACAACGATATAAGCATTCTCTTGTGTCTTTTCACTGCTTTTGTAGACAACTATATCTGCTTATTCTGCGTTCCTTTTCGCACCTCTTTGTATTATAACTTCAATATCAATATTTGATTTAGGATTCCTAAATCATCTATCAATATGTGTTCAAATTCTTGTCTGTACACTTCTTCTGATGTACTTAAGAATGCCACAAAGCGGTAGCTTTGACTTACTCCTTAAGATGTGTATCAGCTTCCCTTTAATTGCCGTTCACGGCTCTCGCCTAAGATTGTACTTTCCTAAGAAGTTCCTCTTTTCTTAGGCTGCAAAGGAGGAAGGCGGTGAAGTGTCTGATGCCCTTTCCTCTTAGGCTGCGCCGATAGCATGCAAGACGAGGAAGTGTACGGTGAAGGCGTTCCGCTTTAAGAAAATTGCCCGGCTCCGCGAGGGGTCGGGTCTAACCAATTTAAAATATGTTGGGATTTAATTGAGGATGCCTAAATGAATATTGTGTATATTTATAATGATAACTCCCTACATAAAGTATTCCGTTTATTATGTATTTTTTGAATAAATCATGCACCAACTTCGAAAAAGATGTGAACTCATTAGTATTGTGGAAAGAAAAATGCATCTGTGGCAGAGTTCCAAACATATCGTTTACCCTATAACCATGATATCGTAAGTTGTGGAAAGTAATATATAGTATGAAGGCCTTGTATCTCTTAAATCCTTCCTGCTGATCAACAACCGAGTTGAAGAAAAGAATATGTTTTCCATCAGAGCTCGTGTCTTGAATGTTTAAGATTAAAGTACCTTTGTTTTCTCTAAACTCATTAGTCCATTCTTCCACAGATTTCTCTCTGTAATTATAATATTCTATTTGATAACTATTACGAAAATCAAACTTAATGATTTTACATCTATTGATTACTTTAGTGATACTTATAGAAATTGGTGTACTATTACTTTTTACAAATTTATAATAGCTTATAGGGGTTACTTCTATTGCTTCATAATAATAAACATCACCAATTTTATTTTTAAAATTTAAGCAATAATTCTTTAAGATATTCCAATAGCAATATCCATTATTATTTTTAAGGTTGGAAATTGTCAAATACAATATTTCTGAAGATTTAAATCCGCAGCCATTATCGTACGTTGAAGTGTCTGATATGTCTTTAATAGCAAAAGCCAAATCTCCTGTGTCAATATAATCTTGAATAGAATTATCTACGAATCTAATGCAAGATTTATAAATGTCAGAAAAATCAGTATTCATGAGCAATTTCCTTTATAAGGCTACAAAGTTAAGTGAAAATATTTGTAAAACAAAAGTTTAACAAAAAAATATTTTATTAATTAATGTTTTGCTAAATGGAGTTTTTGATGTATCTTTGCAAAGTTATAATTAGAGTTGCAAGGAGGTTCCTATTATGAAACCAATGATAAAATATAGAGGAGGGAAATCAAAGGAAATACCAAATATAATGTGGCATATTCCTCGATTTACTGGGCGTTATGTTGAGCCTTTCTTTGGTGGTGGCGCACTTTTCTTTTATTTAGAGCCAAGAGAGTCCATCGTTAATGACATAAACAAGAAACTTATGGGCTTCTATAAAGGAGTTCGAGATTATTTTCCACGTCTTAGAAGAGAGCTTGACGAAATAGAAAAGGTTTATACGATAAACCGCGCCGAATTCGATGCTCTTAAACTTGAGCATCCAAATGAGCATGTTGAAGATAAGAACGAGGCTATTTATTATAGAATGAGAGACATGTATAATGGTCTCATTCCTAAGGAATATTCCGACGCCTTGCTTTATTTCTATATTAATAAAACTGCTTATTCAGGAATGATACGTTATAACTCAAAAGGTGAATTCAATGTACCATTTGGCCGTTATGCTCATTTGAATACAAGTGGGGTTACACAGTCCCACAGTCGTTTATTGCAAAGAGCCGAAATTCTAAACAAGGATTACAGCAAGGTTTTTGACATGTGCAATGAGGATGACTTCATTTTTCTCGATCCCCCATATGATTGTACTTTTTCCGATTATGGCAATAAGGAGTACAAGGATGGTTTCGACGAAGACAGCCATCGCAGATTAGCACAAGACTTCGCAAACCTACCTTGTAAAGCTCTTATGGTTATTGGCCGCACTCCTCTTACAGAAGAATTGTATGGTAAGTACATTGTTGACGAATATCAAAAGAGCTATGCAGTTAATATCCGTAATAGATTCAAATCTGCTGCTACACATATAGTTGTGGCGAATTATCGAAAAGAATACAATAGTGTTCAAGTATGCGTTGCGAACGGCGAGTATAATGAGCCAGAAACGAAGCACTTAATGTTATTTGAAAAGAAACCAAAAGCTAGATATGGCAAGAGTAGATAATCCTATTGTGTTTATGACGACTTCGCCGAGAACTCCAGCGAAGATGGTTCCAGAGATTGATTTGCTTATCAAAAATTTTGAAGGTCAACCTTGGAATAAAGAAACGCAAACTTCCTTCATGGAAGTCTTGCGCGATGAACAATTCTTTAATGGAAGCGGTGCAAATGACCCTGCGTTTAGTGCAAGGGATAGAATAAATCGGGCTCCACAGTCTTTGGGGTTCGTCATTTTGAAGCCTACAATAACCCTTACTCCAGCAGGGAAAGCTCTATTGACATCACGCCGTCAAGACGAGGTTTTCCTTCGTCAAATGTTGAAGTTTCAGGTACCGTCCCCTTATCATAAGCCATCTTCAAAAGCTGCTGACTTTTGGGTAAAACCATATTTGGAGATTATTCGCCTTGTCCGCTATTTTGGAACATTGAAGTTCGATGAACTGCAAATGTTTGGTATGCAACTAACTAATTGGCATAAGTTTGACGCAATAGTAGCCAAGATTGACAAATTCAGAAATGCAAAACTAAACAATAAGGGAAGCTATAAGAAATTTAAGCAATCTTACCTGAATGCGGAACTAAAGGAACTTTACGCAGATAGAATTTCAAGCGGCAAAATAAAAACTCGTGAAAGTAATGACGCATCGTTAGGAAAGTTTCTTGAAACTCAATCCCACAATATGCGTGATTATGCCGATGCTTGCTTCCGTTATTTACGTGCAACTGGATTAATCAACGTCTCACATGTAGGCAAGTCTCTGAGCATAATGCCAGAGCGAATTAAAGATGTCGATTACATATTGTCAACGGTAGGACGTGATCCTGTATTCGTTGATGATAAAGAACAATACCTTGCTTATTTGGGTGATGCCGCTCTCCCCACTTTGCTAACGGACAACAGAGATAGATTAATTGAACGATTGCAAGCAGAGTTCCCATATGTTGAAATTAATCCATCATGGGATATTGAAAAGTTGAAAGATGTTCTTGCTGATTATACTGAAGAACGAAAGAATGGTACTATTGAAGCACAGATAGCTGACATAAAGGATTATAAACTTTATGATGAAATACAGAACACATTTGAGCAAATTAAAAAGAATGAACTTTTCGATGCTCCATTGATGCTTGAATGGAATACTTGGCGTGCAATGACAATGTTGGATGGTGGCAATATAAAGGCTAACCTTAACTTTGATGATTACGGTCAGCCTTTATCAACTGCTCAAGGGAACATGGCTGACATAGTGTGTGACTACGGCGACTTTGATCTATCGGTTGAAGTTACAATGGCATCGGGACAAAAGCAATATGAGATGGAGGGAGAACCTGTTACTCGGCATCTTGGCAAGTTGAAAAAAGCCACAGGCAAACCTTGTTATAGCTTGTTTGTTGCACCGACAATAAATGATGCTTGCGTTGCTCACTTCTATTTTCTGCATAAGGCGAAAATATCATATTACGGAGGAACATCTGTTATAGTTCCTTTGCCATTAGACATATTCCAAAAGATGCTAGAAGATAGTTATAAAGCAAGCTATACACCCAATCCGGCACAAGTAAAACACTTTTTTGATTATTCCGAGCAACTTGCAAAAAGCAGTGAAGACGAAAAGCAATGGTTCGAAGGAATGAAAAAGGAAGCAGAAAATTGGCTGGGTCAATAAAATTTCGTAACTTTGCAAACAATAACGGCATGAGTTTATATTAGATATTAATTGCCAGATCTTGCTTAGCTTAGAGGGATGATTTAAACAATATATTTACAGAAATTATTAGATGTCAATTGGCATAGAAAAGGATAGGCTTTAGTTTATAAGACCTATCCTTTTCCAATTTTCTAAAAGATGCTTTTAAAGGTCATCTAGGTTATCATTTTGATGTTTAATTTGATTTGAATCATCGTAATAGACGACATGTATACTATAGGAGACGTAACCATAATCACCATTAAATTTTGACTTATATAAAACGATTTGTCCTAAACTCCTTGAATCTGTTTCATCAGTAACGTAAATTCTGTGAGAAGGATACCCATCTGATGTTTCATTTTCAGACTCTTCTAAGGCGTATTTGGTATCAAGCATATCTTTTACTTCTTTTTTGTAATATGAATCTACGAGGTCTTCACCTTGTTCAGAATAAACAGCTTTTGCACGATATACAATTTTGGAATCGGTATAATAAACGTATATATTACATTGCTTTCCTGTAAATCTTCCTGTAAAGCATCGAACGCCAAAAGGCGTATTACGATTCATCTCCTTAGAAGGATAAATGCCTTTACTAGCTAATTTTTGTTGGAAATTGTCAATTGAACCATTAATAGGAATACCCATGAATTTTAGATGTTGCTGTGCATCAATATTTGTTGAGAATGATAAAAGTAGCACAAAAGTGAAGATTAATGGTTTTAAGTATTTCATATAGGTGACTTTAAATAACAGCAGCAAAGTTAGGGAATAAAATTGGAAAATGCAATTTTATTCCCCCTCAAATCCGCAACCCTACTAAAGTCTCAGAGCGTTGCGGCCCAAACCGCCAAGAATGCGATTTTTCTAGTTTGGACTGACTTTTTACCATGTGTTG
>OMZV01000012.1 GCA_900315635.1 uncultured Prevotella sp.
AAACAGCTATGAAGAACGGAAATTCGAAATACAACGCATTCCTTGCTGTAGTACAACAGCAAGACAACTAATCATGTAATAGGGTGCTGAGTAGTTACAGAACTTAAACGTTTACGTTTTTTTATGTATAAAAAGCCATCTACTTTCAACAGAAATTATTAACTTTGCAAGTAGAAAAACAATCAAAAAAATTATTGCTAACAATTATGTCACAACTTCAATCATTGAACAAGCGCACCGCTCCGAAGAGCGTAATGCCTGAAAGAATCATTCAGTTTGGTGAGGGAAACTTCCTCCGTGCATTCGTTGACTGGATTATTTACAACATGGACCAGAAGACCAACTTCAACTCCAGCGTTGTTGTCGTTCAGCCTATTAATCGCGGAATGGTCGACTGGCTCAACGGTCAGGACTGCCTCTACCACGTAAACCTTCAGGGCAAGGAGAACGGTCAGCCTGTCAACACACTGACACGTATCGACGTTATCAGCCGTGCACTCAACCCATACACACAGAATCAGGCATTCCTGGCACTCGCCGAGCAGCCTGAGATGCGTTTCATCATTTCCAACACAACCGAGGCTGGTATCAACTTCGACCCGGAGTGCAAGTTCACCGATGCTCCTGCAGCTTCTTATCCAGGCAAGCTCGTACAGCTCCTCTTCCACCGCTACAAGTTCTTCAACGGCGATCCTACAAAGGGAATGATCCTCATGCCATGTGAGCTTATCTTCCTCAACGGTCACCACCTGAAGGAGTGCATCTATCAGTACATTGAGCTCTGGAAGGACGATCTGGGTGCCGACTATGAGGGCTTCAAGAAGTGGTTCACCGAGGATTGCTTCGTTTGCGCTACCCTCGTCGACCGTATCGTTCCGGGATTCCCACGCGATACCATCAAGGAGATTCAGGAGAAGATTGGCTACAAGGACAACCTCGTAGTTAAGGCTGAAAGCTTCCACCTCTGGGTTATCGAGAAGGCAGAGAATATGACCATTGAGCAGATGAAGGAAGAGTTCCCTGCCGACAAGGCAGGACTGCACGTCCTCATCACCGACAACGAGAAGCCTTACCACGCTCGTAAGGTTACCCTGCTGAACGGTCCACACACAGTTCTCTCTCCTGTTGCATTCCTCAGCGGAATCAACATCGTTCGTGACGCATGCGAGCACCCGGTTATTGGCAAGTACATCCACAAGGTACAGTTCGACGAGCTCATGCAGACTCTCGACCTCCCGATGGAGGAACTTCAGAAGTTCGCAAGCGATGTCCTCGAGCGTTTCGAGAACCCATTCGTCGACCATCAGGTAACCAGCATCATGCTGAACAGCTTCCCGAAGTACGAGACCCGCGACCTGCCAGGCTTGAAGATTTATCTGAAGCGCAAGGGCGAACTCCCACAGGGACTGGTATTCGGTCTCGCTGCCATCATCACTTACTACAAGGGTGGCACACGCGCCGACGGTACTCCTATCGTTCCTAACGACGACCAGAAGATTATGGATCTCCTCAAGGAGCTTTGGGCTACAGGCGACACACAGAAGGTTGCTGAAGGCGTACTTGGCTCTACCGACATTATCTGGAAGGAGAGCAAGCAGAACCTCAACGAGATTCCTGGTCTCACCGACCTCGTAAAGGCTGACCTTGACCTCATTCAGGAGAAGGGTATGCTTGAGGCTGTCAAGACAATTCTGTAAAACACATCTCTCAGAAAGGAGAAATATACTGAGCCGCTATCGAGGCTCACTATAATAGAGGATGCTTAATCACATAAACTCAGGATTAAGCATCCTCTTTTTTTGCCATTTCCTAAAAGATACCCAATCAGCTTGTAAAAGGGTATCTTTTAGAAGCTAATTGGGTATCAATTACAAGCTAATTGGGTATCTTTTAGAAAGCGTTGTCATATTGCCATTTTGTCAGGACATGAGGCAATAACGGCAGAGGTTAAACGTTATAATATAAGCAAACAACTATTCCTGGATGGACAACACTAAGACTTCAAATGTAATCAAGACTCCCCTCCGCACAGAGGGACATGAAGAGGCTGCGCCACTTACAGTTTACAAGGCATCGGCCGGGTCGGGAAAGACTTACACACTGGCAGTTGAATATATAAGTCTGCTGGTAAAGAAGCCCGACTCTTTCCGTGAGATTCTCGCCGTAACATTCACCAACAAGGCTACTGCAGAGATGAAAATACGAATACTGTCGCAACTGTATGGCATTGCTCATAACTGTCAAAAATCAAAGAGCTACTTGGATTCCGTCAAGGAGAAGACGGGCATCAGCGACGAGCGCATTATCCGTGAGCGTGCCGGCGAGGCACTGAGCCTGCTCATGCACCACTACCACGACTTTCATGTCCAGACAATTGACGCATTCTTCCAGCGAGTTCTCAGGAATCTTGCCCACGAGCTCGACCTGTCGAACAGCTTGCGGGTCAGCCTTAACGACAAAGATGTTGAGGATCAGGCTGTCGATGAGATGATACAGAATCTCAGCCCGGCAAGCAAGGAGTTGAAGTGGATTAGCGAGTACATCAACACGAATATCGACGACAACAAGAGCTGGAACGTCATAGGACAAATCAAGGACTTCGGTAATAATATTTTCCGCGACTTCTACAAGAAGCACCGTGAGGAGATAGACCGCAAACTGACTGACACAAAGTTCTTTAACGCTTTCACTTCGGCACTGGTCCGGCAACGCGAAGGAGCCAGGAAAGCCATAACCGAATCGGCTCAGCGAATCATCGACGTGCTCGACAGCCATGGACTCAACGACCCGGAGCTGTTCCCTTACGGTTACCGTGGCAGCATACTGATGACCATCCGTAAAGTTGCCGACGGGGTTTTCGATGGTTCACCGTCGGGGAGCCGCATTGCAAAAGCTATCGACGACCCACTGTCATGGGCTAAGAAAAACACTCATGCCACTAACGACCTTACGGCTCTTGCCGAAAGCGACCTCTGCCGAATGCTCGACAATATGGAGGAAACAAGGCTGAAAAACTGGAACCCGTATGAGAGCGCTGTGCTTACTCTCCGCCACTTGTCACAGTTGAGATTGCTGCGTGCCATAGGTGAGACGGTCGACGGGATGAACCACGACGCAGGGCGGTTCCCTCTCAGTGAGACCCAGATGTTGCTCAACGGACTCATTGAGAATCAGGACGCTCCTTTCATATTCGAGAAGATTGGTTCACGGCTGCGTGATATAATGATTGATGAGTTTCAGGACACGAGTACCGTCCAGTGGGACAACTTCAAGGTATTGCTGGACAACTGCCTTAGCGAGCGCGACAGCCATTCACTTATCGTCGGCGATGTGAAGCAGAGTATCTACCGGTGGCGAAACGGCGACTGGAAACTCATAAACAGCTTTGCCAATGCCGACGACAAGAACGCCGCCCAGATACCTAACCGCAATAATGGGTTTGCCGACTATCAGGTTCATGTTGAGACTCTGAAAACGAACTTCCGCTCGGAAGAGAAAATCATCAGGTTCAACAATGCTTTCTTCACCCAAGCGGCAAAGAACGAGGGCGAGCGTCTGGCTGACGACGGATTGCCACAGAGCGATGTCAACCAATTGCTTACGGCTTACGAAGATGTTTGTCAAAAGATAAAGAAGGAAAATGGCAACGGCAGTGTCAGAATAAAGCTATTGCCGTCAGAGGATTATCGTGAAAAGGTAATAGGAGAAGTTCTTGACACGGTAGTTGAAATGATTTCCGAAGGAGTAAAGACGAAGGACATTGCCATACTGGTGCGTGCCAACAAGGAGATTCCTGACATAGCCGACGCCTTTGCCAAGGACGACAGACTGAAAGACGTACGTCTTGTATCCGACGAGGCATTCCGTCTGGACAGTTCTATTGCAGTCAACATGATAATAACGGCTATGCGGTTGCTTGTCCATGACGACGACAAAGTGGCTAAGGCTGAGCTGGTAAAGAATTACCATCAGTATGTTTTGCTCGACAAGAAGGCGGCTACTCAACTGATAATGAGCGTTGAGGAGATGGACGACCAGTTGCCAAAGGAATTTGTCGAAAATCGTATAGAGCTGATTACCAAGCCTATAACTGATTTGGTTGACAAGATAATAGAGCTGTTCAACATTCAGTCACTGACCGACCAGAGTGCTTACGTTTGCTCTTTCCAGGACTTGCTGGCTGAATATCTGCAAGACAATACAGCCGACATCAGCAATTTCCTGAAGCTATGGGACGATACACTGCATGAGAAAACTATCCAAAGCGACGAGATAAACGGTATAAGGCTCATTTCCATTCACAAGAGTAAGGGACTGGAATTCCCGAACGTTATTGTGCCTTTCTGTGACTGGCAACTGGAAAAGCTGAACACGATTTGGTGTGAAACCGGGACAAAAGGCAAACCATACAATGAGCTACCGGTTGTGCCTGTCGACTTCTCGAAGAAATCAATGACGGGTACTGTCTATGAAAAGGATTATTTTGAGGAGCATTTGCAGAATATCGTCGACAATCTGAACTTGCTGTATGTTGCGTTTACCCGTGCCGGACAGAATTTGGTTGTGATAGGAAAACGGCGTGGCAAGAAGGCGGCTGCTACAGGAAGTAACCGTAGCGAGCTGATAGAGGATTGTCTGCAAACTGTTGCCGGGGAGCTCGATGCGACTGTTGAGAATATCGATGACTATGACGAACCGATTGTTTTCAAATATGGCAAGTTGTATGTTGGGAAGAAGGACGTAGCCGACAGTGAGGAAGAGGAGGAAGAGGAGAATGTATTCAACCAACCGGTTTCGGCTCGAAAGATAGCCATCAACAGCTATGATTATCCCGTTGTATTCCGACAGAGTAACGAGAGCCGGGACTTCATAAACGGCGACGATACTCCGGAAGCCGACCGCAGAAGGTACATAAAACTTGGAAATGTAATGCACAACATTTTCGCACATATTCGTACTACCGATGATATTGAGCCGCAACTGAGGCAGCTGGAACAGGACGGCGTGATATACAGTGAGGAATTTGATGCCAAGGATTTGCGGAGCTCAATTGAGAGAGCCATGCAGAATCCACAAGTCCGCGATTGGTTTTCGCCTCGCTGGCGACTGTACAATGAGTGTACAATTCTGGAATATAAATCAGGCGAAACCATTGAGCACCGCCCCGACCGTGTGATGACTGACGGAAAGGAGTGGATTGTCGTCGACTTCAAGTTCGGACAACGCAACGACCACGACTATTCCATTCAGGTCGGCGAATACATGGACTTGATAAGCCGGATGGGCGTTAAGAATATAAGCGGATACATCTGGTATGTGATGCGTAACGAGATCGTTAAGGTTAATTCAAAATCCTGAATCTTGAATTAAATAAGTAAGAGTATGAATTCATTCTTAGAATCTGTTGCAGCCGACATGCTGCAGAAATATAATACAGACATGGGACACATCGCTGTGGTGTTCCCAAACAAACGTGCGGCGCTGTTTCTCAACCAGGCAATAGCACGGCTGAGCGACGGTCCGGTGTGGAGTCCGGCTTACATCACTATCAGTGACCTCTTCCGGCAGCACAGCGACCTGACTGTTGCCGACCCGATACAGTCGGTTGCCTTTCTGCACAAGGTCTACACTGCGATTACAGGTAGTGATGAAGATCTCGACAAGTTCTTCAGCTGGGGACAGTTGCTGCTCAGCGACTTCGACGATCTCGACAAGAATATGGGCGATGCCGATATGATTTTCCGCAATCTCGGCGACCTGCATGAGATGGATGATTTTTCGTATCTGGATGAGAATCAGGTAAAACTGATAAAGAGGTTCTTCAGCAATTTCACCGCCGACAAGACGACTCTGGAGGAAAGGTTCATCAGTTTGTGGGCAAAGATGGCTGACATTTACCATGAGTTCCGCAAGCAAATGAGGAAACTGGGACTGGCTTATGAGGGTATGCTCTATCGTGATGTGGTAGAGCATGGCGATATACCTTATTTATATGACAAGTATCTGTTTGTGGGATTCAACGTTCTGCAACGTGTTGAGCAACGCCTTTTCACAGATTTGAAACGCAAGGACAAGGCGGCTTTCTACTGGGACTACGACCAGTATTACACCCGACCGGGCAATGAGGCAGGATTTTACATTCGTCAGTGGCTCGATAAGTTCCCGAATGAGCTGAGGAATGACGATGATGATATTTATGACAACATGCTTCGGGAAAAGCATATCAATTTTGTCTCTTCGCCGACAGAGAATCTGCAGGCACGGTATATATCGACTTGGCTTAAGGAACACGGCCGTTATGCCGACGGCAACCGAACGGCTATTGTACTCTGTGATGAGGGCTTGCTGCAAACGGTTGTGCATTGTATTCCACCGGAAGTTGAGCAGATGAACATTACCACGGGGTATCCCCTGCAGCAGACGCCTGTAGCTACTCTCGTCCAGCAACTGCTCGACTTGCAGCTTAAGGGATGGGACAACAACAGACATGCTTTCCGGCTGCATTATATCAATGCAGTTCTGCGTCATCCCTACTCTCGCTATATATCGCCACAGGCTCAGACAATTTTTAAGGAGTTGAATACGGCGAAGGTTTTCTATGTCAGTCCGGTAGAGCTTGGAAAAGATGACGGAATGGCAGAGTTGTTTACACGTGAGGGAATAGCTGTTGACACAAGTGTCCGTGCTGATGGATATGACATCATACAGTTGCTTAGCTGGCTGATGGCAGTCGTCCGTCGGGTGGCTGTCAATGGTGCAGCTAACAGTGACCCGCTGTTTCAGGAATCGTGTTTCCGTATGTACAAGTTGCTGAATAGTTTCTGTAACCTTATCAGTGACGAGACGTTGAATATAGGCGACGCTATAAACATCTATACTTTTCATCATCTTGTAATGCAGATAATCAATTCCACTAGCGTGCCTTTCCATGGCGAACCTGCAGTTGGTGTTCAGGTAATGGGAGTGCTGGAAACGCGTAACCTCGACTTCGACCATATACTGATTCTGTCTTGCAATGAAGGAAATATGCCGAAAGGTGTCGACGACACGTCATTCATTCCACATGCTCTTAGGTCTGCCTACGGACTGACAACGGTCGACAATAAGGTGGCGGTATACAGTTATTACTTCCATTCGATGTTGCAGAGGGCATCTGACGTTACAATTGTATACAATAGTTCTACCGACGGAATGAACTCTGGTGAGATGAGCCGGTTTATGCTTCAGCTGATGGTTGAAATGCCGCAAAGTCAGAAGATTGGCAGGTTTGCCATACAAGCCGGACAGATTCCACAACCTCTTGTCCCTGAAGTCGTCGGCAAGGGAAAGGAAGTAATGGAACGGTTGAATGAGATAAAGAGCCTTTCACCAACTGCCATCAATACTTACATGCGTTGCGGAATGCAGTTCTTCTACAGTTATGTGGCAAACATAAAGGAACTCGACGAGCAGGACGAGGATGAAATTGACAACCGAATATTCGGAAACATTTTCCACAAGGCTGCAGAGTTGTTATATTCTCGACCTGATTTGAAGATTGATGTCATTCTGAATATGGCGTTCAATGAGGAATTGTTCAATCTGAAGGAAAACACGGAACGGGAGCCACAGCTTAACGGAATACAGCTGATTAACCGCACCGTAATCAAGCGCTATCTGCTCATGTTGCAGGACTTAGACAAGAAGTTAGGGAAATTCGAGGTAGTAGCTCATGAGGCGCCTGTATATATGAATGTTAAGCTCAACAACCTTACAATAAGTGTTGGCGGAAGAATTGACCGCCTTGACCGTGTAAATATAGGCGAGCCTAATGAGCGGTTGCGTGTCGTCGACTATAAGACGGGCTCTCGTGAGGCTTCCGACATTAAGTCAATCGAAGATGTCTTCAATTCTGCAAACATCACGACTAAACACAGCGACTATATTTTTCAGGCTATGCTCTATAGTATAATTGAGCAGACAAATGACATCAAGCACAATCCTGCTCATAATAAAGTGAGCCCTGCCCTACTGTTTATACAGAGGACAAAGGTAAAGGATTACGACCCTACCCTTACTGTAAACAAAGAGCCCGTAACCGATATGGGCGTTTACCGTGACGACTTCATGAGGTTATTGAAGGAGAAACTTGAGGAAATTTTCAATCCGGATATTCCTTTTGGTTTGTCATCCGACCCGAATATCTGCCGGGTTTGTCCATACCGTCTGATGTGTGGAAAATAATCGGGCACAAAAAAGGGACATCTCACGATGGCCCTTTTTCATATTCTTACCTGTTAGCTTTCCCTTCTTTATACTCTTAGGGAAGAGTTATTTTTTTACGCAATCGATTTCGCAATTACAGACGAGTAGAGAAGATACCGGTTTTCATAACTATGGTCAGAAGACCGTCAGTATAGAAAGCACCATTGAACTGTGTATTGAAGTGAGCTGTTACGCTTCCGTCCTCACCTGTGATAACCAAATTACTTGGATCGTCAGTAATTTCTCCCTTCTTGTCGCGGCTCATGCAAGTGTAAACACCATTGCTCTGCTTGTCATAAAGCTCGTTCTCAGCAACTGACTTAATAACCTTGTCGTCATCTCCGTCGAAGAGGCGGACAACACCATCCTTACCAATAAGGAGTACATGGTTGTCTTTGCTTGCCATTGTGTACATCTGCTGTCCGTCGAGAGCATACTTTGTATTATTGCCAATCTCAGAAACCTTGCCGATAACGTCCTTACCGTAGTTCTTGACTGCAGGGTTCTCGAAGTCTGTTACGACATTCAGACCATTGCTAGTAAGATAGAAAGCCTTGCCGTCACCGAGGTGAGCATCCTGAATCTTACCGTCTGTGTCAATGTAGCGGAGGAAGTTCTGCTTACCGGTTGTTACATCATACTGAGAAACGAAAGGTTTACCAACCTCATAGCTGCAACCTTCGAGATATGCGAGACCAGTTGAAAGAAGAGTAATACGGTCACCGTCGATACGGATACGCATTGCAGAAGTCTTATCCTTAGGAAGCTGTGAGAACCAAATAACGTTCAAGTCTTCATCCATGCAATACAGATCCTCACCGTCTGCAAGGTAAATCTTACCATCCTGGAAGATAACGTTTGACTTAATACCTGTCCAGTAGCCACGGTCTACGTATGGAGTGAAAGCATAGTCGGCATCAGTTCCATGATTAGTGCTGTGGTCTTTCTTGCTAACTCCTACAGGAACACCATAACGACCGGTGTTGACTGTCATGCGCTTCAGAACACCACCCTGAGGATCAATAAGCATGAGTTCATCAGCCCAAACAAGATAATTGCCACTTTCCGGGAGATACATTACATTGTTCCATCCCCAACGTGTATAGTGAGAAATTGTGTCCTGCCAAAGCTCAGCACCATCAGTAAGGCGATAAGCATAAAGGATATTCTTCTGATGGAATTCAACATCACCATTGAAGCTGTTCCACTTAGCACGGTATCCGTAAACAACATTTGCTGAATCATCTACGTAAACTGGGAGTATATTACGAGTCCAAACGTGGTTACCCATCAGGTTGTCCAGTGTAGTGAAGAATCCGGTGTTACCTTTAACGGCACGGTCGGTATTATTACTGTTAAGGAGACCCATACGAGTAACCTGGAAGATACCACCACGATTATCCTTCTTCCAACGGAAGCCCTGCTCAACGCTGCTATAAAGCATAGCTTCAGAATTACGCTGCTGGTAAAGAAGCAACATCTCGCCACCATGACACTGGTCAACGAGCATAGTGTTCATATTAAGATCGAGGTATTCACCAGAAACGTTTGAGTTTCCAATAAGATTCTTAAGGGACATTCCTCTGTTATCTGCGGAAGCGATAACTGAGATTGCTAAGACTAAAATGGTAAGAATTGACTTCTTCATAATTCGCAGCTTTTAAATTGTTTGTTTCTTTAACTATTGCAAAGGTAGTTTGAAAAAATATGTCATGCAAACGATTAAACAACTTTTTTTGAATTATTTTTTTGTGTTCGAACACAAGTTTGCGCAATCGTATGAGCAACAGCAATATTTGTTATTTTCAAGGATGGAAATATAAATCAGTTAAATGATTCTTTTTATGTTGTGGGACATGAAATGAAGAAAAGTCCTCCATCACTGAAAACAAAGTAAAGAAAACAGGACAAGATGTACTTTTTGTTGCTTAACGAGTGCTAAATTGTTCCAAAACAGCGATAAACAGGCACTTTTCCGTCACCCAAACGATATAATCCGTTCTACCCAACTAACTTTAACCATTATACAAAACAAGCAGTTGATGGAAACATTTCATCATCGTCAAGAGTGTTATTTAAAACAAACTACCGACCGCATTATCCGCAACTTCATTTTCCCTTATTGTGTACGTGCACAGTAAAGTATGCTAAGTAACATAAAATTTTGTGCACGTACGTAATATGAATTATATTTACATTGTGTTCGTGCACAGACCTTTGTCTTACAATAAATACGCTTCTATGGAATGATAGAATGATTCTACTAACCCACTCTTTTGTTAACCAAGAAGACAGAAGGAAAAGGTAATGATAGCCGCACAATTACATAGAGCATCAAAAGTTGAATAAGGCTGAAGCCAGCTGAATAAGGCTGAAGCCAGCTGAATTAGACTGAAGCCAGCTGAATAAGGCTGAAGCCAGCTGAATTAGACTGAAGCCAGCTGAATTAGACTGAAGCCAGCTGAATAAGACTGAAGTGAGTAGGATATGATGGAGAGGAGAGTCATAGACTTTGATAGAATAGAATAGAATAGATTCTATTAGAATGAGACTCTCGAGGCTATCGAGATGGCTCATCGTCATGGTTACAACACTGTAACTTCTCACCGTTCAGGCGAGACTGAGAACAGAACAAATACTATATAATAAGATGGCTAGTCAATGATAAGGTGACTAGTTAATAATAAGATGGCTAGTCAATGATAAGGTGACTAGTTAATAATAAGATGGCTAGTCAATGATAAGGTGACTAGTTAATAATAAGATGGCTGGTTAAATAGAAAGAGAAGGAGAAGGAAAAGGAAAAGACATAAGAGTGGATAGAAAGTAAAGACGACACCTAAGTAGAAGTACGATGAGAGGATGGATAAAGGATGATGAGAGGATGGATAAAGGATGATGAGAGGATGGATAAAGGATGATGAGAGGATGGATAAAGGATTATAGGATGATAAATAAAAGATGATAAGAGGATGGATAAAGGATTATAGTATGATAAATAAAAGATGATAAGATGATGGATAAAGGATGATGAGATGATGGATAAAAGATGATGAGAGGATGGATAAAAGATGATAAGATGATGGAAGATGAATAAAGGCATAAAAAAACTGCCGAGCAAAAGCCCGGCAGCTAGTATTATAAATGAGAGAAGTATTAAATCTACTTCATGTAAAAGACCAAAGCCTGATTACTTGAGTTTTGTGTAACCTCAATCTGATTACTTAAGCTTTGTGTAACCTCAATCTGATTACTTAAGCTTTGTGTAACCATACTTTGCTACAGGACCAAGCTCCTCCTCAATACGGATAAGCTGGTTGTACTTAGCCATACGGTCGGTACGGCTCATAGAACCGGTCTTGATCTGACCAGAGTTTGTAGCAACAGCGATGTCAGCGATAGTAGTATCCTCAGTCTCGCCTGAACGGTGAGAAGTTACAGTGTTGTAACCATGACGATGAGCCATCTCGATAGCCTCGAGAGTCTCAGTCAGAGAACCGATCTGGTTAACCTTGATAAGGATAGCGTTAGCAACACCCATCTTGATTCCCTTCTCCAGGAACTTAGTGTTAGTTACGAAAAGGTCATCACCAACGAGCTGAATCTTGCTACCAAGAGCCTTTGTAAGCTTCTGCCAGCCTTCCCAGTCGTTCTCATCAAGACCATCCTCGATAGAAGCGATAGGATACTTGTTGCAGAGCTCCTCAAGGTACTTGATCTGACCCTCATCGTCAACTTCCTTACCATTAGGATCCTTAGGCATGCCGTTGTTCAGCTGCTTGTAGTTGTAGTACCACTTGCCATCCTTCTGATAAGCGAACTCAGAGCTTGCGCAGTCCATAGCGATGGTAACGTCCTTACCCGGCTCGTAACCAGCGTCCTTGATAGCCTGGCAGATGCTCTCAAGAGCGTCGTCAATACCATCGAGCTCAGGAGCGTAACCGCCCTCGTCACCTACTGCTGTAGAGAGACCGCGCTTCTTCAGGAGCTTGCCCAGAGCGTGGAAGACCTCAGCACCGCAACGGATAGCTTCCTTCTCAGAAGAGAAGTTACGCGGCTGAATCATGAACTCCTGGAAAGCGATAGGAGCTGAAGAGTGAGCACCTCCATTGATGATGTTCATCATTGGGATAGGCAGAGTGTATGTGTTAGCTCCACCGATATAGCGGTACAGAGGAATATTGAGAGCCTTAGCAGCTGTGTGAGCAACAGCGAGGCTGACACCGAGGATAGCGTTAGCACCGAGCTTGCTCTTAGTAGGAGTACCATCGAGCTCAAGCATCTTGTAGTCGATAGCGCGCTGCTCCAGGACATTCCAGCCCTTGAGTGCAGGAGCGATAATCTCGTTCACGTTCTTGACAGCCTTCAGGACGCCCTTACCGCCGAAACGGTTCTTGTCGCCATCACGAAGCTCAAGAGCCTCGTTCTCACCGGTACTGGCACCAGATGGAACACTTGCACGACCCATAACGCCGTTGTCGAGGGTTACGTCTACTTCAACTGTTGGATTGCCACGTGAGTCAAGAATCTCGCGAGCATGTACTTTCTCAATCTGCATAATTCTTTGTATATTTAAAAAGTTGATAATATATTATTCTCTAATTAGCCAATTGCAAAATTAATGCCATAAAATCAGATACCCAAATTTATAGTGTTACTAAAAGTTGCTATTTAGATTTTTTAGCAGAAATTCAAGACTCTTTAATTTCATTACGCAACGGTTCGTAGATCGTTGCTCCTACTGAGGCGACCAGCGGAAGGTCTTCATGTCAACATGTCCGTTAGGCTTGAAGCCGACGCCTTCCTGCTCAAGGAGTTCACGTTGCTGACGCCAACCAGGCACAGTGCGCCCGACACTGTTGACGACACGATGGCAGGGATATATTGGCGGTGCTCCACTAAGGACGTGACCGACAAGGCGGGCATGTCCCGGTGCATCAACGAGGTCGGCTATCTGACCATAGTTCATGACCTTGCCACGAGGAATTGATGCCACAATGCTGTAAACTGCGTCTCGAAACGCTGCAGTAGATGGAATATCAGGACATTTAAGCATAGAAATGAATGGTATTTAGAGAGTGCAAAATTAATAAAAGAAAAGGAGAAAGAGAAGGGAAAAAAGAGAAAAAAGCCGCCACGATACATTGCTGTATCATGACGGCTAATATCCATAAATTTCATCTAGAATTCTAAAGGATTACTCGTCCCATGCTGTCCAAGGATTGTAAGGGGCACGGTTACCACCGCCACCAGAGCCCTGACCATGATCGAATTCTATTTCAGCGGGAGCATCAACGATGCCCCATGTCTGACCACCGGTAGGGACTGTACCCTGCCAATTACGAACTCCATTACCTACCGTTCTGATAAGTTTGGAGTTACTAATTAGTAAAGACTCTTCTACACGCATGGTGATGACCTCAATTTGTGGTTTCTGATATCTATGTTTCATTATCATCTATTCTTTTTAAAGGTTATACTCATGCGTCAATTACTTTACAACATATTTCTTTCCACCGGCAATATAGATTCCCTTTGGAAGATTCTCGAGAGAATCGCCTACATACTGACCATTCAGATTGTAGACCTTGCCATTGTAAACATCAAGTGTCTGGTCACCAAAGTGAACCTTAGTGATACCGTCCGCTGTGTTATCACCACCAAATGAGAAGCTTACGTTCTCAGGGCTATTGCCACGCTTTGCCGATGTTGATGTGTTAAATGAATCATCAGCAAAGACACTTCCACCTTTAACATCATTACCCTTACGAGTGTACCAGTGAATGTTTCCAAGTTTGCCATCAGGTACGAAGAACTTTCGGTCATCTGTTGACCACTGGCTACCGATTATAGCGGTAAATGCATTCCAGTTAAGAGTCTGTGCCGGCATTTCTTTCTGCCAGAAGTAGGTCGCGAATCCGTTAGGGCTGAATCCCTGCTTTACCTGCTCATCAGTAGGATAATACCATGCAAGGAAGTAAGCATACTGTGGCATTTCCGTCTGCCAGAAGTTACCAATGAAATAATAATGATAATCATTATTTTTGGCATCCTTGGCAGCTTTACCATCTTTATCCAAAGCCAATACATCAACGAAGTGCTTACGAGCCAAGCTGCGAAGTTCTAGGCTAGTTTTAGCCTTACACTTTTCTGAGCGGAAGATCTGGTCACCAGGTGCAAATGGATCCTTCAAAGTACCATCATCCTTTACGTCGAAGTCAGGCTGCAACATATAAGGAACACCGGCATGAATAACTATTTCGTCATCACCAGTCTTATGATCTATTTCAAGTGTACTCTTATTATCAGCATCTTGCTTATATACATTATTATATACGTCACGGTCGAACTTAAGCAGAATTGAGCCATTCTTCTGATCAGCATCAGGATTTGTTCTCTCAACACCAGTGAACTCACAAACATGAGGACCGCCATGCTTACCACCTTTTCCGAACATCTCACAAACTTCCTTTTTTGTCATATCAAATGGCACGCAGATTGTCCACCATCCATTATCATTGATGAAACGGAAGTTATGACCAGGATCCTCACCTTTCGCCCTAGAAGTAGCACAGAGTACAAACTGATGCCATCCACGGTAGTCACCGTCATAAAGCTGCTTATCACCTTTGTCTGGGTCTGAATACTTCACATTCTTCCAAGCACCTTTATCAACATCTTTTGAATCGTCAGTAATTCTTACAACACTTTTTCCATCAGTCTCATATCCAGTATGGTAGAATATTGCATCTTCCTTGTCAGAATTTTTACAATCTTCATACCACTTATTTGCCTTATCCTGTTCAACTTGATAACCTGTATTCTCTGATGAATGAGTTAAAGAATAGCTACCAAGATTGCTCCATTCAGTACGGTCTGTCTTCCATGCATCCCAAAGATAGCCATTTGTACCTTGAGTATATGACCGGTTAAATTCACTTTGGTTAGGCCAGCAAAGCAAATTACCCTGACCATCAGTATGACCTTCAGCATCAGATATGGTGTAATCACGAGTTACATCCTTATAGCGTTTTTCAAGATCAGTACCCTGGATTGAAGTAGGATAATGAAGCATTACAATCCATTTGTCGATATATCCATTGGCATCGGCATGAGTATTGAAATCACTACGAGTTATACCGCCATTAGGTGAGAAACCATTATTACCAGTACAAGGATTTGAACCGAAAGCATTTACCTGACATATAGGCGCTTCTTCAGAAAGACAATAAACGTCCTTTATTTTTTCAACAGAAGAGAATGCATAACTGTCAATCTCCTTCAAATTTTTAGAAAATACTATGGAACCAGCCGAATAATCAATGTTATCCGTCTTCACCTGATCTTTGTAAGTGGTTTTTGTCTCCTCATTGGTAACATCTTGAAGTTGATATTGATAATCATATCCATAATCAAGTACAGTTCCATCTTCAGTTGTAGTAGTCACTTTACTAAGATTGGTCAACCCATAGAATGCACGCAAGCCAATATGTGTAATATTATAAGGTATGCATATAGTCTTTATATTAGTTCCATTTACGTGTAAGAAATCTACAGGTAGTTTAGTAAACTTATCATCAGTCGGTATAACAACATCTGTTGTTCTTGTAGCGATAATGCCTGTAGCCGAAAGTGTTGCGTCGTCAACGTTGCTAAACGTCGCATCAGACAGATCAACCTTTATCATACCTTTGCTGCCACTAAATGCACCTTCTGTCTCAGCACCTTCTGGTTGTGGCGTTTTGAATTTTCTAAACCCATCCTGATTAGAAGCATCAAGTTCATCACCAAATACGAAATGACCATCAACAAAATAAATAGTACCAGCAGCATTATTTCCAGTATTTGAAATATCCTTAGCATTTAAAGAACCAGAGACCTTTATAGAATCTATATTTACATTACGGTCGGTTACAGAAGATGTCATAGCAGTAAGAATGGAGATAGAGCCAGGAACCAAAGTTTTACATGTATAAGACTTACCCGTCTTATAGTAATAAGCCACACCCTTTAGGTTAGGGTTCTTAGTCTTATCATATAGATTTTTGAACATAGGGTCAGTTGTTTCCTGGCCAACATCCGGCAGAGCTATATATTCCAAAACAGGATTACTAATCTTGTCAATTGCAGCCTTTTTCTCTGCCTCTGTATCTAAGTTTGTATCTTTAGGGTCAAAAGTCATCTGACTGAGGTTGATTCTCTTGCTATTGATTCCACTGATGAATGTAAAGTCAGCAGTGTTTACAGCGCCAAAGATGTCAATGCGAGGACCATTGGCAATGTCATCATTGGTATAATGAGCATCAGCAAGAGCAGCAAGAGCACCAGGCTCAAGGACATTAATCTGTGTACCAGTTCGAACATTTTTACCTCCAGTTTGATAATTATTATTCCAATTGCATATCTCATACACATCAACAGAAGAGTTCGTATTTTTAAATGTACTAATGTTACTATTAATTCCACGTGGGAGAATGACTCTCTTGATGAAACTAAAGTTCTCAAAATCAGAAGCCTTCGGAGTCACAAGAGATTTTGATGTGTTTTCATCAACCGTAGTAAGATAATGCAAGACAAGATTCCTTACACCGTCCAGATCAAAGTTGCTAAACATCGAAGCACTATAATACTGGGCACCCTTCATAGGGTAAAGGACAATAGTATTAGTCTTACCATCCTTAGCCTCAGCTACAGATTTTAATTTGCTTTCGTTTCCTACCTCAACATTAAGATTAAGCTTGTCACTTGAAAGCCAATAGACATTAAATGACCAGCCTTTGCTGTCTACGAAAGTCTTCGTATCCTGAGAGTTGATAGTACTTGGCAATATTAAAGATGCATTATTTTTATCAAAGGATGTCAACAAATTACTCAAATCTGTTGTTTCAAGACTTGAGAGCTGTGACAAATCAACGAAAGAAGAATTATCTACCAACAAGCCATTATTATTATATGTGGCATTTAAAATACTGTTAAGTTGGTCAACAGTGATCTTGATGGCATCATCTTTGTGCTCATCTGATGCATCTTGCTCAAACTTAATGGAGTTACAACCATTAGACACAAGATTAAGAGCAACTATATCAACGAAATTACGGGTTTCATAATTTTGAGTATAATAATCTTTATGTTCTGCCAAGAAATCATTAAAATTCTCTATTGCATGATACTCATTGGTAGCCGTATAGAACTTATCACCAGGTTCGTATGTTTGTTGTTGTCCAGCTGTTAAAGGTTCTGGTGTACCACCATTTCGAGACCTATATATATCTTTATTATATTGAGGAGTATAGACTATTGTAGATAATAAATAATTGTTTAAGTCATCTAAAGTTATCAATGTAACAGAAGAGAGAGCAACTTCCGCGTCCTTAGCAATCTCGTTCGTACTTAAGATGTAAATAGAATAAGTATTACCTTCGTAAGTAAACGTAGAGGATTTATCAAAAGAAGTTGTAGAGCTACTAACTTCTTCTTCATTAGATCTATGTATTGTATTATCATATGATGCATAGACTTTGTACACATGCTTACCAGAGCTCTTTGAAAAGTCCCAAGAATCAGTAGAAGCTACATTATAGAAGTAATCTCCATTTTCAGGTGCTCCATCAAACAAAAGGGTATAGTCTTTTGTAGCTGTGTAATATTGAGTCGCTGATGTTTCATCAACATCTTGATTTTCATTTACGGTCTGCTCATGTCCAACGCTACCACTATAAACATTATTTACAGCAGACTTGTTCCACTTCTTTTGTGTAGCGACTCTGTCAGTATAATCCGTCAAGTCACCCCAAGCCTTGACTATTAAGGTCTTGTTATCATCTCCTCCTGATGAGAAACTAACACCCTGGGCTGAAGAGTTAACTGTCCAGCCTATTGCAAAGAGAAGGAAGAGCATAGATAGAATCTTTCCTGTTAATCTTTGTTTCATGTTGTTCATGTTGAAATTGGTTTATTATTATATTATTAGTTTTTATACTATTCGTTTGTTTAATTGCAGTACGGTAGGGAAACCCATTAAAATGGGAAGGTCAATTCAAATGTAAAGGCTGACAGGTAGGGTTTTTGGTATTTTATTTACTATTTGGCTGCAAAATTATTAAATTTTTTCTGAACATACAAGTAAGATCGGTTAAAAATATATGTCTATTTTGTTAACTCTATGGATAAAATTGTTACTAAACAGAGGATTATATAATGAAATTAGTAATATAAGGTGGATTTTTGTTAATGAATTAGGGATCGGCACGATGGTCGATCCCTAATGAAGAGGTGTGTGGTGTTTAATCAATGAACTTTTAGAAGGAAATGAATGAAAAGACAAAAGGTCATTAATGGGTTTGTAATTGGGCATCTTTTACAATGTAATCGGGTATCTTTTAGGAGATGATTGGGTATCTTTTAGAAGCTAAAAGATGCCCAATTAGGAAGTGTCTGAATATCAAATGGTTAAGTAAGATACGAAAAAAACCTCTTCCGGAGGAGACCGAAAGAGGCTTTTTGATATATAGAGTGATAAATAATCGCTAGTTCTGTGCACCACCGGCGAGGTCAAGAAGCTCGTTGGTGATGGCAGCCTGACGTGACTTGTTGTAGTCGAGGTTGAGATCACGCAGCAGTTCGTCGGCATTGTCGGTAGCCGTCTGCATGGCAACCATACGTGCGGCATGCTCACTGGCAGCACTGTCAAGAAGAGCGGTGTATATCATGAGATGAAGCTCCTTCGGAACAAGTTCACGAAGGACAGTCTCGACATCCGGCTCAACTATGAAGTCGTCGTTCAGAGGTTTAGCATCCTCGCGCTCCGACTCCTCAGCCTGATGACCATGACGGCGCTTGTACTCCTGAGCCTTCGCTGTAACGACATCCGACGAGAGGTCGCGCCCCTTATCCTCATAAAGCTGATCCTCAAGGTCGATAGGAAGGAAAGTCTTGCGGGTGAGGATCTGCGAACCGGCACTCTTGAAATGATGGTAAATCATCTCTACCTTGTCGACCTCGCCGCGATACCACTTCGTTCCGACGTCCGTTCCCAACTGCCGGCATCCTTCAGAATTCGGCTTGTCGGCAAGCTCAAGGAAACTGCCAGCCTTCTTCAGGCCCATCTTCGTCACCTTCTCCTCGACCTTTCGGCCTACAGGATAGATGAGGAAGTCGTCATCGGTCAGGCCCTGTGCCTTGTACTCGTTCATGACCTCAATCATCTTCTTGATAACGTTGTTGTTGAATCCTCCACAAAGTGAAGAGTTCGACGTAAAGACGATGAGGGCAACACGATGTACCGGCCGCGGCTTGTCGAACGGCATGTCGATGTCGCGGTCGGAGGCTAGGAACGACTTCAGGATATGCTCGAGAAGAGTCTCGTAAGGAAGCATATTCTGTATCGCTACCTGAGCGTGGTGCAGCTTGCTCGAAGCAACCATCTTCATGGCACTCGTTATCTTGCGGGTGCTGTTGACAGAAGCTATCCTATTCTTTATTTCTTTCAGTGACGGCATAATTATTAATATTGAAAGATTGAAAGAATGAAAGATTGAAAGAAAGAATTAGTTATTTCATTTTTTCAATCTTCCATTTTTTCTTTATTTCTTATATTGTCCTGCGACGTTAGCCATTACCTCTTCGATGACCTTTGTGTCGTCGTCGAGAAGCTTTCCTGAAGCCAGATTGTCGATGACATCCTTATGGGATGAACGCAATGACTCAAGGAACTGATCCTGACAGTCGCGAACCTTCTCGACAGGAACGTCGTGCATCAATCCATGAACACCGCAATAGAGGATTGCGATCTGCTCGCCTACAGGCATTGGGCTGTACTGCGGCTGGATAAGCAGCTGGTTGTTCTTACGACCACGGTCCAGTGTCATAGCAGTGACCTTATCCATATCGCTTGAGAACTTAGAGAAAGACTCTAGCTCACGATACTGTGCCATGTCGATCTTCAACGTTCCAGCCACCTTCTTCATACTCTTGATCTGGGCAGAACCACCGACACGAGATACGGAGATACCTACATTGATAGCCGGGCGGAAGCCCTGGTTGAAGAGGTCGGTCTCAAGGTAAATCTGACCATCGGTAATAGAGATGACGTTTGTAGGAATGTAAGCCGATACATCACCAGCCTGTGTCTCAATGATAGGCAGAGCGGTGAGTGAACCACCTCCCTTTACATGTCCCTTCATTGACTCAGGAAGGTCGTTCATCTGCTCGGCAACTTCCTGCTGGTCGTTGATACGAGCTGCACGCTCAAGCAGGCGGCTGTGAAGATAGAAGACATCACCAGGATAAGCCTCACGTCCTGACGGACGACGCAGAATCAGTGATACCTCACGATAGGCGACAGCCTGCTTTGACAGGTCATCGTAAACGACGAGGGCAGAGAGTCCACGGTCACGGAAGTACTCGCCGATGGCGGCTCCGGCGAACGGAGCATAGTACTGCATGGCTGCCGGATCGGCTGCTGTAGCGCTAACAACGATTGTATATGGCATTGCGCCCTTATCCTTAAGAGTCTGGACAAGAGATGCAACGGTAGAAGCCTTCTGACCTATTGCGACATAGATGCAATAGACTGGCTTGCCAGCCTCATAGAGGCTCTTCTGGTTGATGATGGTATCGACGGCAATAGCGGTCTTACCAGTCTGGCGGTCGCCAATGATAAGCTCACGCTGTCCACGTCCGATAGGAATCATCGAGTCGACTGCCTTAAGTCCTGTCTGCAGCGGCTCCTTCACAGGCTGACGATAGATAACTCCCGGGGCCTTACGGTCGAGAGGCATTTCGAAAGCGCCGGTCAGGTCAATATCGCCATTACCATCGATAGGATTTCCCAGCGGGTCGACGACACGGCCAAGGAAGTTGTCGTTGACACGGATAGAAGCGATACGGTGTGTACGCTTTACCTTCATGCCTTCCTTAATGCCGGACGTAGGACCTAGCAGGACACAACCAACGTTGTCCTCCTCAAGGTTCATGACGATGCCGATGGTGCCGTTTTCGAACTCGAGCAACTCGTTGGCCTCGGCATTGCGCAGTCCATAGATACGCGCCACACCATCGCTGACGGTGAGGACTGTACCGACTTCGTCGAACTGTTCCTCCGAGTTTATGCCTTCAAGTTCCTTAAGCAGGACTTCGGACACCTCGCTTGGTTTAATTTTATCTGACATTTGAATTATTTTTTAAGTTGTGTAAGGATATTGCTAAGTTTTGTCTTAACACTTGCATCCATTCTGTAGGTGTCGTACTCGAGTATGAATCCGCCAATGATGTTCGGATCGACCTCGGTATTGAACTCTACAGTACCATGAGTTTTGCTCTCGACCATGCGGCGCATTTTGTCCTCAGTTTCCTGAGAGACCGGTGCTGCCGTAGTGAGGGAGCCACGGATAATGTTCTTCTGCTTTCTATAAAGTGTGATGTAAGAGGCCGCCATGAATTGCAGTGTCTTCTCCCTGTCTTCGTTCAGGACCAGTTCGACGAACTTCTTCGTCAGCTCGCAGATATTGTCGCCACAGGCAGTAGCGACAATCTTCAGCTTCTTGTCCTTTGAGAGCATAGGGTTGTCGATTGTAAAGCGCAATTCAGGTACCTCGAGGAAACTCTTCGAGAGAGTCTGCATCTCCTTATAGACCTGATCTTCGAGCTTTAGCCCCGTAGCGCATTTGAGCAGCGCGCGGGCGTAGCGAACCGATATTACACCTAAATCCATAAGCTGCTATTTAACGTTTTTATCAGTAGAAGAAACCTCATCCAGCAATCTGTCAATCAATTCGTTCTGCTCCTTGTCGCCTGAGAGTTTCTGACGCAGAATCTTCTCCGCAATCTGTACGGAGAGCTCAGCTACCTGATTGCGAATATCGCGGATGGCAGCCTGTTTCTCGTTCTGTATCTCAGCCTTGGCATCACTGATGATGCGGGCACCTTCATCGCGTGCCTTGTCTTGGGCTTTCTCGACGATGGCGTCGCGAGTGTCGGAGGCTTCCTTTAGAATCTTCGACTGCTGCTCGCGAGCCTGTTGAAGCAGCAACTCACCTTCTTTCTGGATATTGGCAAGCTTTTCGTTAGCCTCACGGGCTTTCTTCAGACTCCCGTCGATGTACGCCTTGCGGTCGTTAACCATCTTCACAATAGAAGGGAATCCCCATTTCCAAAGGATGAGGAATACTATTACGAAGACGAGGGTCATCCAAAATAGCAAGCCACTATCAGGAATCAATAAATCCATAAATGCTGGTGTTTGCTTGGTTATACGTATAAATCTTAATAACTCGCAGGGTATGCAATTACATTACGATTGCAAGAATTGCAATGATGACTGCGAAGAATGCAACACCCTCGACAAGGGCGGCAGCGATAATCATTGAAGAGCGAAGGTCGCTCATCTTCTCCGGCTGGCGTGCCATAGCGTCCATAGCCTGACCTCCGATACGGCCAATACCGATACCGGCACCAATAGCTGCTAAACCTGCGCCTACTGCAGCGCCTAACTTTGCAAGAGCAACATCTGCTAATAATAATGATAACATAGTTCTAAAGTTTTAATTGTTTATTATTTTTTGTTTATTATATACCTTATTATATAGGGGGTTATGCCTTCTGTGGATGAACGTGTGCCATGCTGATGAACACTGCGCTAAGCATTGTAAACACAAGAGCCTGAATGTAGCTTACCAGAACCTCCAAAAGCATCATGAAGACACTCATCGCAACACTGACAACAGTCATGCCTGTACCGGCAAGGATATTGGCAATGGCATTGTCGGCAATACCGAACATGATGAAGATGATAGCGGCAAAGCTAAGTGCTATGGCGTGACCTGCCATCATGTTGGCGAATAGTCGGATGATAAGAGCCAGTGGCTTTGTGAATATTCCGAAGAGTTCAATGAATGGCATCAATGGTACCGGCACCTTCAGCCACATAGGAACATCCGGCCAGAATATATCCTTCCAGTAAGCCTTCGTTCCTGTGAAGTTGGTAATGAGGAATGTGGTGAATCCGAGGAAGAACGTACATGCAATGTTACCAGTAAGGTTTCCACCGCCTGGAGGGAATGGGACGATACCCATAAGGTTTGCCAGGAAGATGAAGAAGAAACAGGTAAGCAACCAGGGTGCGTACTTCGGTGCCTCATCGCCCATACACGACTTGATTACATCATTGTAAACGCTCATTATGAACATGTGCATAAGTCCTGTGAATCCCTTTGGTGCCGGGTCGCTAACCTTATGGCGCCTGCACCAGCGTGCCGGGATAAGGACACAGAGCAGAAGCAGGATGGCATCGATGAACAGTACGCAGACTGTCTTCGTGATGGATATATCCACAGGACGGACTTCCTGACCGTTAATCTTCTCGACAATCTTGTTCGGGTTTGCCTTGGCATCGCCGTTCTTGATTACGAGATTCTTAAGGTCCGGATCACTGCCTACATAAGGGCGGTCACCGTTGGTAATGACATTGCCGTCAAGGTCGATAGCTCCTTTAACGGTCTTGCCATTCTTTAGCTTGATGTCTTTCAGCTCAGCGAAATTGCCACTGCTGAACACATGCCAACCGGTGGACGTCTTTATGATAACAGGCAGGTTGATGACAACCGGTCCTGTGACATGCCACTGATAAGAATCCTTGATATGACCCCACAAAATGTTCTTCACGTCGACAGACTGATGATGCGAGAAGTCGTGTGCTCCGGCAGGAACAGCGACCACCGCCAGCAGGACGATGAGGAACAATTGCTTTAAGTATTTCATATCTGAAATCGTTAATTACTTAATATTATTCTTTTTCTCAATATGAGCAAAGTAGATGCAATCGTATGCGAGCATCACTAAGTAGAACCCGACAAACATTCCGGCAAAACCCAACAGAGCTGTCCTGTCGCCGCGAAGAATGACCATCGCTATGACGACTACCAGCAACGCAGCGAACATCCGAAGTGCTGAAGCTGCAATGTAGAACTTGCCTAAAGTCGACGGCGACCGCTTTGCAACGGCTTTCCACGACTGGATGTAGGCTATACTTGTAACCAAGGAGAACAATGCACTGATGACCAAAGCGTTGACCAGCTTTGTCTCCTGGAAGTACTGCATGACAAGGAGAACAATAACCGTAAGGCCGAATATCAGCCAAAGGCTTATTTTATAATATTGCTTAGCTATGCGGTTTATTAGTTCCATTTGTTATGCTTGTTCTATTTTAGTTTGCCATAGTTTGCCAAGTTCAACTGAGAACTACAACTCCACACAGAGCGAGACTTCGTTCTTCTTTACAGAAACGAAACCGCCGTGAATATTGAAGTCCTTCTTTCCGTCCTTAGTGGCGTACTCCACTTTGCCTTCTGAGAGCGAGGAGATAATCGGGGCGTGGTCGTTGAGGATCTCGAAACTTCCCAGCGTACCGGGAACGAGAACACTCTCGACTTCGCCTTGATAAACGACTTTCTCCGGACTGACTATCTTAAGTTTAAGCATATTTTAATTACTAATTACTAATTTGGAATTACTAATTTTCTAAATTACTAATTACTAATTTGGAATTACTAATTTTTCAACTCGTAACTCATAATTCGTAACTCGTAATTTGTAACGCTAATCTGCTTATCCTTTGGCAGCATCAAGAAGTTTCTTACCCTTCTCAATAGCGTCCTCGATAGTACCGACATTGAGGAAAGCCTGCTCAGGCAGGTCGTCGACCTCACCGTCAAGGATTGCGTTGAAGCCCTTGATGGTATCCTCAATTGGAACCATGACACCCGGAGTACCGGTGAACTGCTCTGCAACAGCGAACGGCTGGCTGAGGAAACGCTGTACACGACGTGCACGGTTTACGACCAACTTATCCTCATCAGAGAGCTCATCCATACCAAGGATGGCGATGATGTCCTGAAGTTCATTATAATGCTGAAGTGTTTCCTTCACACGCTGAGCGCAATCATAGTGTTCCTTACCTACAATCAGCGGGTCAAGGATACGCGATGTACTCTGCAGAGGGTCAACGGCAGGATAAATACCAAGCTCTGTAATCTTACGGTTCAGCACAGTGGTAGCATCCAAGTGAGTGAAGGTTGTTGCCGGAGCAGGGTCGGTCAAGTCGTCGGCAGGCACGTAGACAGCCTGTACTGATGTGATTGAGCCTTGCTTGGTTGAAGTAATTCGCTCCTGCATGGCACCCATCTCACTGGCAAGTGTCGGCTGGTAGCCTACTGCTGACGGCATACGACCGAGCAGGGCGGAAACCTCAGAACCAGCCTGTGTGAAACGGAAGATGTTATCAATGAAGAACATGATGTCGGCAGGACCTCCGTTAGGACCTCCGTGATCACGGAACTCCTCGGCAATAGTCAGACCAGAGAGGGCAACACGAGCACGTGCCCCAGGTGGCTCATTCATCTGTCCGTAGACAAGGGTTGACTGTGACTTTTCAACCTCCTTAGGGTCAACGAGTGACAAGTCCCACTTGCCTTCGTCCATTGCCTTCTTGAACTTCTCACCGTAGCGGATGACACCAGAGTCGAGCATATCACGGATAAGGTCGTTACCCTCACGAGTACGCTCACCAACACCTGCGAATACTGAATATCCGCTGTGTCCCTTAGCGATGTTGTTCATCAGCTCCATGATAAGCACGGTCTTACCTACACCGGCACCACCGAACAATCCAATCTTTCCACCTTTCATATAAGGCTCCAACAGGTCGATGACTTTAATACCTGTTGGAAGGACCTCCTTGTGAGTAGAAAGGTCATCAAACTTTGGCGGCTCGCGGTGAATCGGGTAACTGCCTTTCATGTCGAGTGACTTCATGCCATCGATAGGCTCTCCGATAACGTTCATCATACGTCCGCGAATCTGGTTGCCTGAAGGCATCTGTATAGGTGCGCCTGTCGGTACTACCTCCATGCCGCGCTCCAGACCGTCGGTCGAGTCCATGGCAATACAGCGTACGGTATCCTCGCCGATGTGCTGCTCCACCTCGATAACGAGCTTCTTACCGTCAGGACGGTCGATAGTCAGAGCATCGTAAATCTGTGGCAACACTTTCTCAGGATCCTCGCCCTTGGTATCGAAGTAAACATCGATGACCGGGCCGATAATCTGGGAAATGTGTCCGATAATTTGTGACATAAACTTATATTTTTAGTTTTAATAAATTCCTATCGCCTAATTCATAAGCAACGCAGCAAAATTAACAATTTATTTTGTCATTGGGTTAACATCATACTGCATTTTAGCATTATTTAAACCCAATAAAATACTTTGAGTTTTCTATTGTTTACTTTTGCCACGTCACTGTTCTATTGAGTATTAGATACTCAATTCATCAAGAACCTTGATGAGTTTGCGGTCGAACGGCTTATCACTGCGGATAGCATCGGCGAATGGAACATAAACGACTTCGTTGTTGCGGACACCAACCATAACGTTGCGCTGTCCCTGCATAATAGCCTCAATGGCTCCGACACCTGTACGGCTGGCAAGGATGCGGTCACGAGCCGACGGGCTACCACCACGCTGTAAGTGTCCGAGAATAGACACACGTACATCATATCCCGGGAACTCCTTCTTGACACGGTCAGCATAGTAAAGAGCACCGCACTTAGGACTCTCGGATACAATTACTATACAGCTCTTCTTGGACTTACGGATACCACGCTCCATGAAGTTCTGCAGCTGGTCGACATCGGTTGAATCCTCAGGGATGATAGCTGCCTCAGCACCAGTAGCGATAGCACTGTTCTGAGCAAGGAATCCTGCATCACGACCCATCACCTCAACGAAGAAGATACGCTCATGGCTCTGCGCAGTATCACGGATACGGTCGACACACTCAACGATTGTATTCAGAGTTGTATCATATCCGATTGTATTATCAGTGCCATAGAGGTCGTTGTCGATGGTACCAGGCAGACCAATAATAGGAACGTCAAACTCCTGGGCAAAAATCATAGCACCGGTAAGTGAACCGTTACCACCGATGACTACCAGTGCGTCGATTCCCTCTTCCTGGATATTCTTATAAGCCTTCTCACGTCCTTCCGGAGTCTCGAACTCCTTTGAACGGGCTGTCTTAAGGATAGTACCACCACGGTTGATAATACCACTGACATTCTCAGTAGTAAAAGGTTTGATCTCATCATTGATAAGACCATCATAACCACGGTATACGCCTTTGATGTTGAAACCGTTGTAGATTCCTCCACGTGTGACGGCACGGATTGCAGCGTTCATTCCGGGTGCGTCACCACCAGATGTTAAAACTCCAATTGTTTTAATCTTTCCCATAATAGTGAATAGTGATATTATTATTTTCTATAAACTTTCAAACTGCTAATTTAATTATCTTAAGTTGTGGTATTTAAGCCAGATAGTAAGTGCCGTAGCACCAGTCCATCAGGAACATAGCGACAAGTCCGAGCACGGCTCCCACCATTACTTTCCATCCGACGTTCCTAAAATACCAGCCCACATGCATGTGCTCCATCTTAAGCAGAGCCAGACCAGCCATCGAGCCGGTAGCAAGAATATTTCCGGCGGCAGGGACTACGAAAGCAATAACCTTCCAGTAGATTCCATTCTGCACGAAAGCCGCCGCAAGTCCTTGGGTCGACATTGACACATCATACAGCGAGAAGAATGATGCCGCAGTAGCGAAATTATCGAGCACACTGCTCACCGTCCCGGCAATGATTCCCATAATCCAGACGTTGTGGATATTTACCGCACACCACTGAGCCAGCCACCGTAGAGCGCCGGTCTCAGCGAGCACTCCCAGCATCAGCACGATACCAACGATGAAGAGCATCATCTGAATGATACCATATTGCAGGACACGAGGGACACGGCGGTCAATCATCTTATCGACATTAATCAACTTGCGGTTGAATATCTCATTGACGATCCACAGTACCGACAGAACGCACAACGCTCCGAGGAACGGGCTTAGCTTAGTAATATTATGGAACGTAGGGATGAACCACAAACCGCCAATTCCGACGACGAGCATCAGCAACCTCTGCCAAACATTCAGTCGCGTATCATCGCCCCGATAAGGCATTCCAATCCACCCAGTGTCAACCCTTTCAGGCAGCATATTGCTGAGCCACCAAACAGGCAAAGCCCATGCAATGAGACAAGGAAGAGCGAGCGCCACCGAGAAGTTAGTAGCCGTTACAGCGCTCTTGTTCCATATCAGCAGGTTAGTCGGGTCGCCGATGACAGTCAAAGCACCGCCGATATTAGCCGAAATGACGATAACGGAACCCAGAATCATTCTTTGCCTGCGATTCTGAATAACCCCATGCATCATCGTAAGCATCATCACTGTCGTTGTAAGATTATCAAGGTTTGCCGACAGGATGAATGTAATTACAGCCAACATCCACACCATCTTCCGGCTTGAGCGAGTCCTCAGCAGTTGTTTCAAGAAGTCGAAACAGCCGTTGTTGTCCAGCACTTCGACAATAGTCATTGTAGCAAGCAGATAGAGGACAATCTCAGCCGCCCTTCCGACATACTTCAGGAAGATGTTCGAGGCAATGTATTCCTTCACCGTAACGCTCGTAGCGACAGTGCCTTGCAGGAAACTGGAATAATCATTTGGATGCTGACTGAGCACGAAATCGGCGCCATAGCAGATATACAACACCCAGCACAAAGTCCCCGTGAATATTGCCACGGCGGCCTTGTTGATGTTGGTAATCCTCTCTGTAGCTATCAGAAGGAGACCAAATACTGCTATTGCTACGATTATCAGTGTCATTGCGTTTTTTAAAACAGCACAAATTTAGGCATTTTTTTTTATTTTCCAATACGTTAATTCTTTTTTTTAATAGGTTTAACGGCATTTTAATCTAATCTATGCATATTGCAATGTCGAGGTTACAAATTTTTCTCTTGCATTTCTTTTATTTAACTTAAAAAAGCATTACCTTTGCATACATACATCAGTTAACACCAACGAAGTAACGACTATCGACATGCAAACCAGACCAACATACCGACAAGATCCTGATGCGGCACCGCTTATCAGTTTCATCATCACCGACTACAACGTTCCGGTGGAGATGTTGCAGGAGTGCCTTGACAGCATATTCGCGCTAAGTCTCAGCGACTCCGAGCGCGAGGTTATCATCGTCGACGATGGCTCAGAGGTAAGTCCGATAAACAGCATACTGAAATATTTGGACAAAATAATTTATCTCCGTCAGCCCAACCAAGGCGTATCAATGGCTCGCAACGCCGGTCTGGAGATAGCCAAGGGACAGTTCATACAGTTCATCGACGGTGACGACTGCCTGTTGACAACAGCATACGAGCATTGCCTTGACATAGTAAGATATAAGGACACTGACTTGGTAATGTTCCGGTTTGCTCAGGAGAAGAATGACAATCAATCGAGAGAATCATTCGAGGAATTCAGCGGACCTGTGAGCGGACACGAGTACATGCGCCACAACAACCTCCACGCCGCCCCATGGGGATACATTTTCCAACGCCAGTTGCTAGGCAGTCTCCGATTCCATCGTGGCATAGAATACGGTGAGGATGAGGAGTTTACACCACAATTAATGCTCCGGGCTGAGAAAGTATACACCACCGAATCACCGGCATACTACTACCGTCAATGGAAAAACTCAGCCACACATCAGAATGACAAGCGCCGCAAACTGAAACGCCTCCACGACACTGTAGAAGTTATCTGCACCTTGCGTGACCGTGCCGACGTCCTGCCTTACGACGACAGGATGGCTCTGCAACGCCGAATCGACCAGCTGACGATGGACTATATATATAATGTGATAGTACTGACTCACAACGGGCACTATCTCGAGAAGTGTATAAGTCGACTCCACGAGAAAGGACTCTTCCCCCTATCCGACCGCAACTATACCAAGAAGTACAAGTACTTCAGCAAGTTGGCTAACTCAAAGATAGGCAGGAGAATACTTCTATTAACATTAAAATAAGAAGCCGCCCCAAGCCCCTCCAAAATGGAGGGGATGTTTAAACCCATTGATAAACAGAGAGAATCTTTTAGTAAGATGAGAATATTACTACTTGGCGAATACAGCAACGTCCACGCCACACTGGCTAAGGGTCTACGGGCACTGGGACACGAGGTCACCGTTGTGAGCAACGGCGACTTCTGGAAGAATTATCCCCGAGACATCGATGTTGCACGCACGCCAGGAAAGATAGGTGGCATACGATTATACTTGAAGATTCTAAGCCTGTTGCCGAAGTTGACGGGCTATGACATTGTACAACTTATCAACCCCATGTTCTTCGAGTTGCGGGCAGAGAGAATGTTCTTCTTCTATCACTTTCTGAAAAAACATAACAAACGTGTTGTACTTGGAGCGTTTGGTATGGACTACTATTGGGTAAAGACTTGTACGTTTGACAAGCCTTTACGCTACAGCGATTTTAATATTGGCGACCGTGTGCGCACCGATGCCCCTGCAGTCCGTGAACAACGTGACTGGCTAGGAACGACAAAGGAGCGCCTCAACAAGGAGATAGCCTCATCATGTGACGCCATAGTCACCGGGCTTTATGAGTATGACGTTTGCTATCGACCGGTATTCCCCGACAAGACCAAGTATATACCATTTCCTATACAAATTCAAAATCAAGACCCTTTAATACAAAATTCAAAATTCAAAATTCAAAATTATGATTACCAAGTTGATACAGGCTCTTCTGATTCTGGTAATCAAACATCCTCCCCTTGGGGGAGGCTTGGTGGGGAAAGACAGTTAAAGCTCTTCATAGGTATCAGCAAAGGACGGTCTGCTTATAAAGGGACCGACATAATGCTTGCTGCAGCCAAGGCTGTAAAAGAGAAGTACCCCGACAATCTGGAACTACGTGTAGCCGAGGGCGTCCCATTCGATGAATACCAACGGATGATAAACGGTTCGGATGCTCTTATGGACCAGCTCTACAGCTACACGCCGGGCATGAACGCACTGCTTGCAATGTCAAAGGGAATAATCGTCATTGGCGGTGGCGAGCCCGAGAACTATGAGATAATCCATGAGGACAAGCTCCGCCCTATCGTCAATGTACAGCCGACATTCGACAGTGTATACTATGAACTGGAGCGTCTCGTCCTTAATCCGTCGATTATTCCCGAACTGAAACGCCAAAGCATAGAGTATGTCCGCAAGCACCATGACTACATCAAAGTCGCAAAGGAATATGAACAACTATATTCCGGCTTGCTTAACTTTCTTTCCACCCTGTAGGGGAGACCTAAGAGTAGCGAATGGTCTCCCGTTATCTTTTCTCACACGGATATTAAAGATTATAATGATGTCGGCTTCGCCGATGCCACTTGCACAACTATTAAGATTTGCCCTTATGTTTTATTTGTCGCATCTCATGAGTCCACTTCTTACGATTGATGAAATAATGATAACTAATCTTGGAATAAATATTGCGAGAACAAGACAGGAGGATTGCCTGTTAACTGAACATCAAATTTCAAACTATGAACAAGTTTCGTTTCTGCGTTATGAAGCCTAAAAGATATAGACCATCCACCATCAAGAATCATGATCAATGTAGTCGTACTGCCCTTACCTTTCTTGAAGTCAAATTCAACAATTCTAGTTGGTAGATTTATTTTTTCAACCTTATATCTTGATTTTACTCCATTCACAGGCTTGTTAAGCTTACCTCCTATATTAAATGCTTTAACTATAACGAGGTTAGCCGAATCATTCTTAATTATCTTATAGAAAGGCTTATTGCCTATGAGATAAGAGATTAGTTTTGCTGGAATAGAGTCATTTTCTCTATTTATTTTCAACAATTCCTTTTTAAATGCTTCTAATAGGGGCATATAAATAAGTTCATCTTTGCTATCCCCTAGACTTTTCCATTCAGCATTAGCATCTTCAGCTAACTTGTCATCAATATATTTAAAGATAGGCTTAACTTCATCCCAATAATCCTGTGAACATGGAACGCCTAACCACTGTTTCCCAAAGTCAAGCACCTCACTAAGACGTGAATGTTTTACAGCTTCATTATTATTTTTAGCAGAAAAGCCCATTTCCCACTTAGAAGATGGTCTGTTGAAGATAATATCACGAACGTCACCACTTTGACCTTCGCTATCCTTAGCAAGTCTTATTGTAAGTTTATCTTCATCATCCTTTTGTGCAGTAAGACCTGGCTCAATCTTAAGAATCGTGTCAATTGTACCAATTGCGGCTGACCTAAAGCGATTTTGCACCTCCACAGGAAACTCTTTATAGAATTCTCTATCAACTTTCAGTGAAGAATCTTCAATTAGTTCGACATTAAGTCCCATAGAACTTAATTTCCTAAAATACTCATTTGCTAGAGCATATTCAAAAGACTTGCCGTTTTTAACTTGACTTCCATTTGCCATAGGTCTTTCTATTTTATATAAGGTAAAATTGATTTCGCAACTATATATGCCAAATTCACAGGAACAGCATTCCCAACCATTTTGTAACCCGCATTGATATTATTATATTTAAATATAAAACTATCAGGGAAAGTCTGTATTCTTGCAGCCTCCCTCACAGAAAGTCGCCTATAAAGTTTTTCCTTTCCCGGAGCAAAAATTCTGTGGTCACTATCTATTTTAACCATATCCGGAGCCTGAGGATGGAGTGGTGCTTGTCTACCGCTTGCTTGAATTGTAAAAGACACCTGATCCCAATGTCTTATGCGATTGCGTGACAAGAAAATAGAAGAAAAGCCTCCAGTCATATATTCATGATTAGGTATGCTTTCATTCCATTTTCCACTATTATTAACTCCATTGGGAAAGCCCAATGGCTTTTTATCAGCAAGATCACCTATAGCATCCCTCAAAGTAAGATGCTTGCCATTTGGAGTTGTCGGAGCAGGAAATTTGTACTTAATGTTCAAATCTTTTCTAAAGCCTACAAACAAGACTCGCTGTCTATCTTCTGGAACTCCATAATCAGCTGCATTTACAAGTTTAAATGTAACATCATATCCATCACCTGCCCCACTAAATGCCTTTATGAAATCCGAAAGCGCAGTACCGTATCTTTCAAGTAACATTCCACGGACATTCTCAACGACAAAAAATTTAGGCTTTTTTGCATTAATCATCCTTATATAATCCCAGAACAATTGACCTCTTTTATCATTTAATCCACGCTTAGAGCCACCTATACTCCATGATTGGCAAGGTGGACCACCTACCATTCCGTCGCAATCAGGCACTTCGGAAGCGTCAATATCTGTTATTGAGCGAGTGTCTAAAACTGTTTCCTTATGATTATACAGATATGTTGCCCATATATCTTTATCAAATTCATTTGCCCAAAGGATGTGAAATCCGGCTTTTTCAAAGCCAAAGTCAAGCCCCCCACAACCAGAAAAGAAAGAAACAATATTCGGTTTACTGTCCGAATAAGTCACATCTTTGCTTACATTGAAAAAGTTTAAAGATTTGACCGATTTTGAATTTACCGATTTTGAACTCTTCGAGTTAGTCATTACTGTTCTTTCCTTTTAACTTGCAAAGTTAAGAATAAATTTCCACTTCTCAAAATATGATAATAGGAAATATTTAATCCGAATAATGATAATGCCGCCGATGGTGAAGATAAGTGAGGTCATTCTGATGGCGGTAGGCTTCCCGTTCGAAGCGAATGTTAAAGTAAGCCTTTAAGGAATCGTGATACCTTAGCAAAAGGAGAAGCCATTCGACGACATACCAGACATAAAAGCCGATGAAGAGAAGCTCACGCTGCTGGGCAGTGTGTATACGCTCATGGTTGAGCTCGACGGGCGACAACTTCTTGACAGAGAAGATAATGCCGAAAAGGTTGATGGCATAGAACCCACCGCCGACAGGGAACCGCTTTATGAGTACCGTCTTTGTCATAATGTCCTTTATTTCACCCTTGAAAGCAGGAAACAGAACACATTATTGTCCGTTATGAGATTATATTGAACCGTGCGAATTTCAATAGAAGTTGCTTGCGTCCGGTGTTGCGGAAGACGACCGTAGCCTTGGCATTCTCACCTGAGCCTTCGAGCAGTTCCACCGTTCCGATGCCGAAACGCTGATGTTCGATGACACTGCCGACACGGAGCGTGCCGGTGCTGGTCTTAAGACTTTGAACCTGAGCGGTCGATGATGAAGCAGCACCTGAGGCTGACGTCTTGCCCGATACAGGCTTTGCGACACGGCTGAAATGCCTGCCCTCACGCTCAAGTACACGCTGAGCACGGTCGGAGAATGGGTTTATCGGCTTTTCCGGTTTCCTCGGATGGGTGACTTTCAGCTTCGGGTCTGCCATAAACCGGTCGGCAACGGGCTCGGAATTCTGATAGCGGTTGTCGAGACGAGGACCCGACTCCCATGGTTTCGGTTTTCTGTCCCACGGCATTCTGCCACCATAGCCACCACCATTGCCGAAGGAAGAGCCACTTGCTGAGCTTGTGGAGCCGCCTTGCATGTCGTCCTCGTGAGAATCAACCAGGTTTCTGTCGATGTCGGCAAGGAACCGGCTAGGCGTGTCGAACTGCATACTGCCGAAGCGGAATCGGTTGCGTGCGTTGGTCAGGATGCAGTGGCGCTCGGCACGGGTTATGGCGACATAGAACAGGCGGCGCTCTTCCTCGACGCCACGCTTCGACTGGCTTGCCATAGGACTTGGGAAGATGTTCTCCTCAAGACCGACGACAAAGACCGTTGGGAACTCCAGTCCCTTGGCAGCATGGATGGTCATCATCGTCACGGAGTCGTTGTCGGCATCATTATCGGTGTCCTGGTCGGTAGCCAGAGAGACTTCAGCAAGGTAGTCGGGAATGTAAATCTCATCCCCCCTGCCCTCTTCCTGGTTTGCAGCAACGAACGACTGCATACCGGAAAGGAGTTCCTCAAGGTTCTCCTGACGGGACAAGTGCTCGGTGTCACGCGACGAATAGAGGTCGGCTGATATACCGCTGAGCTGTATGATTTCCTTTCCGAGGGAATAGACATCAGTATTGCCCGACTTCTCGATGAATCCGGCTATAAGGTTCTGGAAGACTGACAGTTTGGTAAGAGTGCCCTTATTGACATTGAGCCCATAGAATCCCGGCTGGCTGATGACCTTCCATATCGACACGTTGTGTTCGCCGGCTGTTGCAGAGACCTTCTGAACAGTGGTATTTCCGATGCCGCGTGCCGGATAGTTTATGATGCGGAGTAGCGCCTGGTCGTCGTCGGGATTTGCCACAAGACGGAAGTAAGCTATGATGTCCTTTATCTCCTTGCGCTGATAGAACGACAGCCCGCCATATATTTTATATGGTATACCGTCCTTGCGGAACTCGTCCTCGAAGGAGCGGCTCTGTGCGTTTGTCCGGTATAGAATGGCAAAATCGCTGTAGAGTCCGTTCTCTTTCTTCTTTATTTTCTGAATCTCATTGGCTACGATTGCAGCTTCCTCCTTGTCGCTGTATGCCGGGCGGTACTCTATCTTCTCACCCTTTGCCTCATCGCTGTAGACATCCTTCGGTATCTGACGGACGTTGTGCTTCATCAGTGAGTTGGCAGCCTCGACTATCAGCTGTGTGCTCCGGTAGTTGCGCTCCAACTTAAACAGTCTTGCGCCGGGAAATTTCTTTTGGAAGTCGAGTATGTTGTCGATGTTGGCACCACGGAAGGAGTAGATGCTCTGGTAGTCGTCGCCAACCACGCAAACACGGTTGCGGGAAGTAGAAAGCAGGGAGATTATTTCCTGTTGAACCTTATTTGTGTCCTGATACTCATCGACGAGGATATAGCTGTACCGTCCGGAATATTTCTCACGGATGTCCTCATGGTCGCGGAACATGATGTATGTGTTGAGAAGGAGGTCGTCGAAGTCCATGGCGTTCGACTGGCGGAGGTGTGCCTGATAAGATTTGTAGATGTCGGCAACGGCGGGCATGCGTGCCTCATTATCACGTTCAAGGGCAGCCTTGTCGTCGGCATAGTCTTCGGCGGATATTAGGCTGTTCTTTGCCATTGATATGAGGTTATGCACTGTGGCAGGCTTGTATTTCTTGTCGTCGAGACCCATTGCCTTGACGATATTCTTAACGAGCGTCCGGCTGTCGGTCTCGTCATAGATAGTGTAGTTGGCACTGTATCCGATGCTTGCCGACTCGATGCGCAGAATCTTGGCGAAGATGGAGTGGAACGTTCCCATATAGAGCTGATGGGCTGTTTCATCGCCAACAATCTTGCCTATGCGGTCTTTCATCTCGCGGGCAGCCTTGTTGGTGAAGGTAAGGGCAAGGATTCCCCATGGCTTCATGCCCTTTTGCAGGAGATAAGCTATCTTGTAAGTCAGCACGCGCGTCTTGCCTGAACCGGCACCGGCAATAACGAGTTCGGCACCATCGCAGTATTCAACAGCGGCACGCTGACTGTCATTCAATTCGTCTAAGAGATTACTCATTTTATAGTTTGAAATCTGAAAACCGTTTGCAAAATTAAGAAAATAATCTGAGATTCTTGCACTTACCTTCGATAAAAACGGGATGCTGTGGATTAAGACACAATCGGGCCGGAACACCTGGGATGGCACAAAAGTGAGAACCGTACGTTATGATGAGGATGTCTATGTGGGATACCGCCATTTCGATACGGACAGCATTCGCCCTCTTTATCCTTTCGGATATGGCAAGAGCTATACAACATTTGAATATTCTGACAGTAAAGTCGAAGAGGTTGGTGACAGTTTAGTTGCCATAGTGAAAGTAACGAATACTGGGAATGTTGCAGGAAAAGAAATTGTAGAGCTTTACGTATCGGCTCCACAAGTGTCAATGAAAAAGCCTTTAAAGGAATTAAAAGCTTTTGCCAAGACTCCATTGCTGAAGCCTGGGCAAAGTGCTGTTCTTAGAATGAGTTTCCCAACGAGTTTGTTGGCTTCTTACAGTGCCTTCGACAATAAATGAATAATAGACAAAGGGAATTATTCCGTCCTCTTTGCCGCTTCTGCCGAGGATATAAGACTTGTCAATTCATTGGAAATGCAGGCATGTAAGTCATTTGATGTAGAATCCAACGCTGGCGTTTCCGCATGTAAGGACCTGGATGAGAGGAACTGTACCAACGGGGATTAGGCAAGGTGGCAGCTATCAATGCACAATCGGCACGGGTAAGTTCGCTGGCTGTACAGTTGAAGTGTTGTTCTGCCACGGCTTCAACGCCATATATGCCGTCACCCATCTCAATGGAATTGAGGTAGACTTCCATAATGCGTTGCTTACTCCAGAAGAGTTCAATAAGGAATGTAAAATAAGTCTCCAGTCCTTTGCGCACCCATGAACGGCCTGGCCAAAGGAAGACATTCTTTGCTGTTTGCTGGGATATTGTACTGCCTCCACGGATTCGTCCGCCTTGCATGTTTTCCTTGGCAGCACGCTCGATAGCTCCATAGTCGAAACCATGATGCTTCAGGAAGTTCTGGTCTTCGCTTGACATTACAGCCACGGGCATCGACTTAGGCATCTCGTCAAGCGATACCCATGAGTGGTGTAGCTTTATGCTCTCGCCATCGCCAATCTGCTCAAAACAACGAATAAACATTAGCGGTGTTGCCACTACGGGTATGAACCTATAGGCAATCACCGCTAATATTGATGATGCAAACAAGAGGACGAATGTCCATTTGATTATGGAAAAAATTCTCTTCATAAATGAAATCCCCACCAAGCCTCCCATTGGGGGAGGCTTGATGGGGACTAATACTATTTATTCTCCAGCTTGCTTCTTGGCCTGATTGATCATTTGCTCAGAAGCATAGATGTAAACCTCAACACGACGGTTTGCCTCATCGTTAATGGTGTTCTCGTGACCTGCTACAGGATCGGTACTACCCTTTCCCTCGACGGTCTTGAACTGAGAATTTTTGACGCCCTGCTGCTGCAGATAGCTGACAACCGACTGTGCACGCTTCAATGACAACGGGTTGTTGATGGCATCAGTACCTGTCTTATCGGTGTGACCATAGACGTTGATGCTGCAATCAGAGTTGTTCTTCAGTACATTGGCAAACTGAGAAAGGTCTTTCTTGGAAGCTGCACTGAGGTCTGACGAGTTCAACGGGAAGAGGATACCGGAATTGAACGACACCTTGACCATCTTCAAGCCATTGGCATCGGTGACCTCTTCTACCTTGGCATTCTGTACCTGAGCGGCTGTCTCCTGAGCCACCTTGTCCATGTGATGACCGATGATTGCGCCGGTTCCGGAACCAACGGCTGCACCAATGGCTGCACCGATGGCTGTCGATTTGGAGTCCTTACCGATAATGTTGCCGATTATACCGCCAATGACAGCACCTGCACCGCCGCCACCTAAGCTGTAAGTACCCTGCTTTGTAGCACATCCGGACAATGCAAGAATACATAATCCTGCTGTAATAGCCTTCAAATGTTTCATAGTCGTATTCCTTTTAATTATTAATTTTTTATTCAAAACTATTGCAAAGATAAAATAAAAAACTGAATCACGATACTTTTACCAACATTATTTTGTACTTTTGCAGTATAATTAAATAATGTAAACAAATTAAATGGCAAAAGAACTGAAACAACTCACAAAGAGAGCCGACAACTACTCTCAGTGGTACAATGACTTGGTAATGAAGGCCGACTTGGCAGAGACTGCCCCGGTGCGCGGCTGTATGATTATTAAACCATACGGTTATGCTATCTGGGAGAAGATACAAGCTGAACTTGACAAGGAGTTCAAGAAGCTCGGCGTGAAGAATGCTTACTTCCCACTTCTCATCCCGAAGAGTTTCTTCGCCCGTGAGGCTGAGCACGTCAAGGGTTTCGCCAAGGAGAGTGCCGTTGTTACACACTATCGCCTGAAGACCAGTGACGACGGCAAGGACATCATCGTCGACCCTGACGCAAAGCTTGATGAGGAACTTATCATACGCCCGACATCGGAGACAATGATATGGCATACATACAAGAACTGGATTAACTCTTACCGTGATCTGCCATTGCTGTGCAACCAGTGGTGCAACGTTATGCGTTGGGAGATGCGTACCCGCCCATTCCTCCGTACATCAGAGTTCCTCTGGCAGGAAGGACACACGGCCCACGCTACAGCCGAGGAGGCTGAATCTTTCGCACAGAAGATGCTCAATGTCTATGCCGACTTCGTCGAGGGATGGCTCGCCGTGCCTGTTGTCCGTGGCGTGAAGAGCCCGACCGAGCGCTTCGCAGGAGCCCTCAACACATATACTATTGAGGCAATGATGCAGGACGGAAAGGCATTGCAGAGCGGCACAAGCCACTTCCTGGGACAGAACTTCGCCAAAAGCTTCGACGTAACATTCCTCAACAAGGACAACAAGCCTGAATATGTATGGGCTACTTCATGGGGAGTTTCAACCCGTCTGATGGGTGCTCTCATCATGGCTCACTCCGACGACAACGGTCTTGTGCTTCCTCCGAAGCTCGCTCCGCTACAGGTTGTAATCGTTCCTATCTATAAGAAGGACGAACAGCTAGCTGCAATTAAGGAAAAGTTCCGTCCTGTTATCGAAGAGCTCCAGTCAAAGGGAATCAGCGTTAAGTTCGATGATGACGACACAAAGCGTCCTGGCTTCAAGTTTGCCGATTACGAGTTGAAGGGAGTTCCAGTCCGTCTCGTTATGGGAGGACGTGACCTTGAGAACGGAACCGTCGAAATAATGCGCCGTGATACACTTGAGAAGGAGTCCGTTCCATTCGATGGAATCGCTGAGCGCGTTGAGAAACTGCTTGACGATATTCAGGAGAATGTCTTCGAAAAGGCTAAGAAGTTCCGTGACGCTCATACCTACGAGTGCAACAACTATGATGAGTTCAAGGAGCGCATCAAGGACGGTGGTTTCTTCCTCTGCCCTTGGGACGGCACTGCCGAGACTGAGGCTAAGATCAAGGAGGACACTCAGGCAACTATCCGTTGCATTCCTCTGAGCATCGACCAGACTAAGGTTACCGGCACAGACATGGTCAGCGGAAAGCCAGCCAAGTACAAGGTAATCATAGCTAGGGCTTATTAAAAGAACATTTAACCAATTACAAAGAGTAACCAAGAATGAGAAAAGCAATGTTTACACTCGCGTTGGCAATCATGGCAATGGCTGCAAGCGCACAAACCGTTAAAGTGGGCTTCAAGAAAGGGGATGTCCGCAAGTATGTAACCAAGGTAGACATTACCGTCGGCGTGCCAATGCAAGGTGAAGAGAAAGTTTCCTCAGAGGCGACAAACACCTACACCGTAACTGACGCTACAGCCGACGGATATACCGTTGAGTTGAAGAACGAGAGCTACACAACCACCGGCAAATCTGAGATTGCCCAACAGTTGGGTGATGTAAGCTCTTATTTCAGTGCCTTGAAAGAGACCCCGGCAAAGCTGAAGCTCAACAAGGATGGTGCCGTCACCGACATTCTAAACTCTGACGCAGTACTTGCAAGCATATCAAAGATAGCCATCGATGCTGTCAACAAGTTCTATGCCGACCATCCGGAAATAGAGAAACAGGCTCCGAAGAGCAAGGCTCTCATGGCAGTCAATGACCAAATAACCAAAGAGAACGCCCTCAATCTCTTCAAGGACAACACCATCTTTTCCCTTAACGGCAAGGATCTCGTTGCAACTCCGGAGGAAGATGATACAATTATAAACATCATTAAGGTTAAGAGCACTTACTCAGTAAGCAACGACGGCAGCAATCTTGTAATCAACAAGAAGTCAGTCAGCAACATGAGCGAGGATGATTTAAAGGCTCTCATCAAGAAGTTCATTGCCAAGGCAGGTCAGGAAGTTTCTGATTCTGAGTTCGACCAGATGTGGGGACAGATGAAGTTGATGGGTATGGCTCAGATCGATGCTAACGAAACCGGAACCAGCAATTATGGCGAAGGCGGATGGCTGACGAGCAATTCCGATGATGTCAGCATGACTGTAATGGGTGCAAAGACAAAAGTCAGCATCAAGAGCACATTGCAATAAGGCTTGTCCTAGTATAAAAAAGGTGCCGTTTCATTAATTGAAGCGGCACCTTTTTTAATTTGTAAGCATGAAATGAATTAAACATATAATTCTCTCATTTAATAATGCTTCATGACCCTGTCTATGGACCGCTTGTCCTCTTTCTCCTTGATACTCTGGCGCTTGTCGTACTCCTTCTTACCGCGGGCAAGTGCAATATCCATCTTTGCGCGTCCGTGCTCATCAATGAACACCAACAGCGGCACAATGGTAAGTCCCGGATTCTTAGTCTCTTCCTGCAACTTGCGAATCTCACGTTTGGTAAGCAGCAGCTTGCGGTCACGGCGAGCCGGATGATTGGAGAATGATCCATAGAAATATGGACTGATATTCATTCCCTGAACCCAGATCTCACCTTTATCTATATAACAGAACGAGTCGACAAGCGACGCCTTTCCGGCACGGATAGACTTTATCTCCGTCCCGGAGAGCACCATTCCAGCCGTAAACGTGTCCAAGAATGTGTACAGAAACGATGCTTTCTTATTGCGAATCTGCACAGGACTCTTCTTTCTTATTTCCTTTTCTTCCTGATTCATTTTATAATTCCTCACAAGACCTCCCGAAGGGAAGGTTGTCTAATTACATAAATATTCACTGAATCTCAGCGAAATTGTCGATATGGTCGTCAATGTAAGCAGCAATCTGATTCGTCCATTTCTCTTCATTGACAATGAACTCATCGTCATAATCGTCGAACTCAGGCATCTGCTCATACAGTGCCATGAACTCCTCGTCGGTCATATCACGCTCTATCTGCCCGTGGTACTTGTCATAGAACTTCTTGCAGTGGCGGATATGAGTGTACAGGTCTCCCAGTCCCCACTCACGGACAGCCACGGCAAATGGATTCTTGAAGATGAACTCGCCATAGCCATTGTAAATGAGCTGGATATATCCACCGTCCATCACCTCCGTGTGCAGGTAGCTCCAGCCTAGCAGAGTAATCTGGTCGGACGTGAGTTGCTGCATGTTCTCCTGTGTGAGTTGTCCGCCGATAGCCTTGTTTATGGCATCAACGAATGTACCAACGAACAGGTCCATATCGTCGGCTTCGGCAGCCTTCTTCAGTTGTTTATCATCGACTGTAATCTTCATTGACTTCCTATTTTTTTGCAAAGTTAATCTTTTATTCGCTAAATTGCAAATATTACGCCGGTTAGATTTACTTCTGCCATGTCAGACAAACCGTCGTATCAGTGCCACTTCAACTATTCCACGCACGGCAAGGAACACGAGAAAGGCAATCCACAGTGCCGTGTTTGCCAGTGTTCCAACCAAGGCGAAATAGATAATGAAGAAGCTCGCTGCAGCCGTTGCTGTCGAGAGAAGCATTCCTTTTGTAGCCGTTATCCCGACGAATATTCCGTCATAGATAAACGCCAGCACTCCACATGCAGGCACGGCTATAGCCCACGGCAGATAGTCCATTGCCGCGTTGACTACAGCCGTATCGTCGGTAAGCAGCGAAAGGAAGCCACGTCCACCTACAATATATAATAATGTGAAAACAACCACCATCGCAACGCCCCACAAATTGAGGCTCTTGACTAGTTTCCAGAAGCCCGCCTTGTCACCGGCACCGTAAGTCTTACCACACAAAGCCTCGCCTGCGTAGGCAAATCCATCCATAAAATAGGAGAAAAGCGTATACAGGGTTATCAGCAAGGCATTGACAGCCAGTATCATAGAGCCTTGTTTTCCTCCTGCCGACGTGAAGAACATATTGACCGCAACAAGGCAGAGTGTACGGAGGAATATGTCACGGTTGACCGTAAGGAAATGCTTTATTGGATGATGAGATGAGGGGATGATGGGATGATGAGATGAGGGAATGATGGGGTGATGGGGTGAATTTACAGTAAAAATCTTATCATGACGACGCTTATAAACTACTCCGGCGAAGGCCATCAGGGCTCCCGACCACTGGGCTATGAGTGTTCCCGTGGCTACACCTTCGATTTTCCATCCGACAACAAACACAAAGAACAGGCTGGCGATGATATTTATCACGTTTTGAATGATAGCAATGAACATCGGCGTCCGTGTGTCCTGCATGCCGATATACCACCCATTCATGGCATAAAGACTGAGCATTGCGGGTGAGCCCCATATAACGATGTCGAAATATTGGGTAACAAACGGAGCGGCATCAACCGGCGTATTCATCGCCCAAATCATAAATCGGAGTATAAGCTCCTGCAAAATGACAAAAAGCAAGCCTATTCCAACACCTGTTCCGACTGACAAACGGAGTATGCCCGTTGCCTCGGATCCACTTTCCCTGCCGTAAGCCTGAGCCGTCATACCGCTGGTTCCCATACGCAAAAAACCGAATATCCAGTAAATAACGTTGAATATCATGGAGCCAGTGGCTATGGCGGAAATATAAGTAGCGTCACCGATATGTCCGACAATAGTAAGGTCGACAAGTCCAAGCAGCGGTACGGTAACATTGCTTATTATCGAGGGAATGGCAAGGCGGAGTATTTGATTATCGTGAATGGACATAATGAAAATTGACTGATTTAAACGATTTGCTTGCGACGTAAAACAGACGGTTTTGGAAAAGATACCCAATTAGATTGTAAAAGGGTATCTTTTAGCTCCTAATCGGGTATCTTTTACAAGCTAATTGGGCATCTTTTACAAACCGCCCCGAAATCTACAGTTCTACAACGGTTATACCGGCACCGCCGAACTGGACATGCTCGTCATGAAAATCACGTACATTCGGGACAGTAGCCAGATACTGGCGGATGAGTGTCCGAAGGATTCCGTTACCCTTGCCATGCAGGATTCTCACTTGCGGAACGCCGACGAGAATGGCATCATCGATATAGTGCTGAACAGCGTTTAGAGCCTCGTCGGCACGCATTCCACGGACATCAATCTCCTGAGAGAAGTTGTTGCGGTGCTCGTCGATGGTGGCACGGGTCATGCGGCTGCTAGGAGCGTAGGTCTGCAAATTGTTGAGCGATGAGCTGTCAGTCGAGGTTGTTTCCGGCTTTTCCTCGACACGCTCTAACCGGGAGACATCCATCTTGGAACGCATATCGCCGAAGACGACATTAGCCTGTTTGTCACGAACGGACTCTATTCGACCTACGGTGGTCAGTCCCTTGATTCTCACATAGTCGCCTGCAACCAGCGGACGGTTGGCTTTCTTCACGGTAGGCTTGTTGCCCTGCTCGGATTTCTGCTTAGCTTTCTCAGCCAAATGCTTCTCGTGGCGTGCCTTACGGGAATTTATCTGTTCGACTTTCTTATTGAATTCCTCGTCAGTCATGACACCATGGTCGGCCTTGCGTGACTTGCCTTTCTTGTTTGCGCCCGGCAATTCGCCTTGCTCGATGCCTTCCTCATAATCGGCAAGTTCCTGACGGAGACGCTTCGTTTCCTCTTTCTCAGCCTGACTCTCACGAATCTCACGGATGGTATTCTCTATGCGCTTATTGGTCTCCTTCAAGAGCTCCTCAGCCTGCCGGCGAGCCTGGTTGAGAATTTCCTTTCGCAACTTCTCGACGTCGGTTACGTTCTGCTCATATCGGGCAATAGCCTTGTCGAGATCCTTCTCACGCTGATGGATAGTCTGGCGTTTGCCCTCCCAATAGCGTTTGTCACGGACGATGTCCTGAAGGTACTTGTCACTCTGGATATAATCGGAGCCGACAATATCTGAAGCGTCCTTGATAACTTCCTCGGGTATACCTGTCTGACGGGCAATCTCGATGGCAAACGAACTGCCGGGGCGTCCGATAGCGAGGCGGAACAGAGGCTTCATCTCATGGCGGTCATAAAGCATCGCGCCATTAACCACATGGTCGTGATTGTCGGCGAAATGCTTAAGGTTCTGATAGTGAGTCGTTATCACTGCCCACGCGCCTTTCTTCCAGAACTGCTTAAGAACGCTCTCGGCAATGGCGCCACCAATCTGCGGCTCTGTTCCTGTTCCGAACTCATCGATGAGAATCAGGGTCTTGTCCGATGCCTGCTTCATCATATTCTTCATATTATAGAGGTGAGAAGAGTATGTACTGAGGTCGTTCTCCAGGCTCTGCTCATCGCCAATGTCAATCATCAGGTCGGCAAAGACGCCCACCTTCGACCTGTCGCCTACCGGAATAGGCAGTCCGCACTGGAGCATATATTGCAACAGGGCGACAGTCTTAAGGCAAACACTCTTGCCGCCGGCATTAGGACCGGAAATTATCAAGATGCGCTTGTCGGCTGTAAGCATTATGTCGAGCGGAACAATAGCTCCGTTCAGGTGGGTTTCGAGCAAAGGATGGCGAGCCTGAATCCAGTCGATGTATGGCTTGTCGGAAACCTCCGGCTCGAATGCACGGAACTTAATAGAGAACTGCGTCTTGGCATGAATAAAATCAATTTCAGCCAAGAAGTTGTAGGAGTCGAGCATCGGACGGACAAACGGACGGATAACCTTGGCTATCTCGGTGAGTATGCGGACAATTTCACGACGCTCGTCACTCTCTAACTCACGGATCCGGTTATTAGCCTCGACTACCTGTGTCGGCTCTATATAGACGGTCTTTCCGGTGGCACTCTCGTCGTGGACTATACCGGAGATACGGCGCTTCAATCCCGGAGCAACAGGTATAACAAGTCGTCCGTCACGCACGGCCGGTGTAACGTCCTTCTCGACTATGCCATCGCTCTGTGCCGATTTCAATATACTGTAAAGTGTTCTTGATATTGAGCCTTCGGTACTAGCCAGTTCACGGCGTATGCGGTTGAGCTCGGGCGATGCCGTGTCACGCATCCGTCCGAACTTATCTATAACCTGCTCTATGCGCTGGACAATTCTCGGGAATGTCGCCACGCCGTCGGCTAGGTCGTGGAGAGCCGGATAATCGTAGGTTATATTGCCTTCGTCGTCCTCGTCGCCACGGTTTATATAGTCGGTGAGAGCAATGATAGTCTGCAACGACCGCTTGAGGTCGAAGAGCTCATCTTCCTCAAGATGAGTGCCCTCAAGGCGGATACGCTTCAATCCCTCACGCACATCTATGAAGTTGTCAAGTGGGAATCCGTCGGCTTTCTCAGTGATTCGGCGCATCTCCCGTATTTCTTCCATGCGGGAATTAAGAGCCTCGGCATCATCAGTGAAAGCCATTTCGTCGGCTTTGCTCTTGCCAAGTGTCGAGAGGCAATAGCCTTTCAGCATATCACGAATCTCGTTGAAGCCTATCTTTTGTTCGTAATTCTTAGGATAAATCATACTTTTTAAAGGGGAGTTAGTGGGGAGTTATGGGGGAGTTACAGGGGAGTTAGTGGGACAATACATAGATGGATGTGTAACTGAAGAAGAAAATAAATACCGAAATAAATGCGGGACTGAAGAAGGAATTCATCAGCCCCGCATTAATATGTAATTGATTAACTTATAATCAAATCATCCGATCATCTTATCATCCGATCATCTTATCATCCAATCTTCCAATTAGAAGAACAGATAACGGTTATCAACGATGCCAGCCTGCTGTGTCAGGTCGTTCATGAAGCCCTGAAGAACCTGCATTGACTGCATAGCGCAAGACTGCATCTCCTGCTGCTCGTTGTACTTAGCACCGGCACGCATTGCCTTGTTAATTACCTGGAAGACATAGACGCCTGCGTTACCCTTGACAGGAGCACTGACGAACTTACCCTTTGCAGTGCGAGCTACAGCACCGGAAAGTGCCGGCTCTACAGAACCTGTAGTCTGAACGTATGCTGGTGAAGCAAATGTAATCTTGTCGACTGTTGATACCTTTCCGCCCTTAGCCTGTGCAGCCTGAACGCTGTTGACGCCCTTGAGCTTAGCAATAATCTGCTCAGCCTTCTTGTCCTTGAGGACTTCACGCTTTACAATCTCCTTGACCTGCGGGTCATCGAGTGAGCGGTAGCCCTGCGGATGAATCTTATTCAGATAGATAACGAGCATGTAGTCGTTGTCGCCAGCCTCGTAAAGTGGAGAGATTTCGCCTTCCTTAGCCTTCCATACCCACTTCAGAGCGTCCTTGATACCTGAACCGCCGACATTGCCAATCTTGTGGGCTGATGTCTGAAGGTCGTTCTGGTCGAGTACAGTATAGCCATACTTGCGGGCGTTCTTCTGCAGAGCATCGAGTGTTGTGCTCTTTGTAACGAACTCGCTGAACTTATTGTAAGCTGCTGAACGTGTATCCTTAGAGAAGTCGATAATCTTCTTGATGACTCCGGCTGTGTACTTTTCCTTCATGCCCTTCTTGTCAAGAACCTGAACGATAACGTTGCCCTCGTCGAATGCAAGGTTCTGAACCTTGTTGACTTCGCCGGTGAGGAGTGCGTTGATAAGCTTACGGCTGTCGCCGTTCATGCTTGTAGAATGCTCATACATCTGACCGGTAAACCAAGTTTCCTTGCCTTCCTGGCCGTACTTCTTGGCAATATCCTCAAACTTAGCACCACCTTCGAGAGCCTTGGTGATACTGTCAGCCTTAGCGCGAGCCTCGTCGACAGTGTTGGCACCAACCTGAATCTGGCGATACTGAACTGAGTCAGGGAGCTCCTGCTTAGCAACAAGCTTGATGATGTTGAGGGTATTGTCGGACTTTGTCTCGAAGACACCTGATGTTCCAACTGCCATAGAGTCGAGCTTGTTTGCAATGTCCTGTGGGAATGCATCCTTGCTGACAGGTACGCCGAGATAAGCAATCTGCGACTGGCTCTTGCCGATTACCTGCTCTGGGTCAGTGGCTGTAGAGAGCTGCTTCTGATAGTCGTTCATCTCCTTGACAAGAGCGTTACGGTCGGCAGCTGATGCCTTAATCTGATAAGCAACGTACTTAAGGTCACGGGTCTCGAACAACTGCTTGAATGCAGGCTTCAGCTCCTCGTACTTAGCCTTAAGGTCTTCGTCGGTAATCTTGATTGAGTTATCCTTGATGTCGCTGTAAGCAAATGAAGCGAGCTGGATTGTTGCTTCCTCGTTCTCGTCCTTGAAAGCGAGCTTAGCCTCAGCCTTGTTTGACAGTACGCTAGCCTGGACAAGAAGACTGTACTTCTGCTGCAGAAGGTCGTGGCGGAGCTGCTGCTCGCAGTAGAGCCAAAGGTCACGTGACTGCTGAATCTGGTCAGCCATCTGTGGATTAGCCTTGATGGTCTTGTCATAGTCGGCAAGGAACTGCTGAACGATAGAATAGTCGAAACGACCTGTCTGCTGGTTGTAGAACTGCGGGATAGGAATATCGCGCTGGAGCAGTGGGTTGGTTCCGTCCTTCAGAACGTTGTTCACCTCATCGTCAGTAACGGTCAGACCAACCTTCTTGGCATCGTTCTCGACCATTGCGTATGTAACATACTGCTGCCATACTCCGTCGCGAAGCTGGTTGAGTTGATCCTCTGAAAGATTGTCAGTACCAGAAAGAGCCTTCTGGGCATTGGTCACATCATCGACCAACTTCTGATAATCCTGTACACTGATTTTCTTGCCAAGGACCTCGCCAACCTGCTGATTAGCTTCTCCCTTGATACCGTTGCACGAACGGAAGGCTTCCTCGGCAATGAAAGCAAATAGACCGAGACCGATGATGATAATCAGCGTCACGCCTCTGCTTCTGATTTTTCCTAATGCTGCCATTGTTTGTTTTATTCTTTTATTTGTTTTAATTCAATATGGTTACACTATTACAAAGTGCGCACAAAATTACAAAGAATTTGTGAAACAAAGTAATTTTTCTAAAGATTATTTCGCTTTATGTATAAAATAGGCTGTAAAGATTAATCTTTCTTCTGTGCTATATGAAGTTTCACAAGTTCTATCTTTGTCATTGTGCTCTTGATAATCTTGAACTCGAACTTACCGACTTTAACGATCTCGTTGAGCTTCGGGAAACTCTGGTACTCATGAAGTATGAGTCCGCCGATGGTCATATACTCGTCGCTTTCAGGCAAATCGAGGTCAAACATCTCATTGACATTGTCAACTTCAAGGCGAGCCGAAAGGAGATAGTCGCCGTCCTTGAGTTTCTTTGCTATGTAGTTGGTGTTGTCGTGCTCGTCCTCGATGTCGCCGAATATCTCCTCAACGATGTCTTCCAACGACACTATGCCACTTGTTCCGCCAAATTCATCAACGACAACGCCCAGGCTCTTCTTCTCACGGAGGAAGGTCTGGAGCAGTTTCTGAGCCGCCATTGTCTCCGGAACAAACGGCATCTTGCGGATATGGCTGCGCCAGTTGGCTGCGTCGTGGAACATCTCCGATGAATGGATATAACCGATGATATGGTCGATGTCACCCTTGAAGACGATTATCTTGCTGTTTCCACTCTCTATAAAACGCTGCTGAAGTTGGTCAAGGGTACAGTCATCTGTATCGACGGCATTGATTTCAGTACGTGGTATCATGCAGTCACGAACCTTGGTATCAGGGAAGTCAAGGGCGTTCTGGAATATCTTAACCTCATCGTCGATGTCGTCATCGTCCTTGGCATTATCTATGCTGGACTGTACCAGGTAGTCGAGATCGACTTTGGTAAATGCACCTGCTTCTTCTTCCTTAGCAATCTTAACGCCGACCAGACGGAGCATACAACGTGAAAGCCAAGTAGCAAAAACGCTAATCGGCCATAGTATAATGTAAAACAGGTAAGCAAGCGGAGCAAACAGGGTCAGGAGTTTGTTCGGATTGCTCTTGAACAGAAGCTTTGGGAGGAATTCGCCGGTGAAGAGCACTACCAGTGTGGAACTCAGCGTGTCGATAATAACCAGAGTCGCAGCATTGGTCACACCGAAATACTGCCACAATTGGTCGAATATCTGAGCGAAAAGTATACCGTAGACAACAAGGACTATGTTGTTGCCGACCAGCATAGTCGAGACAAAACCATTAGGATTATGATAGAATTTGTCGAGACAATGCTGTGCGAAACCGTTGGTCTCGCCCTTGTCTATCTCAGCCTGTAACCGGCTTGACGATACGAAGGCAATCTCCATACCAGAGAAGAATGCCGACAGTATCATCGTAATGATGATACTAATTATTAAAGGTATTTGATCTTCCATATTATTTATCCATGTTCATACGCAAATAACAGATACAACGGAAACTCTCTTTCTGTTATTTCCGTTCTTCCCGTATGAATAAAAATCTATTTTGTCCGTATGGAGTGGAACTTCGGTTTGCCCGAGCCTACCGGGTGTGGTCCCGAAGCCGATGGTCCGTTAACGGTATCCACCTGCTGTGAGCTTTGCTGGATTGGCTGTGGTGGTGGCATTCCGCCCGGTGAACGGCCAATCTTCGACCTGTTCTTGTCCAACTTTCCATGGGTCTGCTTGATGTCATACTGGGTCATATCCTCATTGCTCTCAAACCAGTTGCCGTCGATTTCCTTGTCAGGCATCTTTACATGAGAATAGCTGTGCGACCAGAACTTATGGTTCTGCTCGTCCCAATAGAGTTCATCGCTCTGGAATGTCAAGCCCTGTGGATTCAAGATACGCACCCTGCCATGGAGTTGCCACTTACGGAGTTTATCGAAATAGACAGCCGAGTCGCACTGGATGTATCCCTTGATGTGCATCTTCTCATCGAACTGAGTGAGCAAAACGCCTTTATCGAATACCCAGCGGGACGGGTTCCGAGCCTCATTGACCTCCCAACGCTCGGCAACAAGTCTGTATTTTATGACTCCGGAATCGGATATTAACGTATTGACTCCATACGTAACCATAGCAGGAACGGAGTCTCGCGGATTGACAGCCGGAGCCGTGTGCTCGTGTTCCTCAGAACAGGAAGCTATCAGCAAGGCACAAAGAAGGCATCCCCCTATCCTTCGAAAGGAAGGACAACGAAATATAGTTTTTATCTCTGTGAGAATGTCTTCTAACATTATTAATATACGTCTGTCTTTTATCAAATCACGTTAACCGCAAAGATTACAGCAGCTAATCAAACGAGCAGCATGCCTGTCTTTGCATATAATAAATAAGGTGAGATTCTTTTATTCTACCTTGAACTTAGCGAACCAACGCTCGTTGAATGTCAGTCCGACTGTCACCATGAATGTATTTTCCTTGATTAAGTTATCAGCCGAGCGGTTAATCCAGTGTGCGCTGATGTTCAGAAAGCTTCGGTTGTTCCATCCATTTATAATAGGTATACCGAAGCCGATGCTTGCCTGTATCTCCTTAGGACCATCCATGCCGTTGATTTTCTGATAAGACGGAACATAGCTGATTCCGGCACGGTAGTGGATACGCCCGAAGAAGTTATGTGACATCTCGCCTTTGCAGAAATCGCCGCCGAATGTATACTTCGAACGATCCTTCATCTCGCCATCGACAAGACGGAACGACGCCACATTGTTAGTAACGATGTACTCAGGAAGTGACACGCTGCCCCACTTCTCCAACTGGTAGTCGAATCCGAGTTTGAGCTGGTCTTTGTAATTCCATGTCAGTCCGGCACCGAACCTGTCAGGCAGAGATATACCATTGTCGATGACATAACGTGATGTATCGTTGACAGCTGTCTGCGAGTTCGACGAAATGACAAGGCACTCCGGGTCAGTGTTTGTCTTGTGTCCCGGCTCGTAAACGAGTCCGAGTGTAAGTTCATTGTTTTTGTTCAGAGGCTGGGTATACTGCACACCGAAATTCAGGCGATAGCCTTTCATCTTCGTCTTGTAGTATTTCGACAGCGTATTGACATACGAGTCACTGTAGCTGTTGACCACCGAACGGGTAATGTCGCCCCACAGGTAACTGGCATTGAAACCGACGCTGAACCTCTTGAATGGTTTCCAACCGGCTCCGATGAACACTTCATGAACGCCACCGTCACCATCGTAGGTGTTGGTATAAGTCGGGTTAATGCTCTCCGTCGAGTTGAACGCGTTGACATTCGCCGTGTTCTTATAGTTGTAACCTACATTACTATAAGGCAGTACACCGAAAGTCATACCGACGTTCTTCATCAGGCGGAAAGCTCCGACAGCATATTCGAAGTCGGCATTCTTGTCATTCTTCTTAATGCCGTTCTCATTGAAGTTGGTTACTTGCAAGCCAACAGCGGCATCGAGGATGAACGTCAGCGAGTCGATGTAAGCGTATGACGCCGGGTTCTTGACATTGACCTGGTTATGCTCGTGGAATCCGTAGCCCAAACCGCTCATGCCGCGGTTGAAACCGGTCGACTGGTCATTGAGCAGTCCGAGTCCAAACTGGCTGTAAGGTGAGTTAGTACCACTCTGGGCCATCACCGTCGAAGTCACTGCCAACAGGCACGCAGCTATAATGATTTTCTTCATTCCGTAACTATTAATTTGTGAAAACAGGCACCGATTTGCCTATTTTGGTGCAAAATTATTGAAAAAAATCGATATAACTGCATTATAAATGAAAAAGATGAGTTAATTTTGCATCGTGAAACGTTTTATTACAGTCATAACGGTATTGTTGCTTACGCTGATTCCGGGCAATCTTCCGGCATCGGCACAGAGTCAGGAAAGTGGCGGACAAGCTGCCGGACAGCCTGCTCCAAAGCAAGACTCCATCGAGATAAGCCTGCTCACATGCACTCCGGGAACCGAGATTTGGTCGGAGTTCGGGCACACAGCCCTGCGCATCCACAACCTCACAAGGGGTGTCGATGCGGTGGTGAACTATGGTATGTTCTCGTCGAATACGCCTTACTTCATACCGAAATTCGTTTTCGGACTGACCGACTATCAGGTTGGCGTTGAGCCGTTCAACACCTTTCTGGCTGAATACATTTACGAAGGACGAGGCGTCATAGAGCAAAGGCTGAACATCAGTTATGCTGATAAAGTCGCCATTTGCGAGGCAATAACAGAGAACGTCAAGCCTGAGAACCAGGTCTACAGATACAATTTCTTCTATGACAACTGCACCACACGTGCCCGTGATATTGTCGTCGACAACCTCAGCGGAAACGTAAAGTACCCGCCGGCAATGCAGGACTCGTGCTCATTCCGCCAGATGGTGCATCGCTGCACGGTTGATTATCCGTGGACTCAGTTCGGTGAAGACCTTCTGCTTGGCATTCAGGCAGACTGGCAGACATCAAAAAGCGAGCAGCAGTTTCTGCCTGACAACCTGCGCAAGGACTTCGACAAGGCACTCTACAACGGTCGTCCGCTGGTCAGCAGTACACGCATGATTGTAACTCCGCAGCCTCTGAGCAAGGGCAAGAACGTTCCTCTCTCGCCGATGGATGTCATGATGATTCTGCTCGTCGTGACAGTAACCCTCGAGTTGTTTGAGCACAAATCGAAGAAGATTTTCTGGGGAATCGACCTGTTCTACATGCTTCTGACAGGACTGACAGGCATTGTCATAACGGCAATGATATTCTCACAGCACCCTACCGTGAGGGTAAACCTGCTTATTCTGATACTTAATCCGCTGCCGCTAATATTTGGTTATCAGGCTATAAGACACACTATTAAGCATGAGAAATACTGGTGGTGGACAGCATGGGAAGTACTCATCGTGCTCTTCATGGTAGGTGGTTTCTTCCAAACATATCCGTCCGGAATGATAGTTTTGGCATTGGTTTTGCTCACTAGACCACTGATGCATCACTATATGCTCAACAAAAACAAAGGAGTCACCCCACAAAAATAACATTTTAATTATTAAAAGTAATATTTCTAATTTATAATTTCTGATTTATACTTTGAATAAGTATCTCACCATACTCCTTGTCCTGCTTACCGCAACAGGCTCAGAAGCGCAGACACTGACGTCGGCACTGAGTCTACAGTGTGGCAACATGAAGTTTGAGCAAATGCTCACGCCTGAGCAGATAAGGGCTATGGGCTCTGACATTATGTCAGTGTTGAAGGTTCTTCAGACCAACGCTGACAACGAAAAGATACATCCATTCTACAATAATAATTTTCTTTCGGCTGCTTTTCAAACCACAGACATGCCGTTGGGCAATTCTTCAACCACTGTCTGGCCGAAGCCGAAAGACACACGACTAGTATTCACCAAGTCGTCAGTTTCCATTCGTGCACCAAGTAAATAACGGCTAAACGCTAATCAATCAGCGATTAAAGGTAGGGAGTATTGTGCATGTACCAACCCCAAATTAATAATATATATAAGGTGTATTGCGGATAAAAATTAGTACCTTTGCACCAAATTGTAAAATACACGAATAGGAAACAAAATTAAATACAATGAACTTTAACAGCATTTTAAAGTCTATCTTCGGCGACAAATCGTCGAGAGACATGAAGAAGATACAGCCTGAGGTGGAGAAAATCAAAGCCGTTTACGACGATATCGACAAACTCAGCAATGATGAGCTCCGCGCCAAGACAAAGGAGATTCAGAAGTACGTGCAGGACTCCGGAAAGGAACTCCGCGAACAGCAGGAGCAGCTGCGTGCCACCATCGAGGACACTCCTATCGACGAGCGCGAGGCTATCTTCAACAAGATAGACAAACTGCATGAGGAAGAGCTGGCAAAGTATGAGGATGCCCTCAACGAGGTATTGCCAACCGCCTTCTCTATCGTCAAGAGTACCGCACGCCGTTTCGCCGAGAACGAGGAGACGGTTGTAACAGCAACCGACTTCGACCGTGAGCTTGCCGCCGACCCGGCTAAGGACTTCATCACAATCGATGGCGACAAGGCTATATACCACAACCACTGGACTGCCGGAGGCAACGACCTCAAGTGGGAGATGGTCCACTATGATGTACAGCTCTTTGGTGGAGTTGTCCTCCATCAGGGTAAGATTGCCGAGATGGCTACCGGTGAGGGTAAAACCCTCGTGGCAACACTGCCTGTATTCCTCAACGCACTGACAGGAAACGGCGTTCACGTTGTCACCGTCAACGACTATCTGGCTAAGCGTGACTCTGAGTGGATGGGGCCTCTCTATGAGTTCAACGGACTGAGCGTTGACTGTATCGATAAGCACCGCCCTAATTCGGAGGAGCGCCGCAAGGCTTATCAGGCTGATATTACCTTCGGAACAAACAACGAGTTCGGTTTCGACTATCTGCGTGACAACATGGCAATAAGCCCTGCCGACCTCGTACAGCGTGAGCACAACTACGCTATCGTCGATGAGGTCGACTCTGTCCTCATTGATGATGCACGTACACCTCTTATTATATCAGGTCCTGTTCCAAAGGGCGACGACCAGATGTACGAGGAGTATCAGCCGTTGGTTGAGCGTCTTTATGAGGTTCAGCGCAAGCAGGCTACCGAGCTTCTGGCTGAGGCACGCCATAAGATTACTGAGGGTCAGAACGTTATGGCATCCGACTCAAAGAAGGGCGCACAGCTCCTTGAGGAAGGTTTCCTTGCCCTCTACCGTTCTTACAAGGCTCTGCCAAAGAACAAGGCTCTCATCAAATACCTCTCTGAGGACGGCATAAAGAGCGGAATGCTCAAGACCGAGGAATTCTACATGGCCAACAACAACCGTGAGATGCCTAAGGCTGTTGAGCCTCTGTACTTCGTTGTCGATGAGAAACTTAACTCTGCCGACCTTACCGATAAGGGTACCGACTGGCTGGCTAAGCAGACTAAAGACCCTCAGCTGTTTGTCCTCCCTGACATTACTTCTCAGCTCTCTGACCTTGAGAAGCAGCACAACGACGGCAAACTGACCGACGAGGAATATATCGATAAGAAGGACGACATGATGTCGCACTATGGTGTTCAGTCGGAGCGTGTTCACACTCTGCAGCAGTTGCTGAAGGCTTACACCATGTTCAACAAGGACGATGAGTATGTCGTCATGGACGGCGAGGTTAAGATTGTCGACGAGCAGACCGGCCGTATCATGGAAGGTCGTCGTTGGAGTGACGGTCTCCACCAGGCTATCGAGGCTAAGGAGCACGTGAAGGTCGAGGCTGCTACGCAGACTTTCGCTACCATCACCCTGCAGAACTACTTCCGCATGTACCATAAGCTTGCCGGTATGACCGGTACGGCATCTACAGAGGCCGGTGAGTTCTGGGACATCTACAAGCTCGATGTTGTCGAGATTCCTACCAACAAGCCCGTCATCCGTAAGGACCTCGACGACCGTGTCTACAAGACAGCACGTGAGAAGTACGCTGCCGTTATCGAGGAAATCGAGAACATGCGTGTCATAGGTCGTCCGTGCCTTGTAGGTACAACGTCTGTCGAGATAAGTGAGTTGCTCAGCAAGATGCTCGACATGCGTAAGATTCCTCATCAGGTGCTGAACGCCAAGCTTCATCAGCGTGAGGCAAACATCATTGCCGAAGCCGGTAAGAGCACAATGGGAACGGTATTCGTAACGACTGACAACCAGGCATTCACCGATAAGCCATCGGCTGTACGCCATCAGGCTCTGCTCATTCAGGCTGCCGACCAGGGTCGCAAGGGCTCTGATCCTAATCTGAAGGGCGAGAAGGCTGAGGGCCTGATAAAGACCGACCAGCGTCTGCTCGGTGCTGTTACCATCGCCACCAACATGGCAGGTCGTGGTACCGATATTAAGCTTACACCGGAGGTTAAGGCTGCAGGAGGTCTCGCCATCATCGGTACTGAGCGTCACGAGAGCCGTCGCGTCGACCGTCAGCTGCGTGGTCGTGCCGGTCGTCAGGGTGACCCGGGTTCTTCTGTGTTCTACGTTTCACTGGAAGACAAGCTGATGCGTCTGTTCGGTTCTGAGCGTATTGCCAAGATCATGGACCGCATGGGACTTGAGGATGGCGAGCGTATCGAGTCGCCGATGATCTCAAAGAGCATTGAGCGTGCACAGAAGAAGGTCGAGGAAAACAACTTCGGTATCCGTAAACACCTGCTCGAGTACGATGACGTGATGAACAAGCAGCGTACCGTTATCTATGAGAAACGCCGTCACGCCCTCATGGGTGAGCGTATCGGAATGGATATTGCCAATGTCATCTGGGACCGTGTACTGAATATCATCGAGAAGAACGACTACGAGGGCTGCAAGGAGCGCTTCCTCAAGATTCTCGCTATGGAGGTTCCGTTCACCGTCGAGGAGTTCGAAAACGGCAATAAGAACGACCTTGCCGAGCGTGCTTATCAGGACGCTATGGCTACATTCAAGCGTAAGACCGACCGCATCCAGAGTGTTGCATGGCCTATCATCAAGCAGGTCTATGAGACTCAGGGCTCTCTCTATGAGCGCATCATGGTGCCAATCACCGACGGAAAGCGTGTTTACAACATTCCTTGTGACCTCAAGGAGGCTTACGATACTGAGTCTAAGTCAGTTGTAAAGCAGTTCGAGAAGGTTATCATGCTCCACATCATTGACGATGACTGGAAGGAGAACCTCCGTCAGCTCGACGACCTCCGCCACAGTGTTCAGAACGCTTCTTACGAGCAGAAAGACCCGCTGGTAGTATTCAAACTTGAGAGCGCCAACATCTGGGATGATATGATCGACGACATGTACGACCGCATAGCAAGTATTCTCATGCGTGGTGCTATTCCTGAGATGCAGCAGAACAATGTTCAGGAGGCTGCCCCTGAGGAGCACAGCCAGCGCTACAACGAGCAGAAGGTCGACCTCGACGAGCAGCCGGACCGTCAGGCTCAGCAGGCTGCCGCACAGCAGGATACCCGCGAGACTGCCAACCGCGTCAACCACGTTCCTTACGTTGCCGAGAAGATGCCGCGTCCTAACGACCCGTGCCCATGCGGCAGCGGCAAGAAGTTCAAGAACTGCCACGGTCGTAACATCCGTTAATGATGTCTATAGTTATTAGCGATTTAAAGAAATCCTTCGGGGCTGTCACAGCTGTCGACATCCCCGAACTTACAATAAACAAGGGTGACCTTCTCGGACTCGTTGGCAACAACGGGGCCGGGAAGACCACCCTTCTTCGTTTATTGCTCGACCTTACATGCCCTGACAGCGGAACAGTCAGCCTCAACGGCTTCAATCCGCGCCAGTCGGAGGATTGGAAATCATGGACAGGCTCCTACCTCGATGAAGGTTATCTCATCGATTATCTCACGCCCGACGAATACTTCGAATTCATCGCAAAGATAGACGGAATATCCTCATCGGAGCTCAAGGACCGTCTCACGCCAATGGAACGATTTGCCAATGGTGAGATTTTCCATGAGCGAAAGTACATCCGCAGTTTCTCGGCAGGCAACAAACAGAAAATCGGAATCATCGCGGCACTCATCAACCAGCCGCAAATTCTCATTCTCGACGAGCCCTTCAACTTCCTCGACCCTAGCGGACAGGAGTATCTAAAGGCTATCCTTACCGATTATCACACCAGGACCGGAGCAACAATCATCGTCTCCAGCCACAACCTTCAGCACGTCACCGACATATCAACCCGCATCCTCGTCATGGAGAAAGGGGTCATCGTCCGTGACCTTCCTAACGACAACAAGACTGATGTCGAAACCGAGCTAAAGGACTATTTCGCCGTTTAGCCCATCTATTAATTGGTAAATTTATTTCAATTTCGCCAATAATCTCTCCCTTCCAAGCACCGACTTCACAACTAGTTGTAATCCAACTATTTACAAGGTCACACCAAACATTACAATAAAAGATACCCGATTAGCTTCTAAAAGATACCGTTTTACATTCTAATCGGGCATCTTTCTCGTCCTAATCGGATATCTTTTACAAATCACTATACCATTCCCCACCCCACCTGTAATATTCTTTCATCACTCTCCTCCTCTCATTTCATTCCCTCTGTATGGGTTGCCTAAGCGAAGCGCATGGTCACCCCGCCATCCCTTTCTCCTATCTCCCAGAATATGAATTCTTGTTTTGTAAACCGACAACATATTAATCCATTATCCACCTTTGCAGGAGCGACGGTCTCCGAACCGTCGACTATACAACAACAATCCTTTCTTGCGACAGTTCGGAGACTGTCGCCCCTAACCAAAGTCCGTAATAAAGCCCAACAGGAACGGCTTGTTAAAAGCGTGCTCCTCTTGTCTAATTATGGTTTGTTTCAATCCACACGCCCCGTGCAGGGCGTGACATTATTGAACTTTCATTTTTCCTTTGCAAAGTTGTTTCAACCCACATGCCCCGTGCGGGACGTGACCGTGAACACGGAAGAGGACGTGCCATATAGATGGTTTCAACCCACACGCCCCGTGCGGGACGTGACGACATAGACCGTTGGCACAAGGCTAAGGGTTGGTTTCAACCCACACGCCCCGTGCGGGGCGTGACGTCGCATTAATCATTGCCAATGTGACTGAGTTAGGTTTCAACCCACATGCCCCGTGCGGGGCGTGACCGTTGCAAAGGGTAAGGCAACTAGAGCAGAGGGTGGTTTCAACACACACGCCCCGTGCGGGGCGTGACATTTCCCACTCTTTATTTTCTGCACTTGGTTCCGTTTCAACCCACACGCCCCGTGCGGGGCGTGACAATCTCCCTTCATCACGGTGGTTAAATAAGATTGTTTCAACCCACACGCCCCGTGCGGGGCGTGACAGAGGAGAATTAACGACAGGCATACTTTTAATAGTTTCAACCCACACGCCCTGTGCGGGGCGTGACCGTCGGCACTCGACCGCACCAACAATATCCTCGTGTTTCAACCCACACGCCCCGTGCGGGGCGTGACTTTGTCTCCCTTTAGATCATCCTCGTTGAGACAGTTTCAACCCACACGCCCCGTGCGGGGCGTGACTCCACATATCCGGCGTTCTTACTATCTACGGTGTTTCAACCCACACGCCCCGTGCGGGGCGTGACCTGGTGCGCAGTGGAATATCTGTCAATCAGAGAGTTTCAACCCACACGCCCCGTGCGGGGCGTGACTGACCGCTATAGTGGCGGCTATGAGCTATGTTGAGTTTCAACCCACACGCCCCGTGCGGGGCGTGACACGATAGCCTTGCCGGCATTCTGCACACCCGTAACGTTTCAACCCACACGCCCCGTGCGGGGCGTGACAAAAGCAGCAGTATTGAGGGTCTGAGCTCTTAAGTTTCAACCCACACGCCCCGTGCGGGGCGTGACCATGTGCTTTTCGATGGCCTCTGCAGATCTGTCAGTTTCAACCCACACGCCCCGTGCGGGGCGTGACGTAATACATAGCTTTACCAGGGTCGCTATTGATAGTTTCAACCCACACGCCCCGTGCGGGGCGTGACCTGGACCGCTTTTTGGTAAAACTTTACAGCGTTTGTTTCAACCCACACGCCCCGTGCGGGGCGTGACTCGGATTAAGCTTCCAGCACAACTTGGATTTTCTGTTTCAACCCACACGCCCCGTGCGGGGCGTGACCATAGGATTAATTTTGTCTCTAGTAAACTTTTGTTTCAACCCACACGCCCCGTGCGGGGCGTGACATTTGTATCATGTTTAATAATGTTTATTGTCATGTTTTAACCCACACGCCCCGTGCGGGGCGTGACTGGTTTTAGTTGTATGTTGTCTGAGGACTTAGCAGTTTCAACCCACACGCCCCGTGCGGGGCGTGACTTCAGTACCAAAAGGACACGGGCGTTGTTTACATGTTTCAACCCACACGCCCCGTGCGGGGCGTGACGGTCGAAACTCGTTAGTTCATTCGATGGCGAAAGTTTCAACCCACACGCCCCGTGCGGGGCGTGACCTACCCTGCTAAGTGGCTCAACCAGAGTACCACGTTTCAACCCACACGCCCCGTGCGGGGCGTGACTGCCTTTGCAGCCCCCACCGCCCTACGGGGTCTTGGGTTTCAACCCACACGCCCCGTGCGGGGCGTGACTGATGCCATGTCCACATCACTCATCAGATTGAGTTTCAACCCACACGCCCCGTGCGGGGCGTGACTGATTCTCGTTGGCGTTTTCGCATTCGCATGGCGTTTCAACCCACACGCCCCGTGCGGGGCGTGACCCATTCCTGCAATACCGTGTCGAGAGTGAGGAAGTTTCAACCCACACGCCCCGTGCGGGGCGTGACTTTATCAGGATTTTTATCGTAATCCTCTTCTCGAGTTTCAACCCACACGCCCCGTGCGGGGCGTGACTTGACCTAGTTTCTGGTGAGTTCAATGCAGATTTGTTTCAACCCACACGCCCCGTGCGGGGCGTGACTCAACAGGCTGCTGAATCTGCTCATGCTCAACGTTTCAACCCACACGCCCCGTGCGGGGCGTGACGTTGACCAGTTAACTGCCTCTGCCTTTGCTGCTCGTTTCAACCCACACGCCCCGTGCGGGGCGTGACTAGTCAGGCACAAAAGATGTTCAAAGGTCGTTTGTTTCAACCCACACGCCCCGTGCGGGGCGTGACGAGATACTAACTGACGGTACTAACGACTATGGAGTTTCAACCCACACGCCCCGTGCGGGGCGTGACTAAAGTAATCAATCACTAGTTGATTGTGGAGGGTGTTTCAACCCACACGCCCCGTGCGGGGCGTGACAAATCCGTTACTTTATTTCATCAGAGTATGGTCCGTTTCAACCCACACGCCCCGTGCGGGGCGTGACGGTATTTTCTATATTCTTCCTGAGGCTGACTATGTTTCAACCCACACGCCCCGTGCGGGGCGTGACCTTTGTCTGTGGCTAGTCTGTCCTCTGGCATTCTGTTTCAACCCACACGCCCCGTGCGGGGCGTGACAGGTATATTTTATATTCTTCCTGAGGCTGATTATGTTTCAACCCACACGCCCCGTGCGGGGCGTGACTCGGAGGTCATACCATGTATTCAATTCCAAACTGTTTCAACCCACACGCCCCGTGCGGGGCGTGACCAGCTAGAGAGCCTTGCGACATCTGCCAACGTCCGTTTCAACCCACACGCCCCGTGCGGGGCGTGACTCTGTCTGCTTTTGGTCCTGGTACGCAAACTTGAAGTTTCAACCCACACGCCCCGTGCGGGGCGTGACTCTGACCAACGTTACTTTGCAATCCCTCGCAAAAGTTTCAACCCACACGCCCCGTGCGGGGCGTGACAGCTAGTGAGCCTTGCGATAGCTTCCAACGTCCGTTTCAACCCACACGCCCCGTGCGGGGCGTGACCCCTGAAAAAACTATTAAATATCACAAAGTTATGTTTCAACCCACACGCCCCGTGCGGGGCGTGACGCAATCCTACAGGGATCTGTTGCCAAAAGCAAGAGTTTCAACCCACACGCCCCGTGCGGGGCGTGACTTGGGTGCATGTGCTGCCCGTTGCTATATTACAAGTTTCAACCCACACGCCCCGTGCGGGGCGTGACCCCTTGTTATCAGAATTCCTTTTTCAATCATGGCTTTTCAACTATTAATTGCGAAAAGAAATTCATAATAACATATATTGTTGTTGATTAGAGCTATTGCAGCCCTAATCAATTAAAGATCAACGACTGCGAACATAACGGGTATATGACGACCACTTAAGGTTCGCAGACCGGAAATCACGGCTATATAATCAGTTCCTCTTCGACATTGAATCCGTGTTTTATGCCGAGAGTCTCAACCTTCGTGTTATAGTTATTTCCGAGATTATAGAAGCGTATAGAGTCATGTTTCTCATCCATTAAGCCCTTTAGCTCAAGTTTCAACCTGACAAACTGAGAATAATCGAGTACGCACTCAAAGACTGAATTCTGCACACGCTGACCATAGTTCATACAAGCCTTCGCTACCTTTCGCAGCCGCATCTGACCTTTAGGCGATACGGTCTCAACATCGTAAGTAACCAGAACTAACATAATAACACACGTTTTTTATTGCACCAAGAATACAGGATAGCCATCAAGATTGCCACGGACATAACGGGCAAGGAGCATCGACTGGATATAAGGGATAAGTCCGACGGGTACTGTTTCTTTAAGGAAAGGATGAGTCAATGTCTCTTTCTTCCTTTTCTGCCATGCCGACAGGACTGTTTTCTTACAAGAGTCGGTCATCAGTATATTATCCTCGCCATTCTCTATGAAATCCTTATCCGTCACCTGTCCCCTGTTTATCATGCTTAACACGAGGCGATCGGCTAGATAGGCACGGAGTTCCTCCATCAGGTCCAGAGCAAGGCTGGCACGCCCGGGGCGGTCGGTATGCATGAAACCGACATAAGGGTCTAGACCAACCGATTCCAAAGCTGACTGACACTCATGAGCCAAGAGAGTATAGGCAAATGACAACAAGCAGTTGACAGGGTCTTTAGGAGGACGACGGTTACGCCCATGAAAAGCAAACGCCGCATTATGAGAGGTTATTAGCTGACCAAACAGTGAGAAATAAGCATTGGCAGCATCGCCTTCAAGTCCTCTAAGCCTATCCATATCAATACAAGAAAGAGCATTACGTCTGTCGGTGTCCATCAACTGGGTTATCTTCTGGTAGTTAGTCTCATCTGAAATAAGACTGCCATGGTCACGTCTGAAACGGTCGAGGTTCTTCCTTGAATTGAAAATCTTACCGGCAATCATGACTTTGCTGACACCAAGACTCCGGTCCTTGTCGTCGGCATAGCGGTACTGCTGCCGACGAAGGAGGACATTGCCATTCACCTGACCTGTAACTCGTGCAAGGAACCGCCCATTAGGTGTAAGGAAGCAGATGCCAATGTTCCGTTCGGCACACATTGCCATAAGGTAAGGCGAAGCTCCAAGTCTGTTGAAGCAAACGATACCTTCAAGGTTAAGTGTCGGAATACGCATTACCTCACGCTGGTCTATCTTGGCTACGACATTCTCGCCGTCCTTAGTAAGATAGACATCAGGGTTGGTGACATAGAGAGTATTGAGTAACTTTCTCATTGGCTTAACTGCTTTAGATATGCCTTTACGGATGATGCCTTACGTAAGTCGGGGCACATGCAAATATCCTTCAGTGAGCATGAACGGCACTTGCTTTGTGGCAGTGCGTCGGGAATTTCACCGCTATCGAACACACGGTGCATTTCAACAGACAATTCATTAACATGAGTCCGCAGTGATTCAGACATCGTTACAGTTGTCCTTCGGCGTGTCTCTCCATAGTAAATGGCTCCATGAGGAATGCTTATACCATACATTTCCTCCAGACACATCGACTGAGCACACAATTGCACTTCATCTATATCATCATCCTTTGGCTTACCATGCTTATACTCAACAGGGACGACCCGCCAACGCCCAGGATACTTCGGAACAGTTAAAGCCGTTGCAGAGCTATCCTCAAGCGGTAGAAGTTCCATTAGGTCAGCTATGCCGAAGAAGCCTAACCTATAGGACTTTACCGCCACAGAGCGCAATACAACATTACCACTATCATATTCCATCGCAAACGGATCATCGACCTTTCTGTGAAGCCAATCACCTTCGATAGTCAGATGATTGTCAGCCCATTGTGTGTCGATGTGAGCAAGAGCCCACTGGCGAGGACAGAAAGCGTAATGCTGTATTCCGGAAAGCATTAAAAGGTCGTCGTCGCTATACATTATTATTATATATAGTGTCAGATTAACTCCTGCACCTCGACTCCGACGGGAAGGCTGTCCTTGTCGACGGTAACTTCATAGTCGGAGAATGAGCGTGGCGGACGGGACGGGTCTTTCTGGGCTACATGAACCAGGTCGAAGAGCTTGTAAGAAGGAGCGTTGCCCAACTCGGAGTCATGACGGAAGACTATCAGACGGCGCGGGCACATCATGCCACGAGCGGCACTGTGGTCGACATCAAACATATTCTTAAGCGCATCCCAGAACAACTGCAGGTCTTCATCGGTGAATCCCGTCTGACGTGCTAGGTTTGCCGAGACAAATCCATGAGTAAGGTAAAGTCCGTATGGAACGGTATACTTACGTCCCATAGTCTGGCGAGTGCCGGCATCATCGGCACTGCTGCCCTTGGCATCGGTAACAGCCATACGGGTTATTGCGTGCTCAGAAGTTGTGATCGGAGAGACAGAGCGGGCGAAGGTCAACTGCACAGGACCGCGGACCTGACCGGCATTCTTCTTACCTGTCGACATGACTGCTCCAAAGGTACGGACATCATAGAACCTGTTGCACATGCTCTGGCGGGCATCGTCCTTGCTCTTAGTGTCCTTGGCAGTATCGGCAATAGTGTCATTGAGCACGCTGCCTTCCTTGATAAATATATCGTAAGGCGGCTGCGCACCCTTGACAGTCTGGACATAGTTGCGCACCTTGCGCTTCAGGCAGACATCAGTAACAAGCCCATCGCCGGTCTCGGCATCTACGCGCGGCATGTTGCCCGCATCCGGGTCGCCATTTGGGTTGCCGTCTTCGACATCGAAGAGGTAAACAAAATCATAACGGTTGTTTATTGGTTCCATAGTTATATGAATTTTTTATTGTTATTTATTCTGTTGGAGTTTCACTGTTGGCATCACTGTCCTTCTTCTTGAAGAAGTCCTGACGCTGCTGATAATAGCCAATGGCAAAACGTGACTGGTCGTCGAGTGAGAAGTGGGCGGGCAGTCCGTCGGGGTTGAGAAGTTCCATGACTTCACCCTTCAAGCGCTCGAAATAGACCTGCCTGCCATGCGATAGTTTCTGCAAGTGGTGGTTGGACAACGCCGACAAGCGGGCGAAAGCCAAATTAGGGGTACAAGAGAATGAGTCATAATACTTATCCCTGATGGAGGAGTTGACTCCGCCGGGCATAGCTTCTTGCTGTATCTTCTCAAAGATTGCAAGCAGCCTGCCACAGAGATAGGCAGGGTTGGTGTTGGTTAAATCAAGTGACATAGTTATAGCTTTTTCGTTATTGTTATTCTTTCTAGTCAGATAAGCCTTTAGCAAAGACGCTCTGTTGCGGTTGACTTTTCTGTCAGCCTTAATCCTGCCGATAGTCTGCTGTTGTAACAGCTCAGGATAAGGCAGTCCCTCAAGTATTGACAACATCATCGATGGAAACAGCTGGGGTGGAAGGTTTTCCTCCTTGTACTGAAGGGATATGCTGCGAAGGAGGTTTGCCAACGGCATAAATTCCTTATCGCCCGGACCACGGACAATGTCCAAATCGGCAAAATAGCGGCGGATGTTGACAGCCATCTTACGTACCGTAGTTTCTTCCCACAGCTTCACGGCTATAAGTCCATTAGGGCTGAGCAACAAAACATAGAAGCGAGTATCGCCATCGCCCATAACGGTTCCTGTCAAAGGAGCCTTAAGCAACGAGGAAATCTGTTCGACATTGCGGTCTGGGTCGTCCGTTGGTAACGCAGTGAAGAAGACAGAGAACATATCGCTGAACTTATTGTCCTTGCCAGCCCAAAAGACAAGGGTATCCTTATTGAAGAAGAACTTATTCCTGGACTTAGGGGCAAGCAATGTGTTCAGGGCTGTCGAGTAAGCATAATTGGCTTCGATGGATATAGGAGCGTTGAGTCCTTGCTCCTTATGGTAGGAGTCGTAGCCAGAATTCTTCTGAAATCCTACAAGCTTGGCTCTACCAAGTTTGGTATTACGAAGTGAAATGGAGCTATTGACTCTGGCAATGTGGCGGTGCTCGCCAGTGACTAGGCAAAGTCCCTCAGGAGCATCTGGATCGTCGTCACCATAATTGAAGCCTGCGGCTGTCCCAACAGGTTCTGCTTCTGTGACAAGACGGAAAGCGAAGTTGGTGCCGCCCTTCTTAAAAGCCTCATCAAAGAGAGGGTCCGACTTTAGCTTACTAATGTTTTGTTGCAGCTTGCCATAGAAGCGGACGACGGCTGACAAGCCCTCGTCATGAGGATTTAGTGCTTCCAACCGATGGAGCTCATCCTGAAAAGTCTTGCATTGCTTTGCGGCAGTAGATGCTTCCTTTGTATTAGTAAAGTCCAGCTTATCAGGAAAGCCAAACACATAACCATAATGGTCCCAAAGGCTGTTAGCAGTAGCCCAGCTCTTACTTCCTGACCGTTCGCGCAAATGGCAGAGCATAAACTTCTTGACCGTCTTTACTCCATCAATATCCTCGGCAGTTGACTCCAGCCGAAGGAAATCGCCGTCAGGATTGATGACGACAAGGTATGGAATCGGTCGCGATTCACGTCCGTATGGCGGCATCTCCCCGAGTACTGCCTTACGGTCATAATATTCACAAAGCGCCTGTAGTATCATCGTAATATCTCCTCACTGTCTTTTGGTGGAACGGTAATAACTCCATGCTCCATCCGGGCACGGTAGAATAAAGGTGTGGCTGGCTTCTCGCCATACCTGTCGTCTTTCTGAAACTCCATGTCATAGAGCATTATGCCGAGGTCGCGTGTCTCGTCGATACCTTCGCTATATACCGCAGGTTCAATGAGTTTGAAGCCGCATGAGAATTCACGGCATCCCAGATAAGGCTGATTGAAACACTGACCCTTTCCAGCACGGCGTTCGAACATGGCATTGTACTTGCCGGGATTCTCGTCCTTTGCCCACAACCGTTGCTCTTCATAAGGACGGTTGCGCACGGGTACATACTGCTGACGGGCAAATATACGATAGCGGACATCACGAAGCAGCATGGAAGAACGCTGCCGCCGTTTGCGTTTGTCCTCAATGATTATCCCGTCAGATGATGGGCTCATAGTGGAGCCGACCTCATTGCGCTTGATGTTGAACCAGCGTATGGGGCTGAGCACTTCTATCCGGGTGACCTGCCAGCGAATAGCCGGTTTCCAGAAGATAGCCTCAAAGATGGCACGTGCAGCTGACGGCGTTATGACATCATAACTGACACGCTCGACCTTTAGCTCTGGACGAGTGAAGCAGGCTAAATCGCCCCAAACTTCAAGACAGTATTCTTTATCTGTATGTTCCATTGTCTGTTATTATATTATAAGGTCTTCGTCAAGCCATTTGTTATCGAACGTAAGACCTGTGTTATCATCATAGTTGCTACAGTCGGGTAGCATGTAAACATTGTCGGCAAGTTTTATTGCGCCAAGTTTCTCCAACTCGTCACGTTTGCTTTTTGGTATGTTGACAGAATAGCGCTGTAGTTTGCGAAGCAACGAATTGGAATACTCACCGTTTCTTAGTTCAGCCAATAATGCTTCGCCATCGGAATAAGGTACATATACCGTAAGGCTGTTGTCGTCAATCATCTTGAAGGCTCCGGCTGCCGACTCAAACTGTGGATATGGACGATAAAGGAGTTCCGTCAGTCCACCAACGTCGGTGTCATTGAGTTTTGAATAGAATAGCTGGAAATAATGCTTGGAAGCATCAGGGCTGAGGAAGTCCGTTTCGCCGGAATCAATGAGATCGAGTGTGGCAGATATTCCCTTAGCCAGTATACCGCGAGGGGAAGAGTCTGACAATTGGAAGACGTGGACTAAACCAAGTTCACGCCGCCCTTCACGGTTGCACCTGCCAGCCGACTGAATGATAGAGTCAAGCCCGGTAACCGCACGCCACACTGTGGGGAAATCAATATCGACACCAGCCTCAATAAGTTGTGTACTAACGACTATGACCGGTTCATCTTCCGCCAGGTGCTGTTTGATGGTTGAAAGTTTGTCGGCGATATGCTGTTGACACATCATTCGGGAAAGGTGAAAGGCGTTGGATTTATCCTGTAAGCCGTCATAAATTTGCCGGGCATCATTGCGGGTGTTTGCTACGCAAAGTACCTGCCTGTTCTTGTACAACTCTTCGGAAATATTCTCATAAGTCATTGGTTCTTTTTCAAACTCTATCTTGACTCTCCGCATACTTTTGAACAAGTCGGCGGTGTCTGGAATAATCTCCTTTGTTTGCAGTCCTTCGAACTTTGCGTCACCACTGCCTATTGTACCCGAGAATGCTGGTTGAGTGGCAGTAGTTAGCAGTATGCTGGTATGCATAAACTTGCTCAATCCATCCAGAATATCTATGATAGGATGGAGATTTTCGGCAGGAAGCATTTGGACCTCGTCCAATATAAGAACCGAACGGGCTATGTTATGGAGTTTTCGGCAACGTGAGGTTTTGTTTGAATAGAGCGACTCAAAAAGCTGAACGTTTGTAGTGACAATTATCGGCGCGTCCCAGTTTTCAGTTGCCAGCCTCAATGGCAACTGGTCTTTAGCCGGTAAGCCCGAGATGTCGGCATAGCTGTGATGCTCGACAACATTGGCGTAACCGAAAATATCACGAAGAGTATCGACCGTTTGCGTTACTATACTTGTATATGGTATAGCAATAATAATTCGTTTTAGGTTATGTCTGATAGCGTGCTCCATAGCCCAGAGGAGTGAAGAGAGGGTCTTTCCACCACCTGTAGGAACTGTAAGGCTGTAAATACCCTGTCCAACCGTACTGCCACTATTACAGCAGACGTCCTGTACTTTACCTCTTATTATATTAACATCGGTTTTAGGAGAAATCTCAGATAAGGAATGAAGTCTGTCGTCCAACTTTGCCTTTAGTTCAGCCAGAGAAGAATAATTGGCACGAGCCTTAAAGTTAGCCGGATTCATAAAACGTTCGGTATCAAGCCAGTCGGCGTCGACAAGGCATGAGAAAAGCATACGAATCCAGAGATGCCAAGACTTTGGTTTTAACGAGTCATTATCAAAGTTTGGCGGAGGAAGCTGTGGCAATGGTGTAGTTGTGTCAATATATTGCCTTACATTGTCGAGCAATGGATTTTCCTGCGGTGAGAGATGAAACTTAAGACAACTCCTGCTGCCATTATCAAAATCCATCAAACCATGATGATGACCACAGATACAATAAGCAATGGGCAAGCACATTCCGCCAAGTTTTTCCTTAGCCAGTAATGCACCTGCTGTGGCATGGTCGGTTAGTCCGGGGTCGCTGACAGAAGTGTCAAGACCTGAAGCCGCAATAATATGTTTCTGAAATTTATCTGAGTATTTGCCTATATCATGCCATTTACCACAAAGTTGAGCCCACGGAGAAGCTTCAAATGCCTTTGCCATAAATGAGGCAATGGCTGCAGTTCCGTCACAATGCTCCTGTATACTCTGAGTTACAGGATCGTCATCTATAAATTTAATATGGGCAAAGTCAGTCAATTAGGAGTATAGTTTTAAGTTTTATGTCGGTTAGGATTTTCTTTTCCCCCACTAAGATGCAAAAATACAAAATATATTTGAATATCCAATCAATAAGCAATAAAAAATAAAACTTTGAAATTTTCTTTGTCATGTCGCTCGTTTACATTATCTTTGTGGACTGAAAAAAGTAATCAGACATTCAGAAAAGATTATGAGAATAGAAATCAATGAGCCACAAGCTATTTGGGAAGTTGGACAACAGACCGAACAGCAAGATTTTATCTATCCACGGAAAGGTGAAGCCGACCAGGCAGACCGTATTTTCATCGTCAGCAACGGACACAGTTCCGATGGGAAGACAAGTCAGGACATCATAAAGAATATATCAGGATATTTCAAGCGCTACCGCACGGCAAACGGCGATATAAGCGACGATGACATTCGTGCCGCTATCGACACATGCCGCAATGCTGACGGCAACTCATGGCCTACAGGCATTTCGTTCGTCATGATTTGCCTCCATCACGAAGGCATGACTATCGTCAGCGTCGGCAATTGCCATATCTATCAGATTCGTCCGTCGGCAAAGCGCATGGTCTATGAGAACAAAGGCAGCGAAAAAGCAACGTTTGCCAATCCGGCAATATACCACACCGAGGACATCGAAGAAGGCGATTACTTCTATCTTTGCACCAGTGGAATGCTGGAGCAGTCCGACAGTGCCGCTGTTCTCAAGTTCTTCTGTGAAGAGGGCTCTAACGACAAGAAGCGTAACATTCTGCGCTCATCGACAGCCTCGAACAAATCCAACCACGCTGCTTACTTCTTCAATGTAAGAAGCATTATAAGTGATGACGGCAAGGAACTGACCGGACGACGCAATATTGTCATTCCGGAAATCAAGTCCGCCCAACCTATCGGCAAAGCTTACGATGATGAAGATGAAGACGATGAAGAAGTTGTAAAGCCATTGGCTACTGAGGAAACGGCAAAGAAGCCAGAAGCTCCAAAGCCACAGCCAAAGCCGCAACCACAACAGCGTCAACGCCAGCAGACAAAACATCAGGCACGCCCTATCAGCCAATATGAGGACGAGCGCCACCAGACTAACGTCCGCATGGTTGTCCTCGTGGCAGTAATAGTCATACTCGCCATCGCCGCTGGAATGCTTTGGTACTTTAACTCGTCAACAAAGCAGGCTGCACCCGCCGACACCACTACCGTCGAGCCTGCCGTTAAAGACACCACAGCAACTACAACCGCAGAGCCTGCCGATTCAGCTATCATTCCTGACAGCGCCATCGCAGAGCCTGACCGTGATGTTCAACCGGTAGCTCCGAAGAAGAGAAGTGTTGAGCCGGAGTATCAGTCTACAGAAACAGAGCCTGCCCAAGAGGAGCCTGCAACTGAGCCAGAGACCACCGAGCCAGAGCACAAGGCTGAGCCAGAACCGGCAAAACCGGCTACAGAGACTCCTAAGACTGCCCCAGCAACAACCGGAGCAGCTACTACAGAGTAACTCCCGAATCCAACAAACGAGCCCAATACCCATAAAAATGGGTGTTGGGTCACGTTAAAACGGTCCCACACCCTAATAAAAACAACATTCTTAAAAAAAAACATTGCAAAGAATTTGGTTATTTCAAAATAAACCACTACCTTTGCATCGCTTTTCGACCAAAGCCAGTGTTCAAACAGTTTTACAACATCTGAATACTGATGGAGAGATGGTAGAGTGGTCGATTACAACGGTCTTGAAAACCGTCGTACCGAGAGGTACCGGGGGTTCGAATCCCTCTCTCTCCGCAAAAGCACTTCCTATAAACCGCTAAGTTACAATTGCTTAGCGGTTTTTTCGTGTATAAAACCATGATTTTGCCACGATTTTCTTGCCACGATTTTGCCACGATTTTCACAAAGGTTCGTTTCTACCCATGAAAAATGCGAAGAAAAAATATTTACAGTATTATTTTTAGGTTAAAAAATCGTGGCAAAAACATTTTTGCGAATTACAAAATTTTGCTATCTTTGATAGAAAATTATTGAATTATGATAATAAAGCGAAGCATCCGTTTCATACTTAAGAAACAAAAGAAGTACAATAGTCGTATCATCATGCGTGTGACTTATATTGGTAAGAGCATGGATTTCCAGACAGGTATAGTTGTTGACGAACGTAATTTTGACAAGAAATCGCAGTGTCTAACTGGCTGTACATTAACTAGTTCTGAAGTAATTGAAAAGAATGACAGACTTGCCATGATGAAGTCTGCAATGATCACAGTTTTCCATAATTGTGAACTTAAAGAACAGATACCTACTCCGGAATTTGTTCGCTCTGCATACAATTCTTTGATTACTCCTTATCTTGACGAAGAGCCTGTTTTACAGAAAACAAGTGGTACTCCTTCCGTAACAACAACGAATATTAAAAAAGATGTCAATCTCCCAAAGACTGAGAAAACATTTTGGGCTTGCTTCGATGAATTCGTCAGAGTGAACAGCAAACTTAATGACTGGACTGATGCAACAAGGGAGAAGTTTTCCGCAATCAGAAATCATCTGTATGGCTTCAACAAAAAATTGACCTTCGATTACTTCGATGAAGACGGTATAGCCAATTACATTACTTATCTGGGACGCAAAAAGATGAAGAACAGTACTATAAACAAGCAACTGGGCTTTTTGCGTTGGTTCTTAAGATGGTGTCTCGAAAAAGGCTACCATGACAACCGTACCTTTGAATACTACAAACCAAAGCTTAAGAATGCAAAAAAGCGAGTTATATTCTTGACGGAAGAAGAGATTGAACAACTTGAAAAGTTCAAGATTCCGAAGAAACGAGTAGCATTAGAGCCTGCTCGTGATGTTTTCCTCTTCTGTTGCTATACCGGGCTTCGGCATTCAGATGTCTACAACCTTACATGGGCAGATGTCCATGATGGTAAGATTGAGATTGTTACAAAGAAAACGGTAGACCGTCTTGTTATAGAGTTGAACAAAAAA
>OMZV01000028.1 GCA_900315635.1 uncultured Prevotella sp.
TCACATTAACAACTGTTTGGAAATAGCCCAAGAACAAGTTTAGAAATAATTAACGCTGACTTCTGACATTTTCTGGTAAGGGGTGCTGAGTAGTTACTAAGTTCTAAATTGATGTTAAATTTAGTTACGTTTACGTTATAGAACAATGTCCATTTTGACGTCATACTGACCGACCGGAATGGCGGGGAACTTCTGGAACGGGAAGCATATACCTATTTTATATGCCTGCGGTATAAGTGGCAGAAAGCGGTCGTAATAGCCCTTGCCACGTCCGAGACGGTTGCCCTGAAGGTCGAAGCTCATTCCCGGAACGACGGCTACATCGATTTTGGAATAGTCGGTATATAGCTTGCCGACGGGTTCCATGATATTGAAGAATCCGCCACGCAAGTCGTCTGGTCCCGTGTAGCAACGCAACTCCATGTCAGTTGCGTTGGTTACTACGGGTAGGAGAACGATTTTACCCATCCCGACGAGGCGGTCGACAGCATTGTGTGTGTTGACCTCATCGTCGAGAGAGTAGTACATGAGAATGACATGAGCCTGCTTCACCTGTGGGACTACCAGCAGGTCGTGGATGACCGACTGTGACATGTCGAGCAATTGCTCTTTGGTGAACTGCCGTTTCATTAGGCGCACTTGGTGGCGCAGGTCTTTCTTGTCCATTCTTTGAATGTTCGGTTACTTCTTCGTCTGTTCCGGCTTCTTAGGGAATGCACCCGTCTTGAAGACTTTCAGTGCTGCCTTTATCGTCGGGTCGGTCTCGTTATTGAACTCGTTCCAAGCTTGCTCATCAAGGATGTTGTAGATGATGCGTCCGTCGAGGAATTGCTCTAACAGACTGTGCGACTTCATAATCATGAGGTTGCGGCGGCGCATACCGTTCTTGTCGGCAAAGTTGGCAAACTTCTCCACGAGTCCCTGCTGCTTGAGATAGTCGGCAAGAGGACGCATGTCGTTATAGTCGGACAGCTTCTGCCTGTTGGCGTCGGTGTAGATGAATGCATATTGCAACATCAGTCCGCTCATGATTGCCTGCTTGTAATAAGAAGTGTAGTTGGTCGTGTCCTCAGGAACGAAGATGTCCGGCATTATACCGCCACCGCCATAGACTACACGTCCGATGGTTGTGTGGTAGGCAGGACCGGTCTGCTTTATGCTGTCCTGTGAGAAGTATTCGCCATGCTCATAGCGGTTGAGCAGGTCGGCTTCATAGTCGGCATCGTCTCCCGGCTGGTATGGCTTTTGTATGCAACGTCCGGAAGGAGTGTAATAGCGTGCCACGGTCAGGCGAATCATGCTGCCGTCGGGGAATCCTATCTGTTGCTGTACGAGTCCCTTTCCGAATGAACGCCTGCCGACGATGGTGGCACGGTCGTTGTCCTGCATTGCACCCGAGAATATCTCGGATGATGAGGCTGAGCCTTCGTTAATAAGTACTACCAGTGGCAGAGTCTGGAAGTTGCCGCGTCCGTCGCTCTTGTAGTCCGTCCGTGGGCTCTTGCGTCCTTGGGTGTAAACGATTAGACGGTTCTTCGGCAAGAATTCGTTAGCCATATTGACTGCTGCCTGCAGATAGCCGCCACCGTTGTCACGGAGGTCAATGACAAGACCGGACATGCCTTGGGCTGTCAGACTGGCGAGGGCGGAAAGCATTTCTGTGTAAGTTGCCTCACCAAAACTCTTTATGCGCATGTAGCCGATGGAGTCGTTGAGCATGTAAGCAGCTGTAATGCTTTTCGTTATGATGTCGTCACGGGTGATGGTGAATTCCCTGATACCCTTCTCGCCGTAACGGAGAACGCCAACCTTCACTTGTGTTCCTTTAGGACCTTTCAGCCGATGGGTTGCTTCCTCATTCGTTACCTGACTGCCAACAAACGGTTTGCTGTCGATCTCAACAATCTTATCGCCGGCAAGCAGTCCGGCATTTTCGGATGGTCCGTCCTTGATTACGTTCTGCACCTGTATTGTGTCCTGACGTATCATGAACTCTATGCCTATGCCGGAGAAAGAACTCTTGAGGTCGCTGTTGGCGGTCTCGACATCTTTGGCACTGATGTAGACGGAGTGTGGGTCGAGTTCGGCGAGAATCTGCGGTATGGCCTTGTCGACGAGGTCGTTGATGTTGACAGAGTCGACATACTGGTCGTCGATGATGTGCAGCAGGTTGCTCAGACGGCTGCTTCCATTGTTGATTATGTTGAGGCGGTTGCCCGAGAAGTGATTGGCATAGAAGGTACCGATAAAGATACCGACTATGACGCATATCGCCATAATCAGGGGCATGTACCGTTTGTTCTTGTTGTTGTCCATCTATATCTAAATTATAATGTATAAATTATAATGTATAAATACTTCTTTGTCTGTCCCAAGACGTTTTTCGTTTGTCCTTAAGACCACTCTTTGTCTGTCCTTGGAAGTTAAATATCCTTCGGAGCATCATCAGGATTGAGGTAGACAGTTTCGATGTTGGCTCGCTTCAATAGGTCGAGTCCATCGGTAAGTCTGTATTTCTCGCCATAGACTACACGCTTTATCCCTGCCTGGATGATGAGCTTAGCACATTCTATGCACGGGGATGCGGTGACATAGAGGGTAGAACCGTCGCTGTTGTTGCCGCTTCGTGCAAGTTTTGTTATTGCGTTTGCCTCGGCATGAAGAACGTATGGCTTCGTAACATTGTTGTCGTCCTCGCAGATATTCTCGAATCCGCTTGGTGTTCCATTGTATCCGTCGGAGATTATCATCTTGTCTTTAACGACCAACGCTCCGACTTTCCTGCGCTTGCAGTAGCTGTTCTCTGCCCATATTTGTGCCATGCGCAGATAGCGGTAGTCAAGCAGGGTCTGCTTCGGAAGCCGTATGCCGTCACGGACGAGCAGTGCGTCAATGGTTGGTTCCTGTCCACGGAATCGCTTGTAGAGCGCCATAGGATGTTCTGTTCCGCCCTTCGAAAGGATGTTGTCGCGGAACGACTGTGCTGTCTTGCGGTCGAAGATGCCATTCTTCTTGAACACGCTGAACACGTCGGCATCAAGTACCTCAGCCCATTTGTAGCTGTAGTAGCCTGCTGCATAGCCACCTGCCATGATGTGCGAGAACTGTGTCGTCATACAAGTGTCAGGCAGTTGCTTGCCGATGATTGCCTTAGCCCAGGCTTTCTTCTCGAATGGGATGATGTCTTCGGTGAATGGCTTTTCCTGAGTATAATAAGCCATGTCGAGCAATCCGAAGCTAACCTGGCGGAGACAGGCTGTTGCAGCATTGAAGTTACGGCTGGCAACGATCTTGTCGATGAGCTCATCAGGCATTGGCTCGCCGGTCTTGTAGTGGAATGCAAATGTGTGGAGGAAGTCCTTCTCAACGGCATAGTTCTCCATAAACTGCGACGGCATCTCTACGAAGTCCCACCATACATTCGTTCCGGAGAGACTTTCAAAGCGAGTATCAGCAAACATGCCGTGTAGTGCGTGACCGAATTCATGGAGGAATGTCTCGACTTCACCAAGGCGAAGCAATGCCGGCTTGTCGGCTGTAGGCTTCGAAAGGTTCATGACGAGGCTTGCATGAGGACGTACATTGGTTCCGTCACGCTCAATCCACTGACCTTGGTATTCTGTCATCCATGCTCCGTCCTGCTTGCCTTTGCGTGGATAGAAGTCAACATAGAGCAGAGCGAGGTATGTGCCGTCCTTATCGAATACTTCAAAAGCCTTGACATCGGGATTATAAACTGGGATGTCTTTATTCTCCTTGAATGTTATTCCATATAGACGTGTAGCCAGTCCGAAGACTCCCTTTATCACGTGGTTGACCTCAAGGTAAGGACGAAGCATCTCCGGGTCAAGGTCGAACTTCTGCAATTTCAACTTATGGGAGTAGTATGCGCTGTCCCAAGGCATAAGCTCAAAGTCATCGCCTTCGGTCTTCTTGGCAAGGGCTTTCACCTCGTCGCTTTCCTTAATTGCGGTAGGCTTATATGCAACGATAAGGTCGTCGAGTAACTTATAAACCGTCTTGACATTTGATGCCATGCGGTATTTCATGACATAATCGGCGTAAGTCTTATAGCCAAGCAACTGAGCCAGTTCGCGACGGACATTGACAATGCGCTTGCATATCTCAAGGTTGTTGTTCTCATTGTCGTTAGCGCCCTGCTTTGCCCGTGCCATATAAAGCTTCTTACGCAGGTCACGCTGTGTGGAATACATCATGAACGGACCGTAACTTGGTGCGTCAAGGGTAAATACCCAACCCTCTTTGCCTTGCTCCTTGGCTGTGTCACGGGCTGCTTCACGAACAGTGTCAGGCAGACCGTCGAGCTGTTTCTCGTCGGTTATGTCCAAAGTGAAAGCTTTGTTTTCCTTTAGAAGATTCTGGGAAAACAAGAGGCTGAGCTTGCTTGACTCTTCAGAAAGTTCACGAAGCTTTGCTTTGCCTGCCTCATCGAGAAGTGCACCGCTGCGGACAAAGCCGTCGTAGCTTCTTTCCAACAGCATGTTTTCTTCTGTTGACAGCTTGCGGTGATGCTCATGGACATACTTTATACGTTCGAAAAGCTTTGGGTTGAGGCTTATATCATTGGCATGGCTGGTAAGTATCGGGCTCATCTTCTGAGCCAATGCTTCCATGTCGTCATTGCTTTCGGCACTGAGAAGATTGAAGAAAACAGTTGTCGTGCGGTCGAGCAAGTCGTAATAGTGAGTCCGTCCTTTGACGTCATCCTCAGGGATGATAGTGTTCTCAAAGGTTGGCTCGTCGGGATTATTGATAATTTTCTCGACTTGCTCGTTCTCACGGCGTATGCCTTCCATCATTGCTTCCTCATAATCGCCCAGTTCTATCTTGTCGAATGGGACTGCGTTATGTGGAGTATTATATGGCTGAAGAAATGGATTTATGTGCTTTTTGTTCTCTGAAATCTTATCGTTCATACTAACTTCGTATATTTTCCACAAAGTTAATATAAAAAAATCATATTGCAATCACAAGTAGCTGACTTTTAACGTTTATGGGTTATCTTTTAACTGTAACAACGTCTCCAGTCGTGGAATGTCGATAAAGCCACGGCTCAGAGTGATAAGTCCGTCGTCCCTCCACTTGTTCAACTGCCTTGAAACATTCAGTCGGCTTTCCCGGATATTGTCGGCAAGAGTCTGCATCTTAATGTGGAACACCTTATGCCCGGCAGGGTAGGAGGTGTGCAAAGCAAAGAACCGCAACAATCGTCCGGTCAAACTTGCCGGTAGTTGATGCCATTGAAGTCCGCTTAACTTCTGAACGTCAGTTGCCAAACGGTTTAACAGGTTTATCCTGATAATTAGCAACTTATCAGAAAGGCGCATAACCTCATCTTTCTTGATAACAAGCAGGCTGCAATTTGTCAGAGCAGTGATGGTATGACCGTGGTATTGTGTAAGTCCGAAGAGCCGTTCCACTTCGAACATTATCGGTGAAGAAAGCTCCTCGTCAACGCTAAAGCTGTTGTCGTCGGCATGGCTGTTGACAACGGCTGTACCGCTGAGCATAAATCTAAGGAACTTACATGGCTCACCCTCCTTTACTATCACCGAACCAGCCGGAACTTTAGTAAAGTCGAACTTAGTATGTGCTACGATATTACTTAAATCGTCGTGGCTAAGTCCCTGAAACAATGGGAGATTTAATATTTGGTCGTAGAGGGTCATTCTGTTATTCCCCACCAAGCATCCCTCAGGGGAACTACTTCTTAATTTACTATCTTATCCTTCAGAGAAGGTGAGAACCATACTTGCAGGTTGCCTTTGGCATCGGAGTAAATGAAGTAAGCCATGAGTTCTGGATGTTTCTTCAGAACTTCCTTTGCCTTGTCAATACCGAGTACCATGAATGAAGTTGCGTAAGCATCAGCTGTTGCGCAGTCATGAGCTAGGACGGTAGATGACAACAGACTATGCTGAACCGGATAACCAGTATGCGGATCAATGGTGTGTGCGAACTTCTTTCCGCCTTCAACATAGAAGTTTCGGTAGTTCCCGCTGGTTGCCATTGCCTTGTCAGTAACGTTTAGAACAGTCTGTAACTCCTGGTTCTCCTGAAGGCTGTCGTCAGTAGGCTTTGTGACACCAATCTTCCAAGGCACACGCTTTTCGCTATTGCCGCTTGTTACTACCTCGCCTCCTATTTCAACCATGAAATTCTTTATTCCCTTAGAGCGGAGAAAGCGTGCAACAACGTCACAGCCATAGCCCTTGGCTATACCTGAGCAATCGAGCTGTATGTTAGGATTCTGTTTGACAACATGCTTGTTCTTAAGACTTATTTTGTTGAATCCGACGAACTTCATGAGGCTGTCAACGCTTTCCTTGTCAGGACGATGGAACTGTTTAGTGCCAAATCCCCACATGTTAACTAGTGGCGCAACCGTAATGTCGAATGCTCCGCCGGTTTGTGCTGAAACCTCCTCGGCAAGAGTGAACACATCGGCAAACATATCGTTTACCTCCGGGTTCTCATTCCTGTTGACCTTTGATATAATAGAACCCTTGTTAAACGGAGAAAGCGAATTGTCGACTTTCTGAAGTTCAGCCTCAATATCTTGCTTTAAGTCACTGTCGTACTGGTAGGTAATGTTGTAAACCGTTCCAAAGACCATTCCCTCGTCGTGCTGATAAGGTATTGACCTTTGCTGCATGACGATTAACACTGTACCAATGATGAGCAGGGCGAGAAATGGTATTTGCCAGATGAGTTTCTTCTTGTTCATAAACTATTATTTTTAGAACTCGAACGCAACGTTGAATGTTGCTCCGATTCTTGACGTGCCTTTCTTTCCATAGCCCGGTACATACCAAGGCTCTCCGGCATCATCATATTTCTGATGAACACGTGAGCGATAACGTACCGACCAGCCGAGATGTATAAACTTCCATAGCGTAGCATCTACACCGGCACCGAACTCAAGCCAACCGTAAGAGCACTTCTGGTCGTGAGCCTCATAGACGGCATTGCCTTTCCAGACAGGGTCGGATATATCGAGGGGACCGATGTCATAATTGAAAGATGTGAAAGCATACCGTACCCCGACAAGCACCCGGTATTTGTCGTGCTTGTTCTTCATTACATTGAAGTCGACACCAATCTTGCCGTAAGGCGCTGACGTCTTGTATCTTATGTTAGTTACGTCATCAGTATGGTCAGCGTCGCCATAGCCAATCTCCACGGTAGGGAAGTACCTGTCCTTGAGGTTAACCCTTGCGAAGACCTCATAGTTGCCATAGTCGCCAACGGCACGGGTCACCGGTCCGACGAGGTCGAAGCCAACGGCAACACCCCGGAAGAGCGGAATAGAATCTTCCAGAGCCTGCTCCTCTGCCGTCCGTTTCTTCTTGTGGAATCCATAGTGCTGTGCGTCGGCAGTCATTGGCACGAGCATCAGCAGGCTAATGGCTATGCAGATGGAGTATAATATGTTGTTTCGATGCGTCATTGTTGACTTCTGAATCGTTGATGGTTATAGAGTCGAGCATGTTGTGGGTCGTTGTTGCCGACTGTATGGAATGCCAGAACTGCGGAGTGCAGTCGACACTCTCGAAGTGAGGCTGGTTGGTCTTGGCTATCGTAACCGTATCGACGGTTGTCACGCCGGTCGTGTCGCTGAAGGCAAACAGAAAGACATCGGCGTCCTGTGAGTAGCTCATCGGCAGAGACAGGCTTGTGACATTCATTCCGTTGGTATATAGCGCAGTATCAGTTCCATTGACAATTGTGTAGACGTTCAGCGTGTCGCCCTTTACCGTGTCGGGAATACTCACGTTCAATGCCACCACATTATTAATAGAGCAGTCAAGACTTGTGCAGGCACCGAGCAGAGTACCCACAACGCCCACTAACATTATAATAAATATCTTTCGCATTAATTTCTCTATCTTTTGCAGGAAATTTTTAGTGGCAACTGTTCGAAAACCGAAGCTTATATCGTCGGTTTGGAAACCGACGCACCTACGCCCCTGCAAGTGGGAGAGTTACTGTTCTATTTTGATAGTCTTCTCAATGTGGTAATCGTTGCGGCGCGGATTAGTGCGGCTAATGAGGTCACCGATAAATCCGGCAAGGAACAGCTGCAAGCCCATGAGCATACCAACGAGGAAGATGAAGAACCATGCCGAGTTGGCAAGCGGACCATAGACATTGTTGCTCAGTTCGATAATCTTCTGAACGCCCATGACGATAAGCGCTATGAAGCTTATGAAGAACATTATAGAGCCGAGGAATCCGAACACATGCATAGGCTTCTTCCCATAGTGAGACAGGAACCACAGCGTTAGCAGGTCGAGGTAACCATTGAAGAAACGGTTGATGCCGAACTTCGAATGACCGTACTTACGAGCCTGATGGTGAACGACCTTCTCGCCGATCTTGTCGAATCCGGCATTCTTCGCAAGGTAGGGGATATAGCGGTGCATCTCGCCATATACCTCAATGTTCTTGACTACCTCTTTGCGGTAAGCCTTCAGTCCACAGTTGAAGTCATGCAAGTTGTGAACACCCGAAATCTTCCTTGCCGTAGCGTTGAACAGCTTTGTCGGAATAGTCTTCGACAGCGGGTCGTAGCGTTTCTTCTTCCATCCCGACACGAGGTCATAGCCTTCTTCGGTTATCATCTTGTATAGTCCCGGTATCTCGTCAGGCGAATCCTGCAGGTCGGCGTCCATAGTGATGACCACATCGCCCTGCACAGCCTTGAATCCACAGTACAGAGCCGGGCTCTTGCCGTAGTTGCGGCGGAACTTTATACCCTTGACGTTAGGGTCTTTCTTTGCCAGTTCCTCGATGACATCCCATGAGTGGTCGGTCGAGCCATCGTTGACAAAGATTATCTCATAAGTAAACTTGTTCGCCGTCATCACACGCTGAATCCAGGCGTGGAGCTCACGAAGACTTTCTTCCTCATTAAACAGAGGTATTACAACTGATATATCCATTTTTATTGTTTTTTCATTATTGCTGCTATGATGAAGCTCAGCACTGCACCACAAATACATGCCACGATGAACGAGTAAGAAGCCAGTGCGAACGGGTCGAACATCTGCTGCATAGCCTGGTTGAGCTCAGCCTCGCTGACGCCGTAAGCCTGAATGACCGGCTTCATTTCCGGCATGCTCATCATCGTCTGGTAGACGTGCAGCAGTTTCCCGTTGTCGAGGAACTTCATGTACAGGAATTGACATATAGCGAAGATAAAGGCTCCGTCGAAGAATACCTGAAAACAGAACAATAACGCCCGTCTGAAGGAAATTCTCCCTCCGAGTGCGTCATCCCGGTACCTCTTGACCCAGTAGCCGACAAAGAACGGCGAAGCCAGTACCAGCAGGTTGCCGATGGCTCCAACAATAGTACCCAGCGAACTCATTACGGTGCAGGCAAAACTCGCCGACCACAGAATTGCCAGATAAAGTCCGTCATAGCGCGTGTAAGTGCGTAGTTGTCTATATTCTTCTGATTGCATTCCAAAAGTTTATTCGACTGCAAAATTACACATTTTTATATATATAATGGATATTATTGCTAACTTTTTTCTTTGTTTTTTACCAATCCGCCTTTGTTTATTCATATTTAATTATTAAATTTGCAACAAATTTTTAAAATTTAATATATGCGAAAGTTACTCACTACCTTGATGCTTGCTGCCATGACAATGGCGGCCGGCGCCCAAACACCTAAGTGGATTAACAACGTCAAGTTTACCGGTTACGGCATGGTACAGTACCAGTATGTCAACCAGAAGGACAGCTCGTCGAACTCGTTCAATCTTCGCCTGGCACGTTTCAGCCTTGACGGCCGTGTGCTGAAGGACTGGTACTGGAAGGCTCAGATACAGTTCAACGGCAACACTTCGAACCTGGGCTCAAGTCCAAAGGTTGTCGACCTCTTTGTAGAGTGGCAACACTTTGACTGGATGCGAGTTAAGATAGGACAGTTCAAAAACCCGTTCACGTTCGAGAACCCTATGAATCCTATTGACCAGGGCTTTATGAGCTACGCCCAGGTAGTGTCTCAGCTTGCCAACTTCAACGGTCGTGACGGCTCACATTCGAGCAATGGCCGTGACATAGGTATACAGTTGCAGGGTGATTTCCTGAAGAATTCCAACGGCAGAAACCTCATCCACTATCAGGTTGGCGTGTTCAACGGACAGGGAATCAACGTTAAGGATGTCGACCAGCAGAAGAACGTCATCGGCGGAGTATGGGTAATGCCTGTCAAGGGTATGCGCCTAGGTTGGTTCGGCTGGACCGGAAGCTATGCCCGCAACGGCGAGTGGAAGGATCTTAACGGCGATTCCCATAACGGCAAGCGGAGCCTGCAGCAGCGTCGTTATGCATTCTCGGCTGAGTATCTGTGGAACGACTGGACTTTCCGCACAGAGTACGCCCATCAGACAGGATACGGATTCAAAAACCGCTATCAGGACTCCGATGACGAGAAGTCGAACAATGCCGACATCAACTATGCCAACGGCGACAAGGCTCAGGGCGTCTACGCTCTCGTCATTGCGCCTATCATCAAGAACAAGTTCCACGCCAAGGCTCGCTATGACATGTACCAGCCTTCAGGCGACGCTTCTAAGCAAAAGACCAATTATGAGTTCGGACTCGACTATATGTTCACCAAGAACATCGTCCTGAGCGGCGAGTATTGCTACACCCACGACCGCTCGGCTCTGGACCACGACTATAACACCCTCGATTTCGAAGTATCTTACAGATTCTAAGGTGATTAATACCGACGTACTCATAGTAGGTGGCGGACCCGCCGGAACAGCCTGCGGGATAAGCTTGCGGAAGGCTGGGGTAGACTGCATGATAGCCGACCGTGCCAAGTTTCCCCGCATGAAGCTTTGTGCCGGAGTAACCACGGGCAAGTCGCGCCGTGTGCTCGCAGAGTTGCTGGGAACTGAAAAGGCCAAGGCTCTGCTCGACGAGACTCAGCGCTCCCACGAATCCCATCTGCGCCTGTGGCATTTGGGTAAATGCTTTGCCGACTGTGATTTCACCGACAAACGGCAGATTCCGCACGCTTACCGCAATGAAGACTGGCGCTTCGTGCTTGTCGACCGTCCATCGTTCGACAACTGGCTGCTGCAATACTATAAGTTTCAGGATGGCAAAGCATTGGAAAGCGACGCTGTAAAGAGTATCGATTTCGATGGACGGAAAGCAATTCTGGCATCGGGCGAAACGATAAGCTACAATAAACTTGTAGCTTGCGACGGAGCCCACAGCCATGTCGAGCAACTCTTGAAACGCCACGATTCATCGTTTAAGCCCAAGGAACCTAACGCACTAGCCTTTGAGATTAATGTCGACCGTGCCGACCTTGACATCGACGGCATTAACGTTTGCTTCGGCTATGTGCCTCAGACCTACGCTTGGGCTTTTGCCAAAGGCGATAAGATTTGCCTTGGGACATGCCGCCTTAATGGTACTCAATTCAGCGGAAAGGAGGCAATGGAGAACTTCTGCAACGAATTGGGACTTCGCCATCTGGAGAAATACCCGCTCAAGGGAGCGATGATTCCGTTCGACAATGCCATGCCCGTGCCACTTTGGCATGATGAAGTCTTCTTCTGCGGCGATGCTGCCGGACTCGATGAGGCTGTCACAGGTGAGGGAATCTTCTATGCTTTACGCAGTGGAGTAGATGCTGCCAAGGCAATAATCGGTGGCAATCCGAAAGACTATCTTGAGAGCAATGCCTATCTTCAGGCACTCATGCGCAAGGCTGCCAAATACCAGCGAGCCCTTGCTTCGCCTTCGTTCTATAAATTATTCAAGGCATTCGCCCACTTGGATAACCGATTTGTAGGCTATTTTTACCTCACTCAAATCGACCATACAAGTCTCGACCATCTCCACACCATCTACTGGAATTATCTTCGTGACTTGCGATTCGGATAGTAGTTATCCAATTGAATAACAGCTGGTTACACTAAATTATTAAACAAAAGAAGCCCGACTGCAATGCAATCGGGCTTCTTTCGTATTCTGAAACGGTATCTTTTAGCTTGTAATTGGGTATCTTTTACATCGTAATTGGGCATCTTTTACGATGCGATTGGGCATCTTTTACGATGTATTTGGCTATCTTTTACAATGCCGTTTATTCCGTTCCTTATTTTGTAAATATAATTTTCTGTGTAGTGATTATTATACAAGGTACTGAGAAGAAATACTCTCGTTGTTGACAACACGCTTGATAGTCTCGGCGAACATGTCGGCAACGCTGAGCTGCTTTACCTTGTCGCAACGCTTTGTGTATGGGATAGAGTCGGTGAAGACAATCTCCTCGAGTGCACTTTCCTGTACACGGTCGCTGGCAGGACCACTCATGACACAGTGGCTGGCGCATGCGCGGACGCTCTTTGCACCGGCAGCCTTCATGATGTCGGCAGCCTTGGTGATTGTTCCGGCTGTATCTACCATATCGTCGACGATGACAACGTTCTTGTCCTTAACGTCACCGATGATCTGCATGCTCTCGACAACGTTGGCGCGGGCGCGCTTCTTGTTGCACAGAACGAGCGGGCAGTTGAGGTATTTGGCGTAAGTTCCGGCACGCTTTGCGCCGCCTACGTCAGGAGAAGCTACTACGAGGTCCTTGATGTGCAGGCTCTGCAAGTACGGCAGGATTACTCCGCTGGCATACAAGTGGTCGACAGGTACGTCGAAGAATCCCTGAATCTGGTCGGCGTGCAGGTCCATAGTGATGAGTCGGTCGATGCCGGCTGCCGACAGCATGTCGGCTACAAGCTTTGCGCCGATGCTCACACGTGGTTTGTCCTTACGGTCCTGACGAGCCCATCCGAAGTACGGGATTACTGCTATGATGTGACGAGCCGAAGCACGCTTGGCAGCGTCTATCATCAGCAGGAGCTCCATGAGGTTGTCGGAGTTGGGGAATGTGCTCTGTACAAGGAACACGTCCTTGCCTCGGATTGACTCCTCGTACGACACGGCGAACTCACCGTCGGAGAACTTTGTGTAGTTCAATTTGCCCAGAGGACGACCCAGACTGGCGCAGATTTTTTCTGCCAGGTATCTCGTTTTTGTTCCTGAGAATACCTGAAAAGAGTTGTTGTCACTCATTGTTTTATGGTTTTAGTGGTGTTTTATCATTAATCGGCAGCCTTGCGCAGTTTCTCGAAATGCTGGATGATGGCTGTATAGTCGGTGTTGCTGTGTATGTCGAAACGGTTCCACAGGTCGCCGCATATCACTACTCCGCCGAATCCCAGATCCCTGGCCATGCGCATATTGTCGAGGCTCATGCCTCCGAGGGCGTAGACCTTGCGGTCGATGAGTCCGTCGTCGGAAGCCTTGGCAAGCTCTTCGAGTGTGAATGTTGAATTCTCCTCGGGGAATTCTATGCAGTCGAAGATGTTCTTCAGGAACACGTAGCGCGACTTCTTTTTCATCTCCTTTAGGTCGGCGAGGTCGGTGCAGGTACGGCTGTACTTGCCACGATAGCCGTCGGGAACCGGTGCCTTGGGGTCGTCGATGTGAATCCCGGCAAGGTCGTATTCGTTCTTGAGATAGTAATGCTCGTGTACGGTAATCTTCTTGTAGTATTCTTCGGGCAATAACGACAGCAGGCGCTCGCTGTACATAGGGCTGCTGCCGGGCTTGAAGAGGTGCAGGTTGTCCATGCCCTCATCGAAGAGTGCTTCCAATATCTTGTCTTCCTCCACAAAGAATGTGGACTTAGTCATGATTACAAGCTTCATGTCAACTGTTGTTTCTGAATGCAAAAGTAATAAAATTAAGTAGAACTTGCAATACTTTCGCAACATTTTGATTCATTGTTCTGTGCAAATCTTTGTTTCTTGACTTTCGTTAAGAATAATGTCGGGTGACTGTATGCCGCTGTCGACCGGATTTCTGGCTTACTACTATCCGCCTGAGCAACTTAAACATTAAAATATGTCACTTAAGCATTAAAAAATAGCTCTTATGGAAAAAAACTTGATATAAACTGCCATGAAATAAAAAATTAGATGTATCTTTGCAATGTCTGGAACTGTTAGCTAAAACCATTACTAAGCAGTCAGTTGGAATCTCTAATATAATAATAAAAACAAAAATGAAAAAAAGAGAATACGCTAAACCACATTGCAAAGTCCGTGTAATGGATATTGAGAGCATTATGGGAAATGTCGAATCTTCAGGGAATACTGTTGATACCAGTAACACACAAAATGCTAAACCTGATACTCCTCACTATGCCAAGGGCAATGCCTTTTCAGGTGAGGAAGATGGCATGGATGCAACCAATAATAACATTTGGGAGGATTAATTAATTCTAATACTTTGTCGGTTTGACAAATATAATCATTACCTTTGCCCGATGAAAGAGCAGTCGTTTGGCTGCTTATTGGATAAAAATGAAACGTAAAAAGGACTTTGGTAATGGAATCAAGGAAGTTACTTGCAAGGATATTCAAGCGTGAGCGTCGTGATGTGGCGCTCGTGCTTTCGAGTGGCGGTGCCCGTGGATTGGCTCATATTGGAGCGATTGACTCATTATTGTCGAACGGCTTCAATATCACGTCAGTATCGGGGACATCGTTCGGTTCTATCGTTGCCGGTATGTATGCGATGGGACGGCTCGATGATTTCAAGGAGTGGATGGCTAAGATTGACAAGAAAGCTATCCGACAATATACTGATTATTCGTTATCGCTGTCCTATTTCGTCAAGGGCGAGCGTATCATCGAGGAACTCAAGAAGATAGCTCCCGACCGCAATATAGAAGACCTTCCGATTCCTTTCACTTGTGTTGCGACCGATTGGAAAACCGGTAAGGAGATGGTTTTCCGAAAGGGAAGTATCTGGCAGGCTATCCGCTCGTCAATCTCCGTTCCCGGAATGTTTGCTCCGGTGGAGTTCGACGGACATATTCTGATAGACGGTGGAATAACGAATCCGTTACCGCTTGACCGTGTGGCACGCTCGAAAACCGACTTGCTCGTGGGCGTCAATGTCAGTGGACACGATTATGGAAGTATCTGGGAACGCCGTCATGCTGCCAAGGCTCGGCAGATTCGAAGTTCGAAGGCATTACAGTTCCTCAATCGTGTAATGCCGGGAGTAGTGGGCTTCGACCTCAATTACTTTACGTTGCTCGACCAGACAATGTCAATCTCGATCTCTCAAAACGCCCGTCGAGCCATCCTTCTCAACAAGCCTGACATCCTTGTCGATATTCCAATGCGCCGTTTTGGCGGTGGCGATTACGACAAGTTCTGTCAAATCCGTCGGGTAGGAGAGCAGAAAACAGACAAGGCAATTGCCGCCTTCTTAAAGAAATGATAGGTTAAAGTTCCTCAGCCTTGGTGTTGGGAACCTCATGCTCCTTCAGCAATTGGTCGATGGACTTGAACGTGTAGGCAGCACGATCCTTGACGTAAGTTGTCTGGAATCGTTGCCGAAGGTCCATAAGTTTCTGCACCGCTTTGTTATAAGTATCGGCAGTGATGCGAGCCGCCAGTTTGTCAGCATTGTCAGGAGTGAATGAGAAGTACCTTACAAGCATCGACGAGAATTGCTGGCGCTGCATGTCGGTTATCTTCTGCAACTGAGTATTGAGCTGATCCTCAGGCTTGTATATGGTGAATACAAGCTCGTCAGGCTCACCGCCACGCTGTCCCTTGTCATACTTCTTGTCATAATCGAAGTAACAGTCGCACACTCCCTTGTCGGCAAGTTCCTTCAGCTCGCTCTTTGCAGGCTCAAGCACACGACGGCAGAAGTCGGAGAACTTCTTGTAGTTGTTCTCCAGACGGAGCATCTTTCTGAATTCCAGCGTCTTGATAACGGTGCGCCCCTGTTGCAGCCACGACTCGATGAACATATATATTCGCTGAGTATACCGGTTCTTGCAGGCGAACACAATCTGCTTTCCCAACTTGTGATAGCCCAGTGTATCGACTGAAACAAGCCTCTCGGCAACACCACGGTCGAGCTTCAGTATGGCATATTTATTATATGTATGGTCGTCAGGAATATACACATCGCAGAGGTTCGTCGCCTTAGTATACTTACGTCCCTCGGCTGTTTTGTAAGGAATTTCTATAGGGATTGAAGCCAGCATCTTCAGCGAATTGCGCAGCTGAGGATAATGGTTAGGGTCGACGCCGAGCTCCTTGAAAGGCAGTTTCACCGGCAGGCGACCGTCCTCGTCGAGCTCCGTTGTAGTAAAGAGGCTCAACTCCTGGCTCCGTTTGTTGTTCAGGATTCCGTGAAGAATATTCTGCAGGCTCTCGACTACACTGACTAAAATCCTAATCTGAATGAGCGAATAGTCGTGACGCATCATCGTTACAGCGATAGGCTGTATCAGCCATGTCTCATCCTCGATAGGAATAAGGTCGGCCGACAGACCGCGCTTTACGGGCTTCTTCTGTGCTTTGGCTCCGCGTTTCCTTGGCTTCTGAGTGGCTGAGGCTTGTGTCTCTGCTGCCGTTGTATTCTTTTTTACCATATCGAATCCTTGGTCTAATTCTTGATTTGCGCACAAAGGTAATGATAATTTGTCTTATTTCAAAACAATTGCGACAAAAAAATAATTATTTGTCGCCATAGCATATTGGCATTATTTTTGTACCTTTGCATCCCAGAGAATAATTCTTATTATATATAATCCCTGTCTATGTGGGGTTTGGAGAAAATAAAAGATGGAAACTAAGGTTAAGGAAATTCCCGTACTGCTGCTCACGGGTTATCTAGGCAGCGGCAAGACAACACTCGTAAACAGAATCCTGAAGAATGAGCGTGGCATAAAATTCGCCGTTATCGTCAATGATATTGGTGAGGTTAATATCGATGAGGACCTTATTGCCGAGGGCGGAATAGTTGGCTCAGGCGATGACAGCCTTGTCCCATTGTCGAACGGCTGTATCTGTTGCACACTGAAGATGGACCTCGTACAGCAGCTCAGCGGAATCGCCCAGTCCCGCAAGTTCGACTATATCGTCATCGAGGCAAGCGGCATTTGTGAGCCTGCGCCTATAGCTCAGACCATTTCTGCCTATCCACAGATATACCCGCAATTAGCCCGTACGGCAAAGGCAAAGCTAGACAACATCGTCACCGTGGTCGACGCTCTGCGTATGCGTGATGAGTTCAACAAAGGTAACGATCTGTTAAAGGATAATATCGGTGAGGATGACCTCGAAAGCCTTGTCATCCAGCAGGTTGAGTTCTGTAACACGATATTGCTCAACAAGGCTTCGGAAGTAAGCAAGGAAGACCTCGAAAAGGTAAAGGACATACTGCGCCACTTACAGCCTAAGGCTGACATTATCGAGTGCGATTATGGCGATGTCGACCTCGACCTGCTCCTGAATACCGGTAAGTTCGACTTCGACAAGGTCGCAACATCAGCCGCTTGGATAGCTGCTATGGAAGGCGACGACGATGATGACCTTGAGAACGAGGAGTCGGGTGAGGCTCTGGAGTATGGCATTGAGACATTCGTATGGAAGGACCGCCGTCCACTCGACCTATCGAAGTTCGACGAATGGGTTGCCGAGAAGTGGCCTAAGACCGTCATCCGTTGCAAGGGAATCTGCTATTTTGAGGATGAGCAGCAGACTTGTTACGTCTTCGAACAGGCTGGACGCCAGATAGGACTGCGCAACGCCGGTCAGTGGTATGCCACAATGCCAAAGGCTCAGCTTGAGGATTTCCTCAAGAAGAACAAGGCTGTAGCCGACGACTGGGATGAAAAGTACGGCGACCGCATGGAGAAACTTGTCTTCATTGGTCAGCACATGGATCGCAAGGCTATAACCGAACAGCTAGAGCAGTGCGTTTACGAGGAGTAAAAACTGGTTTGAAATATTCCAATTGAATATTGTCTAAAAAATAAAAGGCGTTCAATTATATTTTTAATTGGCGCCTTTATTTCGTTGTAATCTGTATTTGTTCGAAGGATGACCATAGACTAATGACAGGTTTTATTATAATCATACTGTCAAGCAAATAGACGATAATTTTATTATGAAGAAACTCTATATTTTCGACTTTGACGGCACATTGGGCGACTCACGCGGTCTGATAGTCCGCACAATGATGGACACCTTTGAGAAATTGGGTATTGCAAAACCAACTGTTGAGGCTTGCATAGGAACCATCGGGCTTCCGCTAGCTGACTGCTTTACAGTATCCGCACATCTCAGTGACGAAGTAGGGGAGAAATGCGCGGATGTCTACAGAAAAATTTTCAAAAGAAACAATGTCAAGGGAGCGGTTAAGCCGTTTAAAGGCGTAATCTCAACTCTCAACACTCTTCACGGGCAAGGCAAAATCCTTGCAGTGGCAAGCAGCCGAGGACATGAGTCTTTGGACGGATTGGTCGACGACTTCGGTATTACCAATCTCTTCACGAGTATTATAGGTGCCGACGACGTAGTCAATGCCAAGCCAGATCCGGAGCCAGTCAATAAGATCTTGTCCTCTTTATCCATTCTCCCGAAAGATACAGTTGTTGTTGGTGATGCCCCTTACGACATTTTGATGGGGAAGAATGCCGGTGCTTCTGCTATCGGAGTTACATACGGCAATAGTAAACGTGAGGAACTTCAAGAGGCAGGTGCCGATTTCATCATAGAAAGTTTTGCCGATTTGCTGAAATTGCCATTATAATTAGTACTTTTACAACGATTAAATAACACACACAAACATTATGAAAAAAGTATTATTTATTAACGGCAGTCCGCGCAAGAACGGGCACACAGTTGAAGCCTTGCGGCTTGTCGAGGATAATCACAATCCATACGTGACCCCAAGACCTATGAAACTCATCACTAGGCTTGTCGACAAGAGGAACAAAGATATGATTGCCAAAATCATTCGAATTATCCGAATTGTATCTCACCTCAGTTTCACTATTTCCTCGCATCCGTCAAACACGGTGAAGTCCTTGATACCCGTCACCAGGGGCATGGACTGACGGTTGAAGCGCACGAGGGCCGTGTGGGGATATTCCGCCGCCATGCGCTCGAAGGGGAAGCGGATAATGCCGGGCGTGTTGAAGCCTACGCCAAGCTCAAGGAGCACGAGGCGCCCCTTGCGGTGCTGCTCCAAAAATTCGTGATAGCACCGGGCCTGCTCATCCCAGTGGTTGTCCTCTACAAAGCGGTCGTCGACACGCAGGTTGGGCACGAGCTTCTCGCCCGTCTCGCCATCACGCGGGATGAGGTCGGAGGGGATGCGGCAGTCCACCGTGGCGGCCATCATGCGGCGCACCATCGTCTCGTTAGGATAGAGCCTCTTCGACTGTCCGCTCTCGGTCTGAAAGAGTCCGTAGTCGCCCTGGCAGGCAAAGATGCGGTCTTCATCGAAGCCACTCTTGGAAAACTGTGCATCGACATTGGTCGTGAAGACGAAATAATCCTTCCCCTTGACAAGGCTGAGCAGTGTGCGGTAGAGCGGCAAACCGTCGGGACGGTAGCGGCAGAACCAGATATGGCGCGCCCAGCAAGCCCAGTACTCCTCCTCGGTCCTGAAGGGATAGAACGATGACGAGTAGAGGTCGGTGATGCCATAGTGCTCTGTCCACGGACGGAACTCACGGCGGAAGTCGACGCCGTCGTAGCGCAAGCCAGCTGCCGTTGACAGCCCTGCACCTGCTCCGATGAGCACGCCGTCGGCCTCGCTGAGCAGCTGGCGCACGTGGGCGATGCGCTCTTCCAAAGGCTGTGTAGTCAGACGGTGCTTCTCCGTTGGCTTACTGAACAAGTTGTCGATAAACGTGGTCGTCCTCATCTTTGAAAGTATTGAAAATGACGGTATCGATATTCTTCTTGGGATAGCTTCTCACGGTATCCACGGCTATCTCCGCCGCACGCCGACGTGGAAAGTTGAAAACGCCAGTGGAAATGCAGCATAACGCGATGGAGTGGAGGCTATAGTCCTCAGCGATGTCGAGGCAGGAGCGGTAGCACGAGGCCAGCTGCTCCTCCTGCTCACTTGTAGGTTGTCCGTCGGGAATGATGGGACCGACGGTGTGGATGACATACTTTGCCGGAAGGTTGAAACCCGGTGTGATCTTGGCCGTGCCCGTCGCCTCCTCATGGCCCTGCGCTCTCATGATGCGGTAGCAGGCGTCACGCAGCTGGATGCCGGCGGCGGAGTGGATGGCGTTGTCGATGCAGCTGTGCAGGGGGATGAAGCAGCCGAGTAGCTCGCTGTTGGCGGCATTGACGATGGCATCGACCTTGAGCCGGGTGATGTCGCCCTGCCACACCTGCAAGCCCTTGCCCTGAGGCTCCACGATACCCTTGTCGGCAAGTTGCCATTGCAGCTCCCGGTCTTGCCGCCGCAGAAACTCCTCGGTGGCGGGCAGTGGCGGCCGCACGTTCATCAGGGCACGCATGAGCTGCTGCTTGCCCTTGAGGTCAAGGGGAATAGCGAGACGCTGGCCGCCGTCGTTCATCAGACTGTTGATGAGCATGTCGAGGTTGTCAAGCCTTGCTGTATCGTTCTCCGACATATCCGTTTGCTTCTGTGTTGTTGGTGAGGTCGTAGTGTTTGAAGAGGGGCGGCGTGGGCCACCTCAATGTGAGACTTCAGAAAGTCCAATGCCTGTTGTATCATCGTCTTGTTTTTATAAAAAAGGAGCGGCCAAACGACCGCCCCGAATCTTCTTGCTTAGTATCCGATGGTGAAGCGCTCCTTGTGGTGAGCAGGCTTCTCCAACTCGTCAACCATGGCCACGGCGTAGTCCTGGACGGAGATGTGGCTGGAGTTGGTCTTCGGGTCGATGATGAGGTCGTCCTTGCCGAGGCGGAACTTGCCCGTGCGAGCACCCTTCTCGTCGAAGGTGCCGGCAGGAGAGAAGAACACCCAGTCGAGGTCGTGCTCATTCATCAGGTCGTTAAGGTAAAAGTCGCCCAGAGGACGCACACCGTCCATGATCTCGGCAGGGATAGCACCGGAATCAACCACGCGCAGGCCTGGCTTGACAAACAGCGTGCCGGCACCGCCGACAATGAGCAGACGGCTCACGCCACTCTTCTTCACAGCCTCCACGATCTTGGGATAATTCACCTCGATGAGGTGTTTGATGTCGGGGTTGGTCCAACCGGGGTTGTAAGCAGAGATGACAGCATCCTTGCCCTTGGCGATGTCGGCGATGGCATCGACGTTGGCAACATCCTCCTCCACAGCCGTGAGGTTGTCGTTCTTGGGCAGCTTGGCGGCATGGCGCACCACTGCCGTTACCTTGTGACCTCGTGAGAGCAGTTCGTTGAGAATTGCTGAACCTACGAATCCTGTTGCACCGATTAAAACTACATTTGCCATAACTTGTTTCCTTTCTGTATTTAATAGTGAATATTTTGTTTTTTACCTGACTGATTGCCAACCGCTTTGGTTGTCATCTCGTCTTGTTTTCAGTTGCAAAGTTAAGGTAAATAAACATACCCTGCAAGAAGGCACTTTTTGGTCTTATAGTTACCGTTTGGTAGAAATTGTATGCCTGCTGGCTTCTTCAAAAACGACTTTAACAAGCGTTAACCTTAAGGCATCTTCAAGTGAGCTCAATAGCCTCTAAAATCGGCAGAAGGAGAGGCTTTCGACGACGGGGGACAAACGGGGGACAAAAGTACATTGAGCATTTGACAAAACCTGCCAATAACATCATGAGGACAAACCGCACCATGTTAATGACGGTTATCAGTGGTTTAATTTGGTTTAGCCTATATATTGCTAAGGAATAAACCAAACCACTGCATAATGACCGATAATGATAAGCAAGGCGAAGAATGATATAAACTATTATTTTATTTCGTATTTTAGGCAACTACATGCTGAATGCCAAAATAAAATATGAGTTTTTGCCTATTTTATTTGGAGAGCAGCTATAATATCATTATCTTTGCAACAAATCAGGGAGGAGTCAATTATGATACAGGAATTCAAGATAAAGAACTATAAGTCCTTCAGGGATGAAGTCACGCTGAGCTTTGAGGCAACGAAGGATACAACTTTTGAGAGCACACAAGTGGTGGAAGTTACCCATGGTGTTCGATTGTTACGTTTGGCACTTATCTACGGTGCTAACGCAAGTGGAAAATCGAACCTGCTTGATGCCTTTGACTTTCTCCGCAAGTTCTGGTTTATGCGCCATGATGACATGGATGAGTCGACCGGAACAATCCCATTTCTTTTAGACAGTGAGACTCCTAATGAGCCATCAGAATTCAGCTTGAAATTCTACATCGGCAACACCCGCTACTGGTATGTACTTTCTTTGGATATCCATCATGTAGTGTCGGAGAAGCTGTATTATTACAAGAGTGTGCAACCGACGATGCTGTTTACACGAATGTTCCAAAACGGTCAGTCCGTCATCAAGTTCAACCCAGCCGTGTTGAAAGTGAGCAGCACTGTCATTGACGAAATCACGATCAAGTGTCTGCCGAATATGTCTTTTTTCGCAGCCAGAAACATGGTGAACTGCTCGTTGGGACCAATCGACGATGCCCGAGACTGGATGCGCCGCCACACGATGCCCTTGATAGACCCGAGGACACTGATGTCCAACTATGCAGGGCGCAAGATGATGGAAGATGCCCGAATGAAGAAGTACATCCTTGACTTCATCCATCGTGCCGACTACAACATCACTGATGTGAGCGTTGAGAAAAAGGTCGAACCCATTCCAGCCGATTTCAGAGACTTTCTTATGAACGAGGGCGACCTTTCGAAAGAAGACAAGAAGAAGTTGCAGGGCAAGCCAGTCTATGACAGGGTGGACACAAACTTCGAGCATACGGTCAAAAACACGAGGGGCATGGAAAAGTACACCCTTCCCAACGAGATGCAAAGCCAGGGCACGAGGAGGACGTTCGGTATTGAGGCTGCCATCTACCAGGCCATGTCCAATGACGAGTTTCTGTCCATCGACGAGATAGAGTCATCACTCCATCCGGAGCTCATCGAATTCATCTTGGAGCAGTTCTTGAAGGAGAGTAGCCGCAGCCAGTTGCTTGTCACCACTCATTATGACCCCTTGCTCAATACCATCGATGACCTTATCCGCAAGGACTCCGTATGGTTCACCGAGAAGGGAGAGGATGGCAGTTCTGAACTCTATTCCCTCTCTGACTTCAAGGGCCTCAACAAGATACATTCTTTCCAAAAGTCTTATCGTAACGGGCACTTTGGTGCGCTCCCAAACATCCAAGTATAATAGCACGCAGAAGACCTACAAAGAATATCAAGGAAGTCCGTCCCACCATCATTGGCGCAGGGATAACGGAGCACCAATTTCGACAAGACGGATTCTTTTCTGCGTAATAAGAAGTGGGTGGAAAGCATGTCATCGGACGGCAAGTTGCGCAAGGCTTACGAAAGAGCCAAGGCCAGTGTTACACGGGAGGGATCTTACAGCAATGTTTGGAAAGCGATTGAGGAGATTGGGCTTCCGACCAACCTCTAATTCTTTTTTCGTATCAAGGTGCAATCATATTGCCAACATGGATCGAGTAAGGAAGGAAACGTAGAAATAACACCTCCATCACTCCACACTCTTCATACACCCTTGGATGTCTAGAAATTGTAACGTTAATGTAGATTAGGATGGAAGAAAAGGTCAACATATTCATAGCATTCATGCTGCCCCCAATAGCCTTGTCTGAAATGACAAAGGTTGCGAACAACGTGAAAGAACTTTTCCAACCCGATGGAAAGGACGAGAAGTTCTTCCACTGCACATTGCTTTTCATAGGCAGAGTTGGCAGGGAGTATGTTCCTTCCATTCAAGAGAAAATGAGCAGTATAGCCAAAGACCAGCAGCCAATTCCTATCAACATAGATGATATCGGTTACTTCTACAGTGATAAGAAAGACAGAATAAAGGTTCTGTATGCCAAACCTCATATCATGCCTACAGAGCTGACAGAACTATGCTCAAAACTTTATGAAATCATCGGCAAGCCTCTTCATGGAAAGACAACACCGCCTATTCACGAGGCACGTATTCACTTTACTATTACAAAGCGACTTAAGCGAAGGCTCTCCCGAGAAGACTTTGAAAAGATAAAGGGAAACGTAAAACACTTCAACATACCAATAACAATAGATAACTTCGGACTATATTATTGCAAGGACGTTAAACACAGATATTATAGAGAGATTAGCAAATATAAATTTAAAGGGTGATACAAAAAGTCAGGCATTTGTTTTGTAATATTCTTGAAAACGTGTAACTTTGCGTCATTAAAAAACTTGAATACGTGATTATATACGTAATATAAATTTTTGAAAACGTGATATGAGAAGAAAAATATACGATAAGTTACTCGCTTGGAAAAAGAACAGCAATGGAGCAAGTGCCTTAATGATAGAAGGTGCACGGCGGGTAGGCAAAAGCTACATTGTAGAGGAGTTTGCCCGTAAGGAATACGATTCTTACATTCTTATAAACTTCTCACAGGCACCCGATGACGTAAAAGAATGGTTTGAAGTCTATCTTGAGGACATAGACAAGTTGTTGTTCAATTTACAATTACACTATAACAAAAGATTGACCTCAAGACATTCGCTGATCATTTTTGATGAAGTGCAGGATTGTCCCCGTGCACGAGAGGCCATTAAGTTTCTCGTTGCTGACGGACGATACGATTATATAGAGACAGGTTCGCTGATAAGCGTTAAGAGTAAGGTTAAGGGAATAAATATTCCGTCAGAAGAAGACACACTTGAAATGTATCCAATGGATTTTGAGGAATTTCTTTGGGCATTGGGCAATGATATGATGTTTCCTTATTTCAGTGAATGCTTAAAGAAACTGTCACCGGTTGGGCAGGCTATTCACCGGAAGGCAATGGATTTGTTCAGGCTGTATATGGTAATAGGAGGAATGCCTCAGGCCGTACAAGAATACATTGACACAAAGGATTTTGATAAATTGGAAATTGTAAAGCGCAGGATACTTAACCTTTACAGAAATGACATCCGCAAGTATGCAGACAATGATGAATTACGCGTGACCGCTATATTCGATGGAATACCGGGTCAGCTTCAAAAGCATGAGCGTAAATTCAAATTGTCTTCACTTGGATCGGATGCTCGCATGCGTGATTATGAGAATTCCTTTCTTTGGCTTGATGACGCAAAGATAGTAAACTGCTGTTATAACACGACAGAACCAAGCGTCGGCCTCAGGTTGAATGACGAAAGAACAACTCTTAAATGCTATATGGGTGATACCGGGCTACTCCTGTCGCATGCATTTGATGAAAACGGAAAAGTTCCTGCTGAGATTTACCAGAAGATTATGCTTGACAAATTGGAAGTTAATGCCGGCATGCTTATGGAGAATGTTGTTGCGCAAATGCTTGTAGCCAATGGCCACAAACTGTACTTCTACAGCAATTCAGACAGAGAGAACAAAGAGAACAGGATGGAAATTGACTTTCTTATTGCAAAGTCAAAGATAACGAACAAGCATAATATTTCTCCTATTGAGGTTAAGTCCGGCAAAAACTACACTTTAACTTCGATAAGGAAATGTATTGATAAATATAAGGAATTTCTTTCGACCCCTTACGTCCTGCATACTTCCGACATAAAAACAGTTAACGGTATTGTTTATTTGCCGATTTATATGACAGAATTACTATAGCTGGTCACAAGGCACGAATCCAAGAAAGCCACAGAATAACTATTATGACTGATAATAAAGAAGAAATAATGAAACTCGTTACCGGTCCGGAAGGTTTCATCGGTAACGCAAGGAACATACCATCAGACAGGCAACGCGAGGTAGAAGCACTTGTTTGGGATTATAACCAGACACGCCCGACAGAAATAGACAAGCAACGTGAACTACTAAAGAAAATCCTTGGTACATACAATGACAAGGTATTCATTCAGCACGGCATCCACTTCGACTTTGGTTTCAACACCCACTTCCTTGGAATGGCTTTTGTCAACTTCAACGTAACCATTCTTGATACAAGCCCTATAACAATAGGCGACCGCTGCTTCATTGCCCCAGGAGTAGTTATCTCATGCGCATCTCATCCGATAGACTCCGAGCAGCGTGGCTTCGGCATGGAAATATCAAAGCCTATCACTATCGGTGAAGGTGTTTGGATTGGAGCAAATGCCACTATTTGTGGCGGTGTACACATTGGCGACCATTCTGTTATCGGTGCTGGAGCGGTGGTTCTCAAAGATGTACCTGCCGACAGCGTTGTTGCAGGAGTACCAGCTAGAGTGCTAAGGAAGATTACAGAGAAAGACATTATCCCACAAGACAAAATTCAATTCTAATGGAGCCTAAATTCATTCTCACACTCGACGGACATCTGCGCATAGGAAGCGTACAGATGCATAAAGACCTTCTGGTGCCGAATGACACTTGCATTGGCGGTGGCTTTTGGGAAATTGACCCAATATCAATGAAGTTGCTTCTATCCGGCAAGTCATACGTTTACGGTAAGCCCAAATGGAACTTTGTTACTGGAAAGCTATACGTCCCGAAAGATTACGAAGGACTGCGCATAGAGTATAATGGCGACAGCTTCGTCGATTACGTGAACGTCTCGGAGCAGTTTGAAATTTCTTACTATTGATACAAGGATGAGCTTTCTTTAGCATCAGGCAAAAAATATAGAGGTGTACCCCAATTTGTAACGTTCTCGTCGTACCTTTGCACTTGAACTCATAATGACAGATATGGAAACAAACGAACTCGACAACAAGATTATTATATACCAGAGCGATGATGGCAAGACCCAGCTTGATGTAAAGTTGGAGAATGAGACCGTGTGGCTTACTCAAGCTCAAATGGCAGAATTGTTTCAAAAAGACAGGACGGTTATCGGACGACATATCCGCAACATCTTTAAGGAAGGAGAACTTGATGAAAAAGTGGTAAGTGCAAAAATTGCACATACCACTCAGCATGGTGCTATAGAAGGAAAAACTCAACGTCAAGAAGTAACTATATACAATCTAGATGTAGTTATCTCTGTTGGTTACCGTGTACATAGTGTCCGTGGCACTCGCTTCCGCCAATGGGCAAATGGAGTTTTAAAGGACTACCTCATTAAAGGCTATGCCATCAACAAGCGCATTGATGATGCCACACTCGTTGCTCTCACATTACTGATTGCAGAAAGCCGACCGGAGGAGAAGGACACAATGGTTAAAGTAGTAGTCAACCTGATAGGGCATACCAGTATCTAATAGCAAGACTCTCCAAGTTAGATTTTACACAATTCAAAATCAAGAAACTATGGAAGATCTAAATGTTGTTTTCAATTTCGATGATCAAGTGGAAAAAGATACTTTCCACCATCTGATTGCACCTGGTGATAAGTCGAATCGTGTATTGAAGCATCTGAAACTGGACCTTGGAAATTGGTTCACAGAAGATTTGCTGACCATCGAAAAAGGATACGAGAAAGTAAAGTACCTGCTTGTCCTGGCCGATGACAACGTTGATATATCCAACTTGCCTGCGGAATATTCAGATGAAAAAATGCCTCGCGAAAACATATTTGTCTTCGATATTGGCGCAAAGCCAGCCCCAAATAAATGGGAAGGTGTATTCTCGTACCTATGGATTCCTTCAAAGAATCAGTACACAACGTTGAAGAATCTCTTCCAACTGTACTATCATGATATTTTGTCGGGGAATGGTCTCGTATGCTTTGATTACAACGACTGGAAGATCAGCGTCAGAGGCAGAAATGAGCTGTCTATCTGCAAAATCAAACTGGATTCCGACTTAAGACGCAGAATCAAGAAGATACCCCGGAAATTTCTCTTAAATGGCAAGAATGTCCTGACAATAGGCTCTCATTCCATCAAAGGGCAGTTCCTGGCAAAAGTCATGAAGCCAATCAACAAGATGGACACCGTTCTAGATGCTAATACAGAGACACATCTCTCCATTCTCGCCAGAGAATTGCCAAAGAGCGAATCTTATGTTGCGATGCTGCATTTTGAACCACTAAAAGATTAATCCCATAGATAGCGGAAGTACTTGCAGAATAAGGTAAGTCCTTCCGCAACTTTTTTGTTTTCTTCATCAGACAAAGCCTTTGTGTCCTCAAGCA
>OMZV01000007.1 GCA_900315635.1 uncultured Prevotella sp.
GCAAAGGTAAGCAAAAAAAATAGTTTTAGCACGCTATCATATCAAGTTCTTTGGTTAGGCAGCGGCATCCGCCTGCCACGGACAATCCCCCTTGGGCCAAATTTGCACCCATTTAATTCCATATAGTAATAATTCAATGACCAAAGCTCAACTAAGGCCTGATTTTTATCATTCAGCGCGCATTTTATTGTTAGCCCTTTTGTTGTGTTTACCAGAAGTCCTTGTAGCCCAGCGAGCCCTGAGCCCGCAGCCATTCGGACGTGCCGTAGCTACTAGCGGCACCACTCAGGACAATTTCAGGACACTGCAAAAGAAGTTCCCGGGATTCTTTTATTTTCCTCAGTCAGTCAACCCTCAGGTGACAACAGCCCCTCAGTCAGGCAACGCTCCCGTTGTCAGGACCGAGCCATTGTACACCGACGAGCAAACCGGCACACAACTTATCGGAGCCGTGCTCTACAGTTCCGACTTCTCGGCTTACAGCGATTACAACTTCTATTCGTTCCCAGTGACCAGTCCGGTGACGTTCACGAAGTACTCCAATGTATCGACAGGTCTTCAGCCGAATGGCGGTGGACTGTTCTCGAGCGACGGACTGACGTTCGACTATATCCAGTACATGAGCTTCGGAACGACCATCTACATGTACTATTATAAATACGACACGCAGAACTGGGAGACTCTTGCCGGTCATTCGGTCAGCGACCAGACGATGCTCGCCTACGACTTGACCCGAGACCCGGTGACACAAATACCATACGGAGTGTACATGACTCAGACGGGACAAGAGCTCGGCACACCGGACTATAGCGGCGAAGTTCCAACACGTTCGACCATCGGAGCACTGTCGCACGAGCTTGTAACCCTTGCTGCCGACCAGCAAGGCAATCTCTACGGTATCGGTACCGACGGAGTGCTCTACCAAGTCGACAAGACCAACGCCTCACTGACCAGTCTCGGCTCAACGGGAGTCGTTCCGGCTGATGCCCAGCAAAGCGCCGTCGTTGATCCTAAGACGGGCAAGATGTACTGGGCTGCCGTACTGGCCGACCAGACCACCGGTCTTTATGTTGTCGACCTGCCAAGTCCAACGGCACAGCTCATCGAGAGATTCTCGTCGACCAAGCAGATTGTCTGCCTCAACATGAAGCCGTCTGAGATACCAGCCGACGCTCCGGCAGCTGTCGAGAACCTTCAGTCGCAGTTCGAAGGCTCAAGCCTCGACGGAACAATTACCTTCACGCTTCCGGAGAAAACTTACGGCGGCGACGACCTTACAGGCAACATCACTTACCATGTCCTGATCAACGGCAGGGAAGACATCAGTGTCGATGATGCCGCTCCCGGCGAAGAGGTTACCGAAGACATATCCCTCAAAGGCGGCAACAACCAGATACAGGTGTACTGCTCCAACGATGCAGGCGACGGACCTAAAGGCTCAGGCATTACCCTTTGGGCGGGCGACGACGTGCCTACAGCTCCTACTAATGTCGTCCTCACAAAGACAGGCGACAACGCTCTCACCCTTACTTGGACTGCTCCGACATCCGGAGTACACAAGGGATACATGAATCCTGCCGACACCCGATATGACGTCACACGTTTCCCTGACTCTGTACGGGTTGCAACAGGCATCACCGAAACCACCATCACCGACAATGTTAGCCCGGCTCACGTCACACCTTATAAATATAAGGTAACCGCCCGCGGTGTCAACGGCGAAGGCGGCTCGGCTGTTTCCAACCGCATAAAGCTCGGCGCTGCATTCACGACACCTTACCACAATGACATCGCTAGCGAGGAAGACTTCGAGCTCTTCGACATCTACGACCTCAACAACGATGGCAACACATGGACTTTCGAGGGCTATGAGGCACGCTACCGTTCCAACAGCAACACCGGCAACGACCTGCTTGTGGCTCCGGCTGTAAGCCTTAAGAACGACCGGTTGTATAATGTTTCGTTCCTCTACCGCACAATGGGCGATCCGGAGATACTCGGAGTTACATACGGACCAGCCGACCAGACACCTGCCGGATACACCCTTAAGCTTCTCAACGACACCACTCTTACCAACCGCGGCATAAAGACATACGAGAAACAGATACGCGTTGCCGACAATGGCGACTATGCCTTCTCGTTCGCTGCCAAGAGTACATCGGCGGGCTGGCACCTCGATGTCCGCAAGTTCAGCGTTGTCGACGGACCATTGCTTATAGCTCCGGACAGCGTAGCCAACCTTAGCGTTGTAGCTGCAGCCCGTGGTGAGTTGAAGTCCACTCTGACTTTCGACGCACCAACCAAGACCGTCGATGGCAAGGCACTCACCAGTCTGTCGAAGATTGAAGTCAAGGATGCCGACGGACGGCTTGTCGGTACTATCAACAACCCTGCCGTAGGACAGAAGGGTCTTACCATCACCGACAACAACCCGGCTAACGGCTTTAACACCTACACAGTGACAGCATTCAATGCCGATGGCGGTGCCGGATTCGCAGCAACCTGCCGTGTCTTCGTCGGAGTCGACACACCTGTTGCTCCATCCGGAGTTACAGCCAAGGAAGGCGACGACGGCAACGTGACCGTCAGCTGGCAGGCTCCTGCAGAAGGCGAGAATGGCGGATACATCGACGCTACAGCTCTCACATACAATGTCCAGCGTGCCATGAGCGGAACCCGCACGGCTGTCGCTTCGGGCATCAATGAGACATCTCAGTCCGACAATATCAGCCAGACCGGCGACCAGACCATGTACCTCTACTATGTTTCAGCAATGAACGACCAGGGCGAAAGCCGGTACGCTACATCGAACTCGATGATTGCCGGAGCGCCTTACAGCTATCCGTTCAAGGAGTCGTTCCCTAACGGAGTCATGGAGCACAAGTTCCTTACCGCCAATCATTCCGATATGCTCAACTGGCCGTCACAGTCGGCCGATGGCGATGGCGGCTGCATAGAGATGATGGGAGCTGATTTCCCGTCATACAACACCGAATATTTCGAGACTGGTAAAATCTCCCTTGAGGGCGCAACACGTCCGGGACTCGTCTACAGCTACTATGAGCAGCCGGGCAACGGTCGTCTCTTCGTCATGGTCTATGGCAACAACACCGGATGGAAGACCGTCGACAACATCGACTTCTCCAAGGTTTCGGCAGGCACCGCACAGTGGGTTACACACACTATACTGCTCGACGACTTTACCAACGACAAGTATGTCCGCCTGCGTTTCTTCTATTACAACGACAAGGTCAACGACTGCATGATTGACAACATCAACGTTCGTGACGTCCTTTCGAAGAATATCTCACTCGGCAAACTGAGCGTTCCGTCGTCAGTCAAGGCTGGCTACAACTCTCAGGTACAGGTCAACGTAAGCAATACAGGCACCGATGAGGTCAGCAACATCCGTCTGGATCTCCTCGTCAACGGACGTAAGCAAGACTCTCTCGCCATTGCTTCACTCAGCATCAACGCCGACACGACCGTCACCATACCGACTAAGTTCCTCTCCGGCGACAAGGGAGACGCCATAGTTCGAGTCTTGGCTACAGCCGATGGCGACGCTATCGAGTCCGACAATGCTGTCGAGGACACCACTAATGTCAGCGTAGTCGACTTCCCGACAACATCACTCACGGGTGAGATTCGTGACGGAAAGGCTCACCTCACATGGACTGAGCCGACACTCGGCAACTATGCGCCTGCCTTCACCGACGATGTCGAGAGCTACACCCCATGGGCTATCGAGAACATCGGAGACTGGACAACTTACGATGGTGACGAAGCAGCGTCATACACCATACCGAATTCTCAGGTACAATTCCCGCACGCCGGAACAGCATTCGCCGCTATCGTCTTCCGTCCGTACACTATCTTCGCACGCTCCGAGAAGAACCCTTACACCCATTCCGGCGACCAGTGCTTCGCTATGTTTGACGCTCAGGCTGCCGAGGCAACGGGCACCAACGGCTACACCGACGACTATCTCATCTCGCCGCGCCTGTCGGGCAACAAGCAGACCATTACCTTCTGGGCACGCAGCATCACCACAACCGACTATGAGGAAGTGTTCGACGTGCTCTACTCAACCACCGACAGCCTGCATACTTCGCTCACCGGAGTAGCCCTTCAGAACGCCAAGGAGTCAACCGGAAAGTGGCATGAGTACAGCGTTGAGCTGCCGGAAGGCACTACATTCTTCGCCATCCACCTGAAGTCCAGAGACCAGTTTGCCCTGTTCATCGACGACATAACCTTCGAACCGGCTGTCGAGGGCGGCAAGGTTGCCGTCAGCGGATACAACATCTACCGTGACGGAAAGCTCGTTGCTACTGTTCCGGCATCGCAGAAGGAGTATGACGACCTCGTTGGCGGAAGCTATCAGGTCAGCGTTGTCTACCGTCAGGGCGAGTCCGAGCTGTCCAACGCAGTATCGCTTCTTGCTACCGGAATCAACACTATCAGCCAGAACGGTCTTTCTGTTGACGTCAACGGAGGAGCACTGACCATCAATGGAGCCGACGGCGAGGCTGTAACGGTTTACAACACAGCCGGACAGATCGTCCGTCATGCCATTGCCCGCAACGGCTCAGCCATCAGTCTGCCAGCCGGACTGTACTTAGTCAAGGTGGGCGACAAGGTATTCCATGTTGCGGTAAAGTAACAGCGAACTTATTCTTTGCATAAATGAATAATCTTAATCATAAAACAAAAGCAAGTATGAAGAAAATCTATTCATTGCTTCTGGTGGGCATCATGGTGCTCATCGGAGGCAAGGCTTCCGCTGCCGACGTGACCAATCCGACGGACACGCTCGACTTCAGCGTCATCACCAGCCTTGACGAGGCTGCCAGCACGCCGAAATACGGAAAGTTTGAGTGTGGCATTGGCTCTGCGTCCAACCAGAGCATGAAACCAAACATCTCGGCATCACAGGGTGCGTTCCGCCTCTGGCCGGGCAACACCGTAACGCTGAGTGCCAACGAAGGGCTCACCGTTTCGAAGGTCGAGTTCACCTACACAAGCAGCAACAAGGCTGAAGTTGCCCTCTCTGGCGACAATGGCACATTCGCCGATGGCGTTTGGACGGGCTCTGCCGCATCAGTAACCTTCTATGGAGCAGGCTCCGGTTACACTCAGACTAAGATAGCGAAGATTGTCGTCAGCTACACCGGTTCTGTAGCAGCTGCCGTCAACGCTCCTGTATTCAGCAAGAAGGGCGTTGAGATTGGCAAGGATGCCGACCTCGACAATGTTACCGACGATGCCGACACTATCCGTCTTACGGTCGACGAAGGCTGTACCGCTTACTATACTCTCGACGGTACCGACCCGACGACTGCAAGCACGGCATATACCGACGGAATCGTTATCGACAAGACAACTACCATCAAGGCTATCGCCGTCAACACTGAAGGCAAGACTAGCTCTGTGGCCGGCTTCACCTATTATATTAATAAGCTCGCTCTCGGAGCCGACGACTATTACTATGAGTCGTTCGACAAATGCCTTGGTTACAACGGCAATACCGGCGACTTCACCCAGCCTAACAGCTCTAAGGTGAACCTCAACCGTGGCGGCGAGTTCAGCGGCAGCTACTTCGCAGGCGACCAGTGTGTCTACCTCGCACGCCAGTTCGGTCAGGACGCAACGTTCACTACTCCTGCTCTCGACAGTCTCGGCACAGCCCTGCTGACATTCCGCATCGCTGCCAACGACGCCGAAAGCAATATCACTCTCTCAGCAACCAATGCCTCTCTTGAGACTACTGAGTTCACAGCAGGCAACCAGGCATGGAATGACGTAAACGTTAAGCTCAGCAACGTAAAGGCTGGTGCTACCGTAACATTCAGCGGCAGCAACCTCTTCCTCGACGAAGTCAAGGTCAGCAAGTTCATCGCTCCTGACATGACTATCACTTTCGCCGACTCTATCGTAGGCAAGAACGTTGAGATTGCAATCGGTGGAACAGGCTCATTCCAGATGGATTGGGGTGACGGCGTGAAGAAAGACTACAGCGGTGCCGACTACTTCTCTGACACACTTAAGAGCAACGAGCTGAAGGTTTATGGTGACAACATCCTCATTCTGCTTGCTGCCAACAAGGGCATTACAAAGCTCGACGTTGCCAACGAGCCTGATATGTACCGCTTCACCATCGACAACAACGCTATCGACAGCCTCGACCTGACCAACTGCACAGGCATCCGCGGTCTCTATGCCAGCAACAACAACATGAAGTCGGTTAAGCTCGGAGCCAATACATCATCACGTCCTGCAGTCGTCGACCTCAGTGGCAATGACCTCAGCGGCGTGCTCGACCTCAGTTCTTGGTCGAACCTCTCGAAGCTCGATGTCACCGGTAGCAGCCTCGACAGTATCGGTCTGCCTCACAGTGAAACACTCAATGATGTGGCTTGCGACAGCAACCTCATCAAGACTCTCGACGTAAGCAACTGCTCAGGACTCGTTGACCTCAGCGCAAATGCTTGCCGGTTGGAGAGCATCAACCTTAAGGGTGCTACAAGCCTTGAGGAGATTTATGTTGGCACAAACAAGCTGGAAAGCATTGATCTGAGCGACAACACCGCCCTGACCAGCCTCACAGCTTACGGCAACAACATAAAGAGTATCGACCTTTCGAAGAACACTAAGCTCCAGGGAGTCTATCTCTATGACAACCAGCTGTCTGCTCTCGACCTTTCGAAGAACAGCAATGTCCGCTGGCTGAACGTTGAGAACAACAAGCTCGCAGAGCTGAACACCAGCAATCTGAAGAGTCTTTCTTATCTCATCGCCAACCACAACGAGCTCACCAGTGTTGACCTCAGTGCCAACACAAGCCTCTCTCAGGTTAAGCTTGGCAGCAACCACCTGACTGAGTTCCCGGCCATCAACGCATCTTATCTGAGTTATCTGAAGGTCGACAGCAACGAGATTGCGTCCATCGACCTGAGCAACTACTCATATCTGTACTGGGCAGAGCTTCAGAACAACCAGCTCAGCGACCTCGACGTAACCCACAACACTTACCTCCAGTGGCTTGCAGCTGGCAACAACCGGCTCTCAAGCCTGGACGTAACTAAGAATACCGGTCTGCAGGGACTGACCATCGAGGGCAACCTCATGCGCAAGCCTGCTCTTGACAGCATCATCAACGCTCTGCCTGACGTCAGCACTGTTGAGGTGAATGCCAACAACCAGCACTTCGCGAAGATTCTGAACATCAGCGATATGTATGGCACTCAGCTTGCCGACAAGCAGCCGGCTGTCGACAAGGGATGGAATGTCATTGCCGAGGGTTCCGTTGCCGACGGTATCAATCAGATTAACTCTGACAACGCCGACAAGGCTTCTGTCAACGCTCCGATGTACAACCTCGCCGGACAGCGTGTCGACAAGAGCTACAAGGGTGTGGTAATCCAGAATGGCAAGAAGTTCATCAACAAGTAAACACTTGCTTTCTTAACTATAAGTAATCCGCAATCGGTCCCCCTACCGGTTGCGGATTTGTTTTTTGTGATGCTTCGCAATTATTTTTTATAGTTGATTACTTATGTATCATACAGCTTATCATTGCTTTATCACGGTAGGGGCGTGACCTTGTGTCCGGCCGTTGCACCTACACTCATAATTTAGTAATTTGTAATCAACGGCTAGTAGGGGAGACCATGCGCTCCGCTTAGGTCTCCCCTACAAACCTTGGCGCATCAAATATCTCTGAGTTTTACCCCATTCTGTACTACTTATCCAGTTCGACCTCTTTTTGCTTCTTAGGTCTACCTACCTTTTTCACCTTGACTTTCCTTGACTTGTACTTGGTACCGCTACCCTCAGGTATCTCAAACCCGAACGCCTGAGCGATATCAATCTGCTTTCCAACGAAGGGAGTGATAAACTTGGCCTTGCCCTTGTGCTCGATGCATCTTATTGAACGCATCTCATCTAGCACGTCGAGAGAAGAACTGAACTTATCCTTCAGGTCTGTAGATTTCCAGATGTGTTTCACATACGAGCTTATAATCATACTGACAAAGAGTATCAGCAGACGGCCGGTCTTTCCTTCCTCTGACCAGTTACCCTGTCTGTTACATCCTTGTGTACTCTTCATCTGGCGATAATACTTTTCTTGTTCATCTCTCATCGAGTATGCCTTGGATGCCTCCATTGCAGTCATGTCAACTCCAAGCGTCATCAGGGCATGGAAGCCCGACAGACGTCTGGCTTTTGCAACCTTCTTGTCATCGATGGCAAACGACTTGATGGTATTGTCCTCGTTACGTTCTACTATGAAGTAGTTGTAGTTTCTCTTCACGGTAGTAGCGTCATCAAGCTTTTCATTATCTGCTTGGATAGCCTTCAGAGCATCACGCTGTATCTTTATATTTATATCTATCTGGGTAAGCTGCTCTGCTCTCTGATTGGCATCGAAGTATACTATGGTCAATTACGTTGTATCCGATACCTTTTTACATTGTAAAACGGTATCTTTCAGATAGAAAAATAAATTAAAAAAGGAAGAAAAATAATTTATTTTTATCTAAAAAATAAATTAAAAATAATCGTAAAACGGTATCTTTTACAACACAAGTAGTGGTCTTTTACAATATAAACCGTGGTTTTTTACAATTAAAGTTGTGCCATTTTACAATTAAACCAGGTCCTTTTACAATTTGAAAGGAACCCATTTGTACTGTAAACTAGCCCGTCACGACTTGTACTCCGACCGGGAATCGAACCCGGATCAAAGGTTTAGGAAACCTCCGTTCTATCCATTGAACTATCAGAGCATCACCATATAGGCGATTGCAAAGGTACAAAAAAATCCTGTTGCTTGCAAGAAATGCAATAAAAATCACTAACTTTGTGCCATGAACAAGATTATAACGACACTGCTGCTGTTATTTACAGCATTCGCAGTGGCACAAGCGCAGGGTACAGTAAAGGGCCGTGTGTTGGACAAGACGACCAATTCTCCATTGGAATTCATTAACGTTGTGGTGCGCCGTGATGGTGAGACAGCCATTCTCAAGGGCGCTATCAGCGACAGTCAGGGTAACTTCAATATCTCAGGTTTGGGTAACGGAAAATATGTCCTTACGGCAACGTTCACCGGATATAAGGACGCTACGAGACGGTTCACCATCTCGCCCGGTGATGTCGACCATACCTATCCCGCTATTTACATGTCGGAAGATACCAAGGCTCTAGACGAAGTCGTCGTGACCGGGCAGCGCTCGGAGATGAAACTCGAGGTCGACAGGAAGTCATTCAGCGTCGACCAGCAGATTTCCAATGCCGGAGGCTCCGCTTCCGATGCCCTGGAGAATATCCCGTCGGTCGAGGTCGATAATGACGGAAATGTGTCCTTGCGTGGCAATTCCAGTGTCGAAGTATGGATTAACGGCAAGCAGAGCGGACTGACCAGCGACAACCGTGCCGACATCCTGCGCCAGTTGCCGGCTGAGAGTATCGACCGTATCGAGGTTATTGACAACCCGTCGGCGAAGTTCTCGGCTGAAGGTTCGGCGGGTATAATCAATATTGTACTCAAGAAGGACCGCAAGGCGGGCTACTTTGGCTCTGTTCAGGCTGGCGCTGACTCGCGTGGCGGTGCCAATACATCGGTCAACTTCAACTACAACAGCTCTCTTCTCGACGCTTACGCCAGTGTCGGTCTGCGCCATCGTGCCATGAAGGGCGGGTCGGACAGCCATCAGACGTATACCCATAACAATGGTTATCAGAACTACCGGGGCGACATGACCGGACAGGGCAACAATATCTTCTCGCGTGCCGGACTGACATTCCATGTGACAAAGAAGGACGACATCGGGCTGAGCGGCATGTTCATGTTCGGCGGACGCAACGACTGGAACTACACCCCTTACCATTATGGCTCGCTTTCAACGGTTGATGGTGTTGCGCCGATGGACAACCGACTGATGATCCGACGGTCGAAAACCGACGGAGAGAACCACATGTACTATGGAGAATTCTCCTACAGGCATAATTTCTCGGACAAGCATTTCCTCGATTTGACGGTCGATTACAACCGATGGAAGTCCGACGACAATAATATCTACCGTGATTCGACGACATATTATGACGCCGATGGCAATGCCGACGAATCGCTGACGGCTGAGGATTATCAGCTTCGCCCGACCCACATCAACAACCGCCGGTGGGAGGTGAAGCTCGACTATGAGAATCAGATAACGGAAAACGTGAAGTTGCAGGCTGGCTATCAGGGCAACTTTTCTAAGGAGAACACGCCGCAGGAGAGCTATATCGACAGCACGTCGTGGCGTGGAGGAAACATGGTTGAGGACAGGGCTTACTTCAACCGGTTTATATATAAGAACGACATTCATGCATGGTATGCCACCGTTACGTCCAATTTCGGCAACTTCGGAGTCATGGCAGGACTTCGCGGCGAGTACTGGAAGGTGAACACCGAGAGCTATGACTGGTATCAGGAGCGTGATGCCTCACTGCGTGACAAGCCGTTCAAGAAGGATTATTTCCAGTTGTTTCCGAGTGTTTTCCTGAGTTACAATATTACAAAGGACGACCAGTTGCAACTCAACTATACCCGCCGCCTGCGCCGTCCGTGGGGTGGCGAGCTCAATTCGTTCAAGAACACGCGTGATGCTACGCTGGTGGAGTTCGGTAATCCGGAGCTTACTCCTGAGTACAGCAATTCGTTCTCGCTCAACTATCTTCGCACTTGGACACAGCATTCGCTGCTCGTCTCGGCTTACTACCGCCCTACGTCGGATGTCATTCAGCGCATCCAGTACCGCAGCAGTGCCGACGGACTGATGTACCAGACCAACTACAACGTGGCAAACAGTGTCTCGACAGGTCTCGAAATTACGGCTAAGGACAAGCTGTGGCGAATCCTCGACCTCTCGACCAACGTCAATCTGTACTATTATAAGCTTGACCCGTGGGCGTTCGACATCGACGGACAGACCGTTACCGGCGACGAACAGAAGACTTTCTCGTGGAATGCCCGCATGCAGGCCTCGCTCATGTTGCCTTACGACATAAGCGTCCAGCTCACCGGACGTTACCGCAGTCGTAAGGCAACGGCGCAGGGCTACCGCAAGGCTAATGGCGCGGTAGACCTCGGTGTGCGCAAGACTTTCTTCAATAAGGCACTGACCGTGTCACTCAACTGCCGTGACATATTCAATACCCGTAAGTGGCATACCATTTATAATACGCCTGAGTTCTTCCGTGATCAGAAGAACTGGTTCGGCGGAAGGCGCCTGAATTTCACGATAAGTTACAGCTTTGGTAACTCGAAACAGAAGCCTTCACGCCCGCAGAATGCTCCACAGAGCGGTTATGAGAGTGGTGAAGAGGAGTAAGCCTGCTTCTGCAGAGTGTGCTTGATGTGCCTGTAGAGGAAGAAGAATGCCGGAATAAGGAACAAGTCGGCTGCTATCCAAGCCACCGGGTCGCCATAGCAGACTCCGAGGAATCCGAATGCCGGCACCAGCCAGAGGCTCACTCCTATGCGTGCTATCATCTCCATTACTCCGCTCATCATCGACAAGTTGCTGTAGCCGAGGCCCTGGATGCTGTAACGGAGAATGGTCAGTATGCCGAGGGCAGGGTAGAAGTAGTTGGCTATCCGCATGAACATTGCGGCATTGGTGACCACTGCCTGCTCGCCGCTGTTGACGAACAATTCCATCATTTCGTCGGCAAACGGATATATTATGATGACGGTGAACACGAAGTAGACGAGCATTATCCTTATAGCCGAGAGTATTCCCTGGCGTATCCGCTTGGCATTCCGTGCGCCGATGTTCTGTCCGCAGTATGTCGCCATTGCCACTCCGATGTTCTCGAAGACGCAAGTGAACAGGTATTTTATTCTCATCGATGCTGTGAAGGCGGCAACGTAGGTCGTTCCTAAGGCGTTGTTGGCACTTTGCAGCATGATGATGCCGATGCCGGTGATGGAGAATTGCAGTCCCATTGGTACTCCGTTGTTCAGCAGAATGGATATGCGCTTGTTGTCATAGCGCCGTTCTTCGCCTTTCGGGATGAGTATCTGCATCTTCTTCAGTATATACCAACCGCACAGAACGCACGAGAACAGCTGTGAAAGGAGCGTCGCCAGTCCGGCTCCGAACACACCGAAACCGAGTATCAGGATAAGGAGTATGTCGAGAAGGATGTTTATGAACGACGAAAAGATGAGAAAATAGAATGGCTGTTTGGAGTCGCCGAGGGCGCGGATGAAGCCTGCCAGCAGGTTGTAACCTATCGTGAAAGGTATCGCCAGGAACTGTAGGAACAAGAAAGTGTAGGCATCGTGGTAGATGTCGGCTGGCGTGTTGACGAGCCCGAGCACCTTGTTGCAGAGTATGCAGCTGAGGAACGTGATGACAACGGCAAAGGCAATGCCTATCCGGAGGGCGTTGGCAACGTAGGCACGCATCTTCGGAAAGTCCTTGGCTCCGAATGCCTGGGACACCGGAATGGCGAATCCTGCACACGAGCCGTTGCAGAATCCCATTATGAGAAACATTATCGACGATGATGCTCCGACGGCTGCAAGGGCGTCGACGCCTATCCATCGTCCTACAATAGCCGCATCGATGATGAGGTACATTTGCTGAAGTATGTACCCGAAGATTAGCGGCAAGGCAAACTTTATTATATCTTTCGTGGGCGCTCCCACGGTCATGTCGTTAATATTAGGCATTATTTCATTCCCTCTGACGTTATCTTACAAAATCAATGATATGTTAATTAAGCATCCTTCCCATTGTGGAGGCTTGGTGAGGAAGACCCTATCTCCCTCATAATCTGCCTCCGCCTCAATGAGAAAGTATTGCCGTTGGTCTCAACATAGTCGAAGAGTTGATAGGCTTTGTTGAGCAGCATGTCACGGAGAGGGTTCGTCTTGTATGATCCTTCGGCATAAAGCAGTTCGGCAAGCATGTCCAGACGGTTGATACGCTCCTCCGGACGCCACTGCTCCTTGCTGTATTTTATGATCTCGTCGAACGACAAGTTGCGCAGAACATCATAGCTTCCGACGTACTGGCGGTACAGCTCCTTGAGGTCTTCGTCGGTTCGCTCATCGACTTTCTTCTCAAGGAAACGCCCCAAGGCAGCCATGAATTCTTCTATTATCCTTATGAAATAATCACGTTGTAGCATATTCTAATTATCCTATTGAGTTTCGTTTGTTATCTTGTTTATTGTCTTTTCTCTTCTTGTTGATTATAGCTTGATGTTCAGATAGCTATATTCCTTGACGGACTAAGCGTCATCCTCCTGTCCGTTTTCCGGCTGGGAAAGGCTTTGGACATAGTCGTACAGCTTCTTGTAGAACTTGTGGCGGCACAGCGTTGAGGCATCGCCGAGGATTATCAGCTTCATCCTTGCACGCGTGATGGCAACGTTCATTCGCCTTAAGTCACTGAGGAAACCGATTTGTCCGTTGGCATTCGCACGCACAAGGCTTATGAGAATGATGTCACGCTCTTGTCCCTGGAACCCATCGACGGTGTTAACGCTGATGAGATTGCGGTACGGCTTGAAGAATTCCCGCTTCCGGATAAGGCGCCGGAGATATTGTACTTGAGCACGATAAGGCGATATTATGCCTACATCTATCTGTTCGTCAAGTATCCGTTGCTTCCCAATCTTGGTGAAATAGTCCTCCAATGTCTTCAAGGTTAGCTCTGCTTCATCACGGTTTATGCGCCCGAAGCTCTCGCCGACGAACGTTTCCTTGAAGTGAGCCACGTCCTTTTTAGGCTCTGCCTGGGCTGTTCCTGATTCTGCTTGGGTAGTTCCTGTGCTGCTTTCGGCTGTTTCCGGCTCAACCTCGGCAGTGTTTATCCACATCATCGGGACGTCATAATCCAATATTCCACGGTATTTTATTTGCGGAGCGCTTTCCACTTGACCCCCATAGAACCAGTCGGAAGAGAATCGCATAATCTCATCGTTCATGCGGTACTGCACCTTCAACAGCGTGACTACCTCCGGTTTGTTCTCGACAATGCGCTCCATGAGCGTCTTGCCGAGTCCCGCCCGTTGTGCGGCTATGCTCTTGACAGTCGGCGGAAGCTGGCAATGGTCACCCGCAAAGATAACCCTTGTACATCTTTTAATAGGTATCCAGCATGCTGCTTCGAGTGCCTGTGCAGCCTCGTCGATGAACAATGTGCCGAATTTCTGGCCCTCCATGATGCGGCTGTTGGAGCCGACAAGAGTCGAAGCAATGACCCTTGCCTCGCCAAAGAGTTCTGAGTTGATGCGAATCTCGAGCTCTGTGGCACGCGACTTCAGCCTTTCCAGCTTCTGATGATAGTTCTCCGAACCACGCTTCTTGGACGACCTTAGTTGGCGGATAGCCTTCCTTATCGCCCAGAGTTGAGGGTAATCAGGGTGAGCTTCGAACTTCCGCTCGTAAGTAAATCCCAGCATTTTGTCGTTGACACGTGTCGGATTGCCTATTCTGAGGACATTGATTCCACGGTCGACGAGCTTCTCGCATATCCAGTCGACAGCCATATTACTCTGTGCGCAGACCAGAACCTGACTCTCACGCATCAGCGTTTCGTTGACAGCTTCTACCAGAGTAGTGGTCTTTCCGGTGCCTGGAGGACCATGAACCACAGCCACGTCCTTTGCCCAAAGCACCTCGTTGACGGCACGTTCCTGCGTCGGATTGAGCCAAGGAAACTTCATCGGAGCAAACGAAAAACGCTGGGCTTTCTGATGGGAGTAGAACAAATCGCGTAGATAAGCAAGCCTGTTGCCGCGAGCTTTCATCACCCTGTCGAGCGCATCGAACATCATCTTGTAGCTTGTCTCATCGAAAGACAGCTGACATCCGACCGGTACTTCAGACGATTGCAAGTCAAGCAATGGCGCAGAATCAGGCACCGTGACAACCATCCGGTCGCCATCGACGTAAGAAACAGTGCCCGTGAATCCGAAGTAAGTTATCTTCTCCTTGCCTTTCAGAGCCTTTTCGCCTGGCAGATTGAGCCGTCCCGGAGTGTTTCCAGCCGGTGAAACCTTGAAGAACATCACCGGTTTGCCGAACTCGAAGTTGTGTTCTATCTCATCATCGCCGGTGCGGAACACCTCGATGGCTAGTTGGTTCATGCTGTTGTAGAACCGTTTGCCGACCCGCAGGGGATACCACGCATCGCCCCGCTTGACCTTCCGCGCCATGCCGACAGCCTCGGTCTGCTTGCGGAAAGTCTCTTTTTCAGCGTAATACTCCATCTGAAGCAATAGCCGCTGGCGCTGTAATATTTGAATCGGTGTCTCCATAAATCGGGTGCAAAGGTACGGAAATAATGTTGAATGAGGAATGTTGAATGACCAGTTATTTTCTGAATAATGGTTAATTAAGAGTGCTTAATTATCTTTTAATCAGTACCTTTGCACCCGACTATGGACATAAGGCTGGAAAATCTATCGATAGGCTACAACAAAGGCAAGGCAGTTGCCACGGACATCAACATCGGGTTCCGTGGCGGCGACCTGTCGTGCATAATCGGAAAGAACGGTACCGGCAAGTCGACCTTGCTGAAAACCATCTCCGGATTCCTGCCGACGGAGCAGGGAACAGTCCTCTTCGGCGATAAAGACTCAGCCACCATGACCCGGCACGAGCGCTCAATAGCCGTCAGCATAGTCCTCACCGGAGCCCCCGACATCCGCAACTTCACTGTCCGCGAGATGGTAGGAATGGGCCGTTCGCCCTATACCGGATTCTTCGGAACCCTCACACCAGCCGACAAACAGGTCGTCGACGAATCGATGTCGATGGCAGGCGTGACCCCGCTGGCCGACCGGAAGACCTACACACTTTCCGACGGCGAGCGACAAAAAGTGATGATTGCCCGCGCCTTGGCACAACAGACGCCCGCCATCCTCCTCGACGAACCGACCGCTTTCCTCGATTATCCGTCGAAGGTAGACCTCATCCGGCTCCTCGGCAGGCTAGCCCACGAACAGCAAAAAACCATCATAATGTCGACCCACGACCTCGCTCTCGCCGTCCGTTTCGCCGACCGGCTCTTCCTTATGTCGTCGGGCAGCCTCAATCCCGTAAATGCCGATGACGTAAAGGCTTACATGGCGTCGTGCCAGCAATGACCCATTCGACGGCGGCAAGCAAATAACTCGAAATTTCCGGCAAACTCTTTGGAAGTTGAAAATTATAGTATTACCTTTGCCCCCGTTTACAGACAAAACGACTAATGACGACAAAACAGATACTCATTATCAACGACTTGTGCAGTTACGGCAAGGTATCGACCACTGCCATGCTGCCAATTCTCTCCTATCTTGGCGTTCCCACGGGTATACTTCCCACCTCGCTCGTGTCAAATACGTTCGACTATGGCAACTACAGCATGATGGAAACCACCAGTTTCCTTGCCGACACCATTGAGAAATGGCAGGAGCTGGGATTCGGCTTCGAGGCAATCGCAACGGGATTCATACCTACCCGCCAGCAAGCCGACCTCATATCGCGCTACTGCAAGGCTGAGGCAGCCAAGGGAACAACCATCTTCGTTGACCCGATTATGGGCGACGAAGGGCAGATGTACAAGGGAATGCGCCCCGAAGAGCTCGTCGGAGCCATGCGTGAAATGATTTCTGTAGCCGACCTTTGCTACCCGAACTATACCGAGGCATGCTATCTCAGCGGAGCCAAATACAACCCCGGCGGCGTGACGAAGGACGAAGCCGCCGCACTGCTCGACAAGCTTCACGGCATAGGAGCCAAGTCGGTACTCATCACATCAATCGTAATCGACGGACAACCATCGGTCGCCGGTTACAACAATCAGAACAAAGAATATTTCTATCTGCCGTTCACCGAGATACCGGTACACTTTCCCGGCACAGGCGATATATTCTCGGCAATACTCATCGGACACATAATGAATGGCGACCCACTGACCGCCAGCACCCGGAAAGCCATGGACGGAGTCTACAACTTGATAGACCTTAACAAGGACAACAAGGACAAGAACCGTGGCATTCCACTTGAAAAGTACTTGAGCATACTATAGCCATGGACTGGATAAATTCTCTCATAAGCATACAGTCAGCGGTTCAGGCAGTCGCTGTAATATCCATCATCTGCGCCATTGGTCTCGCCTTGGGCAAGGTGAGGTTCTTCGGCATATCGCTGGGAGTGGCTTTCGTATTCTTCTTCGGCATCATGTTCGGAAGCTTCGGAGTAGGAATCGACCACAACATGCTGCTCTTCTGCGAGGACTTCGGGCTCGTCCTGTTCGTCTATGCACTGGGACTTCACGTTGGACCGAACTTCTTCGGCTCCTTCCGTCAGGAGGGAATGGCACTCAACCTGTGGTCGCTCGCCGTCATTCTGCTAGGCACCGTCATGGCAGTAGTACTGACATTCTTTACCGGAGTGAGCATGCCCGACATGATAGGCGTGCTCTGCGGAGCCACAACCAACACCCCGGCGCTAGGTGCCGCACAGTCGGCTCTCGAGCATATCGGCATCGGAGGCGGCCGTGCAGCACTGGCAACAGCTGTCACCTATCCGCTGGGTGTCCTCGGAGTAATCCTCGCCATGGTGTTCATAAGGAAACTCTTCGTCAAGCCCGACGACTTAAAGCCACGCCTGACAGGCGAAACCGACAATACATTCATAGGCCAGTACCTCATCGTCAACCCAGCCCTTGAGGGCAGAACCATCGGCGACGTTGCCCACGACGCCCGTGTGAAGTTCATCATCAGCCGTCTCTGGCGTGCCGGCGAGGTCATTCTTCCGATGGCAGACACCGTGCTCCACATCAACGACAGTGTGCTCGTTGTGACGACAAAGGACGAGGAAGGCACCATGCAGATGCTCTTCGGCAAGGAGATGGACAAGGACTGGAACAAGGCAAAGATAGACTGGAACCACATCGACTCCAATGTCGAGAGCCGCGTTATAGTGCTTACCAAGACACAGCTCAACGGCAAGAAACTCGGCGGACTGCGCCTTCGCGACACTTACGGAGTCAACGTGAGCCGTGTTATCCGTGGTGATATAAAGCTCCTTGCCACCGACGACCTCATCCTTCAGTATGGCGACCGCCTCACTCTCGTCGGCAAACCGGATGCAATCGACAACGCCGAGAACTTCCTCGGCAACTCTGTCAAGACGCTTAACGAGCCAAACATCGGCAGCATATTCCTCGGAATGGTGCTCGGACTGGCTCTCGGAACAATCCCAATCCACATCCCCGGCATGGAGAGCCCTATCCGGCTTGGCATCGCCGGTGGACCTATCGTCATGGGAATAGTCGTCGGAGCCCTCGGACCACGCATGCACTTCATCTCCTATACCACCCGTTCGGCATCGCTGATGTTGCGCCGTCTCGGACTGGCCCTCTATTTGGCGTGCCTCGGACTCGATGCTGGTAAAGGCTTCCTCGACACCGTTATCCGTCCCGAAGGACTGCTCTGGGTGGGCATCGGATTCTTCCTCACCATCGTGCCGGTGATAATCATCGGTTTGATTGCGCTGAAGATGAAGAAGTTCGACTTTGGAACTATCTGCGGAATCCTTTGCGGTTCGATGGCAAATCCTATGGCTTTGAGCTATGCCAACGACAGTATCAAGGGCGATGCGGCAAGCATAAGCTACGCAACTGTCTATCCGCTAGGCATGTTCGTGCGTGTCATCATTGCCCAAGTGCTGGTCATGTTCTTCGTTTAGAACCGCCTTCCGGACAACAACTAACGTTCTGTTGAACAACAGCTGACGCCCCTTCATGATATAACTGATGCCCTTTTGCAATGTGAACAGCCATCTTTCACGTTGTAAAAGGGTATCTTTTAAAAAGAAAAATAATTTATTTTTCATTCGTTTTCAATTTATTTTCTTCTGGTTTTTAATTTATTTTTATCTTTAAAAGATACCCTTTTACCACTCAAAAGGGCATTGCCTGCCACGTAATCATCCATCTGTCGGCATTTAAGAAGTATGTAATTAAACTTTAAATTCGCAATATTTCACATCGTTAATTTGTAAAAAAGCGACTATTTGACTACCTTTGTGGCAAATTTTTAACAATAAATCAAATTTAGTATTTCATAAACCTGAAGAAAAATGAGACTTAAGCATTTTCTCGTAGTAGCGTTTATGTTTGTCGTCGGCTTAGCCACCGCGCAGGAAATGGGACAGATTCCCGTTGACAAGAACGTGCGCATAGGCAAGCTTCAGAACGGACTGACCTACTACATCCGCCACAACGATTGGCCGGAACATGTCGCAAACTTCTACATTGCGCAGCGTGTGGGCTCCATTCAGGAGAATGACGACCAGCGCGGTCTGGCCCATTTCCTCGAGCACATGGCGTTCAACGGGTCGGAACACTTCCCTGACTCGACACTCCTGGAGTTCACCCGTGGACTCGGAGTAGAGTTCGGAAGCAACCTCAACGCCTACACCTCGATCGACCAGACGGTCTATCGTGTTTGCGACGTGCCTACAAAACGGCAGAGCGCACTCGACTCCTGCGTCCTCATTCTGAAGGACTGGTCGAATGGCCTGACCCTCGCAGGCAGCGAAATCGACAAGGAGCGTGGCGTCATCCATCAGGAGTGGCAGCTACGTTCGTCAGCCTCACAGCGCATTTTCGAGCGTGTATTGCCGAAGCTTTACCCGGGCTCAAAGTATGGTGTCCGCCTGCCTATCGGACTGATGTCGGTCGTTGACAACTTCAAGTATCAGGAGCTCCGCGACTACTATCACAAGTGGTACCGCCCGGACAACCAGGCTATCATAATTGTCGGTGATGTCGATGTCGACCATATCGAGAACCTTATCAAGGAACTCTGGAAGGACGTCAAGGTCCCGGCTAATGCCGCACAGGTAGTCGACGAGCCGGTGCCTGACAACGACACGCCAATATACGTGTTCGATAAGGACAAGGAGATGCCTTATTCATCGATAGGTATTGCTATGAAACACGACCCGGTGCCTGACCAGATGAAGTCCAGTCCGGTGTACTACATCCAGCAGTACATGAAGAATCTCGTGGCAATGATGTTCAACCAGCGCCTGAGCGACCTGACTCTGAAGGCCGACTGCCCGTTCACATCGGCTTACGGATATGACGGCGAGTACATCTATTCGAAGACGAAGGACGCATTCCAGATCGATGCCAACGCCAAGGACGGACGCGACCTCGACGCTCTGAAGGCTATCTACCGTGAGGCTCAGCGTGTCCGTCAGTTCGGATTCACCCAAGGCGAGTTCGACCGTTCGAAGGCTGAGATACTGTCACAGTATGAGGATGCCTACAACAACCGCAACAAGATTCGCAACTCGCAGTATGGCGACGAGTACCGTGACAACTATCTGGAGCACGAGCCAATCCCTGGAATTGAGTGGGAGTATCAGTTCATCAACCAGATTGCCAAGGTTCCGCAGCTCGGTCTTGAGGCTGTCAATGAGTTTGCCAAGGAACTTATCTCCGACAATGACACCAACCTTGTAGTCACCGACTTCGCTCAGGAGAAGGAAGGCAAGGTCTATCCGACAGAGGCTCAGATGCAGGAGGCTGTCAACTCAGTACGTGCCGAGAAGCTTGAGCCGTATGTCGACAATGCCAAGAATGAGCCGCTGCTCGACGAGAAGACTCTCCCGAAGGCTGGCAAGATAACCGGCGAGAAGGAGAACAAGCAACTCGGATATAAGGAGCTGACCCTCTCTAATGGCGCCAAGGTCATCCTCAAGCACACTGATTTCAAGCAGAACGACATTCTGTTCTATGCTACTTCAAAGGGCGGCAAGAGCCTCTATGGTCCTGCCGACTACCTCAACCTGCGCTATGTCAACAATGCCGTCAGCGCCAGCGGACTCGGAAACTTCAGCAACAACGAGCTCTCAAAGGCACTCTATGGCAAGCAGGTAAGCGTCAACTCGTCGATTTCCAACTACTGGCAGACGCTTCAGGGCTCGACAACTCCTAAGGACTTGGAGACCCTCATGCAGCTCGTCTACCTCCGTTTCACCGGCGTTAAGAAGGATCAGGAGTCTTACGATGCCGCCATGCAGCGCATCCGTCTGTCACTCCAGAACAAGGACTTAACCCCTGAGGCTGTCTTCAGCGACTCCCTGCAGGTTACCATGTATGGTCACAACCCTCGCTTCAAGCCAACTGAGGCTAGCGACATCGATAAGATAAACTACGACCGCATGCTGCAGATCTACAAGGAGCGCTTCGCCGGTCCGGGTCAGTTCACTTACTACTTCGTCGGTAACTTCGATGAGGCTAAGCTCCGTCCGCTCCTCGAGAAGTACATCGCCTGCCTGCCAAAGGGCAAGAAGGAGAACTACAAGGAGTTCCCGATGTATGTCGATGGCGATAATGTCAACAAGTTCAGCCGCAAGATGGAGACCCCGAAGGCTATCGCTTTCGACTTCTATCATGTGCCGATGGCTTACACCCTCGACAACAGCGTGCTTGTCGATGCTGCCGGACAGGTTCTCTCAATGGTTTATCTGAAGCAGATTCGTGAGGACGCCAGTGCCGCTTACTCTGTAGGAGCTTCCGGCGGTCTGTCGAAGATCGGCTCGAAGAGCATTGCCCTGATGCAGGACTACTGCCCTATGGATCCAAACAAGGTCGACCAGGCTACAGGTCTGCTCGTCTCCGGACTTAAGGACTGCACTGAGAAGGTCGATGCCGACAAGGTGCAGAAGGTCAAGGAGTACATGCTCAAGCAGGCTGACGAGGACGCTAAGGACAACGGTCACTGGCTCGGCATTCTCAACGACTACATCGAGAATGGTGTCGACTTCCAGACCGGCTATAAGGATGCTGTCAATGCCCTCACCCCTGAGCGCATCGCCGCGTTCCTCAAGAGCCTTGTTGCCGCTGGCAACCACACCGATGTCGTTATGACCCCAATCAAATAAAGGTAAAAAGGTAAAAAAGTAAAAAGGTAATAGTGCCTTTTTACTTTTTTACTTTTTTTTCATTCCAACATTCTTTTTACCTTTTTACCTTTTTACTTTCTTACTTTTTTTACTACCTTTGCACCCTAAAACGTTTTAAGGATAATTAATTTCTAGAATACATGTCTTATTTATTCTCATCAGAGTCAGTTTCTGAGGGACATCCCGATAAGGTAGCCGACCAGATTTCGGACGCTCTTCTTGACCAGTTCCTGGCTTACGACCCTAACGCACGCTGTGCGATAGAGACTTTCGATACAACCGGTCAGGTAATAATCATGGGTGAGGTGCGCTCTTCGGAGTACATCGACTTGCAGACTATTGCCCGCAAGACTATAAATAAAATAGGATATACCAAGGCTGATTACCAGTTCGACGGTGATTCTTGTGGTATCCTTACTGCCATTCATGAGCAAAGCGACGACATCAATCAGGGTGTCGACAATGGCGATGAGGACAACCAGGGTGCCGGCGACCAGGGTATGATGTTCGGTTATGCGGTCAACGAGACAGAGAATTACATGCCTGTAACACTCGATTTGGCTCATCTCATCATGCGTACTCTGGCTGACATCCGTAAGGAAGGTAAGGTCATGAAGTATCTCCGCCCTGACGCTAAGTCGCAGGTGACGGTCGAATACAGCGACGAGGGAATCCCACAGCGCATCGATACCATCGTGGTTTCGACCCAGCATGACGATTTCGCCGATGAGGCTACCATGTTGCAGACTATCAAGCACGATGTGGTGAATATACTTATTCCGAAGGTCAAGGAGCAGATTCACGCTCCGAAGGTGCTCGCCCTGTTCAATGATGACATCAAGTATCTGGTCAATCCGACCGGAAAGTTCGTCATTGGCGGTCCTCACGGCGACACGGGACTTACCGGACGAAAGATTATCGTCGATACTTACGGTGGTCGCGGTGCCCATGGTGGTGGTGCTTTCTCTGGTAAGGATTCGTCGAAGGTCGACCGCTCGGCTGCTTATGCTGCCCGCTACATTGCCAAGAATATGGTTGCCGCTGGCATCAGCGATGAGGTCCTGGTTCAGTTGGCTTACGCTATTGGCGTGGCTGAGCCGGTGAGTGTCTATGTCGATACTTACGGACGCAAGCATGTCGATATGTCCGACGGTGAGATTGCGGCTAAGATTAAGTCGATGTTCGATCTCCGTCCTAAAGCCATTGAGCGTGCCCTGAAGCTCCGTCAGCCGATGTATTTCGAAACGGCTGCTTACGGTCACATGGGCCGTAAGAATGAGATTGTCCACAAGAAGTTCACCAGCCGATATCACGAGGATAAGGAATTAGACGTTGAACTCTTCACTTGGGAGAAGCTCGATCAGGTCGAGCGCCTCAAGGAAGCGTTTGGAATTAAATGATAATGTATAATTTATAATGTATAAATATCACTTTCGAAAAGGTATAAATATCACCTTCTCAAAGGTATTATTTATACATTATACTTTATAATTTATAATTTAGTTCTAGTTAATGCCACCCTCTCAAAGATATTATTTATACATTATACATTATAATTTATAAATTAAACAGTTTTGTCTCGCTCGACCATACTTCCGGTAGTAAACCCACTCAAGGGCTATGACCCGACTCACGTGACGTTCATTCGCAACGACACGGACACGGTTCGTCTGTCCCTGACGGAGCAGGATAGTGGTCTCTTGGGCGATGATGTGCCTTACACTGTCAGCTCCGACAATACCATCACGGCTCTGCTTATAGGCTGTTTTGTGCTTGGAATGCTGGCTCTGTCGGTGTCGCGCCCGTTCATGTTGAGGCAGATTAAGAACTTCTTCTATGTCCCCAGGAGTGTCGCCGACATGCCGGAAACCGACTATGAGATAAACGTACAGGCATTCCTTGTACTGCAAACGACTTTGGTCTTGGGTGTCCTATATTATATTGTGTCGCGTCTTTGGATAGGCAATGACTACTCACAAATATCGCAATTAAAAGTCATAGCTGTCTTTACCGGTATTTTCATAGCCTATTTCGTGGTCAAGAAGATAGTTTACCATATCGTCGACTGGGTCTTTTTTAATGCGAAAAAAATTGACCAATGGTCGAAATCGGGGCTCTTCCTTACCGCTATGGAAGGCGTACTGTTGTTTCCTGTTCTGTTGTTGCAGGTTTACTTTGGTCTATCTTTGCAAACTGCAATTATTTACACCGTTGCTGTTATAATTCTCGTTAAATTGCTGTCATTTTACAAATGTTATGCAATCTTTTTCAAGCATGGTGGTGGTATTGTGCAAAATATTTTGTACTTTTGTGCCCTTGAATTGATGCCGCTTTTAGCTTTAGCGGGTATTTTGTTTATTACAGGAAACAATTTGAAGGTAAATTCTTAAGACAGTAATGGTTAAAAAGATTCTTATTTCCCAACCTCAGCCGAGCAGTGATAAATCACCTTACTACGACATCGCCAAAGAGTTCGGCGTGCAGCTCGACTTCCGCCCATTTTTCAAGGTTGAGGGAATATCCGCGAAGGAGTTCCGTCAGCAAAAGATAAATTTACTTGATTACACTGCCGTGGTGTTCACTTCGCGCCACGCTATAAATAATTACTTCAATCTCGCTAAGGAAATGCGTATTACCATTCCTGAGGATATGAAGTATTTCTGCTCCATTGAGACTATTGCGCTCTACATTCAGAAGTTCGTTCAGTACCGTAAGCGCAAGGTGTTCTTCGGTAAGACGGGTAAGATTGATGACCTCCTGCCGACAATGGTAAAGCATAAGACTGAGAAGTATCTCGTTCCGCTGAGCTCTGTTCACAATGATGATGTGAAGAATTTGCTCGACTCTAAGCACTTGAAGCATCGTGAGTGTGTCATGTACCGCACCGTAAGCAATGATTTCACGGACGAGGAAAAGAAGAACTTCGACTATGATATGCTCGTGTTCTTCAGCCCGACAGGCGTTCGTGCACTCCTGAAGAACTTCCCGGACTTTAAGCAGGGCGATACAAAGATTGCCGCTTTCGGTCCTGCAACAGCCCGCGAGATTGAAGCTCAGGGTCTCCGTCTTGACCTTCAGGCACCATCGAAGGAGTTCCCTTCAATGGCAATGGCACTGAAAAACTATCTTAAAGAAAACAAGTAAAGCCGTTTGGCAAACACTAAATACACACTGCCCAAGGAAGAGCGAATAAAGAGCCGTACGCTCATTGACATGCTTTTCGCCGGCGGGAAGAGCCGCTCGATGGTGGCATTTCCGCTTAGGGTGGTCTACATGGTGAAGGAACGAGAGAATCTTGAGCCACAAACTCAGATGTTAGTGTCGGTCCCTAAGCGTTGCTTTAAGCGTGCCGTGAAGCGAAACCGGGTCAAAAGGCAGGTGAGGGAGGCTTATCGTCACAGCCGCCAGATACTCATTGACAGGCTCAACAGCCGTGATGAGTTCGACCGTTCGGTCGTGATGGCGTTTATTTGGCTCGACGACAAACTTCATGAAACTGATGAAGTAAGCAGCAAAGTCACTTCGTTAATGACCCGTGTCAGTGAGAAAATATAGTTTGACGTTGGTCTAATTGATGTTGGATGTAAGTCCAAAGAAAGTTGGATGGGCATCCAATTGAAGTTGGATGGGCGTCCAATTGAAGTTGGATGGGCGTCTAATTGAAGTTGGATGATGATCTGATAACGGGCAGAAAGGCTGAATTGATGAAAGAAGATAACCATAGCAAGAATGTTCTGCATGTCATTTCTCACGCAATTGCTTGGCTGATGGTGCAGCCGATAGTGTTCTATCAGAAGTTCATCACGCCCTATACTCCGCCTTCATGCCGCTTCACTCCAACTTGTTCGGAGTACGCCCGTCAGGCAATATTGAAGCACGGACCAATCAAAGGCTTGCTTCTTGCTATTTGGCGGATACTAAGATGTAACCCTTGGGGTGGCAGCGGATATGATCCGGTGCCGTAAGTTGTCCTCCATGTGAGGCGCCCCAATAACTCAATATTCCATTTTTAGGCTTTTAGGCAATGCCTGCGAATGTCATTGTTGCCTATCAGTTACCTAAATTAATAACAACAATAAGAAAATGAAGAATTTCGTTGAAGAACTGAGATGGCGCGGAATGCTCGCGCAAATCATGCCTGGCACAGAGGAATATCTGCAAAAGAACCTCACGTCGGCATACCTGGGCACTGACCCGACTGCCGACTCGCTTCACATCGGACACCTCTGCGGAATAATGATGCTGCGCCACTTCCAGCGTTGTGGTCACAAGCCTTACCTACTTGTCGGCGGTGCAACGGGAATGATCGGAGACCCTTCAGGTAAGAGCCAGGAGCGTAATCTGCTCGACTCTGATACTCTTTATCACAACCAGGAGGCTATCAAGAAGCAGGTTGCCAAGTTCCTTGACTTCGATGGAACTGAGCCTAATAAGGCAGAGCTTGTCAACAACTACGACTGGATGAAGGACTACAAGTTCCTCGACTTCGTCCGCGACATCGGTAAGCACATCACCGTCAACTACATGATGGCTAAGGAAAGCGTACAGCAGCGCCTTAACGGAACTGCCCGTGATGGTCTTTCTTTCACCGAGTTTACCTATCAGCTCATCCAGGGCTACGACTTCCTTTACCAGTACCAGCACTATGGCGTGCGCCTTCAGCTTGGCGGAAACGACCAGTGGGGCAACATGACAACAGGCACAGAGCTTATCCGCCGCACCCTTGGCAATGATGCTCAGGCATTCTGCCTGACTTGTCCGCTTATCACAAAGGCTGACGGAAAGAAGTTTGGTAAGACCGAAAGCGGTAATGTTTGGCTCGACCGTAACCGCACAACTCCTTACGCATTCTATCAGTTCTGGCTCAACGTTACCGATGCTGATGCCGAACGCTACATCAAGATATTCACCGACCTCGACCAGGAGACAATCAATGGACTTATCGAGGAGCATAAGCAGGACCCTGGTCGCCGTATCCTGCAGCATCGTCTTGCTGATGAGGTAACCACATTGGTTCACTCAAAGGAAGACCTTGATATGGCTATTGCAGCTTCAAACATCCTCTTTGGTAAGGCAACAAAGGACCAGCTCGCTAAGCTCGATGAGGCAACACTCAATGATGTCTTCAAGGATGTTCCTCACTACGACCTGCCAAAGGATCAGCTCGGTCAGCCGGCAGTTGAAGTCTTCTGCCGTGAGGGCTTCAATATCTTCCCAAGCAAGAGCGAGATGCGCAAGCTCGTCAAGGGCAATGGAGTCAGCCTTAACAAGGAAAAGATTACCGCCTTCGACCGTCCAGTCACCGCCGAAGACCTCATTGACGGTAAGTATCTCCTCGTTCAGCGTGGCAAGAAAAACTACTATCTGATTACCGTCAAGTAATAGTATTATAGATAACACAGATTGAATTATGTGACCTGAATTATTCGAATCATATAATTCAATAGTAATAATATAAAAAATCCCATTATTGGAAATATCAATTGTTTCCGATAATGGGATTTTTCGTTATGATAATAACCATGCTCCTCCCACACGGGAGAGGGACATTGGCTAGTCTTTATCCTATCTGGCTGCCCGGCATTACCTTGCTGAAGGTTGTTGTAAGGGCAAGCGAACCATCGAAGTTGAGGGCTGAGAGAATCATACCCTGGCTCTCAATGCCCATCATCTTGCGAGGAGCAAGGTTGGCAATGAAGAGCACATCCTTACCGACGAGGTCCTCAGGCTTGTAGAACTTGGCAATACCCGAAAGGATAGTGCGGTCGGTACCGGAGCCATCGTCAAGGGTGAACTGTAACAGCTTGTTCGACTTCTTGACCTTCTGGCAGTCCTTGATGTGACCGACACGGATGTCGAGCTTCTCCCACTCATCGAACGGAATGTTCTCCTTTATAGGCTCAGCCTTGTATTCGGCAGCCTCCTTAGCCTTCTCATTGGCAACCTTTGTAGCCTCAAGCTTGTCGAGCTGCTTCTGAATGGCTTCGTCCTCAATCTTCTCGAAGAGCAGATGCGGCTCACCAAGCTGATGTCCCGGCTTCAATAGGTCGGTACGTCCGAGCTGTGCCCAGTCGAAGTCCTCAAGACCAATCATCTCACGAAGGTCCTTCGAAGAGAATGGCAGGAACGGCTCAAATGCGATGGCGAGGTTGGCGACGAGCTGCAGAGAGATGTTGAGAATCGTTTCTACACGCTTAGGGTCGGTCTTCCAAACCTTCCACGGCTCACACTCAGTGATGTACTTATTGCCGATGCGGGCGAGGTTCATGGCCTCTTTCTGGGCATCACGGAACTTGAATACATCGAGCAGAGACTCCATCTTGTCCTTCACGTCCTTGAACTCGGCAATGGCCTGCTTGTCGACGTCGAGCAGTTCACCGGCAGACGGAACAACACCGTTCCAGTACTTCTTGGTGAGTTGGAGTGCACGGTTGACGAAGTTGCCATAGATACCCACAAGCTCAGAGTTGTTGCGCTCCTGGAAGTCCTTCCATGTGAAGTTGTTATCCTTAGTCTCAGGCGCATTTGCAGTGAGCACATAGCGCAGAACATCCTGCTTGCCAGGGAAGTCGCGCAGATACTCGTCGAGCCAGACAGCCCAGTTGCGTGATGTTGAAATCTTATCGTTTTCCAGGTTCAGGAACTCATTTGCCGGAACGTTGTCAGGCAGAATATATCCGCCGTGAGCCTTAAGCATTACCGGGAAGATAATGCAGTGGAACACGATGTTGTCCTTACCGATGAAGTGGACGAGGCGAGTATCAGGGTCTTTCCACCATTTCTCCCATGAGCCCCACTTCTCCGGCTCCTTGTCACAGAGCTCCTTAGTGTTCGAAATATATCCGATAGGCGCGTCGAACCATACATATAGCACCTTGCCTTCAGCACCCTTTACAGGCACCGGTATACCCCAGTCGAGGTCGCGGGTCATGGCACGAGGCTGAAGATCCATGTCGAGCCAAGACTTACACTGACCGTAAACATTCGGACGCCATTCCTTATGACCTTCGAGAATCCACTTCTTGAGCCAGTCCTGATACTCGTTAAGAGGCAGATACCAGTTCTTGGTCTTGCGAATCTCAGGCTTTGCACCTGAGATAGTAGAGTGCGGATCGATGAGCTCCATAGGGCTGAGGTCGCTGCCACACTTCTCACACTGGTCGCCGTAAGCATTAGGATTGCCGCAATGAGGGCATGTACCCATGATATAGCGGTCGGCAAGGAACTGGTGAGCCTCAGGGTCGTAATACTGCTCCGACTCCTTCTCGATGAGCTTTCCGTCGTCATAGAGCTTGCGGAAGAAATCACTTGCAAGCTTGTTGTGCGTTGGCGAAGTGGTGCGGCTGTAGATGTCGAACGAGATACCGAACTCCTTGAATGAGTCCTTGATAATCTTGTGATAACGGTCGCAGATGTCTTGTGGCGTGCATCCTTCCTTCTTTGCACGGATGGTGATTGGCACTCCGTGCTCGTCGCTGCCGCCGATGAAGATAACATCTTCCTTCTTCAGGCGGAGGTAGCGTACATAGATGTCGGCAGGAACATAAACTCCTGCAAGGTGACCGATATGCACTCCGCCGTTAGCGTAAGGCAGGGCGGCGGTGACTGTTGTTCTTTTGAATTTCTTCATTTATTTAAATTGCGGATTATTTTTTACCGGAATATTATATGTTGTTATGTTCGGATACTTGGCTTTCACATTGTCGCAGACGCGCTTCCAATCCATACCCCACGGGTCGTCCTTTCGTCCGAGCGGAGTGGCGATGTCGGAATGTCGAACCAGATATTTAATGTCATATCGGGAGCAAATGTCCTTTATCAGAGCATCGAGAGCCCGGTACTGAGCCTCAGTAGGTCCATTGCGCTTCATACTTATAACCTCAATGCCTATCGACGAAGCGTTGAGCCATTTGCGGCTACCATCAGGCAGGGCGCTCTTTCCTGCGTGATAGGCAACATTCTTCTCGTCGACCATCTTGAGGATAGTGCCGTCTCGGGTAATCATGTAGTGGGCGGATGTTCCTCCGTCCTTGAATTGCTTTATGCACCCATCGACATCAAAGTCGAACTGCTGCTTAGCCTGATTGACAACATGATAATTGGAGTGAACCACAATTATGTCGATGTCGTTCTTCGTGCGGTTTTCCTGGCGGTAGCCCCAAGTGACCTGCGAGGTTATATCTTTAATGTTGAGTGTTGGATGCTGATTGTCGGATGTCGAATGTTGAGTGTTGAGAGTGTCCGTGGCAGAGATTCTGTTCTCCGTGTTCGGCTGAGTCTTTTGACCATTTTGCTTACAGCCTGCCGCAGTGGTTGACACGGCAATAAGCAAAGCAAACAAGAAAATCTTCTTACCCATAATTCTATACCTTTTGGATTCTTACCGTGCGGTTGTTCTTGTTGCAGGCGATGTAGTATTTGCCATTAGTGTAAATGTCCTCATTACCCTCCATGTCGGGTTTGAAACCATTCATCTTCACCTGGTCGACTAGGTTCTGGTAAGCATTGTTGTTGAACACGCCGAGCATCATGCTCTCACCCTTCACGGCGACAAAACTGGAGATGCCCGCTCTCAGTGGCCGAGGGTAGTCCTCATACTTTCCGTCGGTTATGATTTTGGCGAGTCGGCAGTTCTTGTAGTACATCTTGTCATACTTGTCGACACGGAACACCTCATAGTTTTTCTTCACCTTATAGCCGTACTTAGCCATTGCTTTGTCGGCATTAGCCTCGTCGGCAAACACGCCAATGAGTTCCTTTATGCTGAGCACCTCGCTGTTTGGCTCCACCTTCACCGTGTCGGCGGCCTGAACCTGTGGCGACGCACCGGTGTTTGCGTCAGTTGTCTTCTGTGCTGTTCCGCAAGCCCCGAACAACAGAATTGTCACGGCTGCAACAGCTGCAAAAAGTATCTTTTTCATATTTGCACTTTGGCTTTACACCTTATTTATATTGATTAGGTTGCAAAATTACTGAATATTTGCGAAAATAAGGAATTATGCCGTGAGTTATTTTAAGCGAAAATGATTATACGCAATCGTTCAAATGGTTTTATATTTAGGTTTGTTTTTAAAAAGATGTCCATTTGGACGATTGCGGATTGTCATTTTATTTTGTCATTGTCGTTATCTGTTGATTAAGCAATAATCGGCTTTGTAACTAATTGATATTCAACACTCTGCAAAGCCGTGCCAAACTGCGCTATAAAAGATACCCAATTAGAGCGTAAAAAGTACCCGATTACGAGCTGATTCGGCATCTTTTACGAGCTAATTTGGTATGGATTACATATCGTGTAAATATATTTCTGATTTTCTCCAGCTGTCGGACGGGATGTAATACGGATAAGATGTTCCATAATATATGGCTCAGTAAAAACAAGAAAAACCCGACATCTCTTTGTGAATTTGCTTATTTTCAGTAACTTTGCAAACTAAACGAAACTAATAAGTCAATGAATATAGAAAAAGAGATAGCTGCCTCGGCTCTTGAGGCTGTGAAGAAACTCTACGGTGCTGAGGTACCGGAGAAGATGATACAAATCCAGAAGACACGCTCGAACTTCGAGGGCAATTTCACCCTTGTGGTCTTCCCATTGCTGAAGACATCGCACAAGAAGCCGGAGGATACCGCCAACGAGATTGGTGAATACCTGAAGGAAAACTGCCCGGCAGTAGCCGATTTCAACGTCGTCAAGGGATTCTTGAACCTCGTTGTGGCTAAGTCGGCATGGGTTAGCCTGCTCAACGACATCAATGCCGACGAGAAGTGGGGCGAGAAAGAGCCGACAAAGGATTCTCCGCTGGTGATGATTGAGTATTCATCGCCTAACACCAATAAGCCGTTGCACCTCGGCCACGTCCGCAATAACTTGCTGGGCTGGTCGCTGTCGCAGATTATGCAGGCTAACGGCAATAAGGTTATCAAGACAAATATCGTCAACGACCGTGGCATTCACATCATGAAGTCGATGCTCGCCTGGATAAAGTGGGGCAACGGCTGCACACCGGAGTCGACCGGAAAGAAGGGCGACCACCTCATTGGTGACTTCTATGTTCTATTCGACAAGCACTACAAGGAAGAGTGCGCAGAGCTCGAGAAGAAGTACATTGCCGGCGGAATGTCGGAGGATGATGCCAAGGCTAAAGCCGAGCAGGAGGCTCCGCTCATCAAGGAAGCCCACCAGATGCTCGTCAAATGGGAATCCGGCGACAAGGAGATCCGTGACCTCTGGGCAAAGATGAACTCATGGGTTTATGCCGGATTCGACCAGACATATAAGGCACTGGGTGTCAGTTTCGATAAGATTTACTATGAGAGCAACACCTATCTCGAGGGAAAGAAGAAGGTTCTCGAGGGACTGAAGAAAGGACTCTTCTATCAGAAGGAAGACGGCTCTATTTGGGCTGACCTCACAAAGGAGGGACTCGACCAGAAACTCCTTATCCGCTCTGACGGTACAACGGTGTATATGACTCAGGACATCGGTACTGCCGAGATGCGTTTCAACGACTATCCTATCGACAAGATGATATATGTTGTCGGCAATGAGCAGAACTACCACTTCCAGGTTCTGTCGATTATCCTCGACCGCCTGGGCTTCAAGTGGGGCAAGGACCTTGTCCACTTCTCCTACGGTATGGTCAACCTGCCTTCGGGTAAGATGAAGTCGCGTGAGGGAACCGTTGTCGATGCCGACGACCTTATCGCACAGATGATTTCCGACGCTAAGGCTACTGCCACCGAGCACGGACAGAGCAAGGATTTCTCCGAGGACGAGAAGAATGAGATTGCCCGCATTGTCGGTATGGGCGCGCTCAAGTACTTCATTCTCAAGGTGGATGCCCGCAAGAACATGATGTTCAACCCTGCCGAGTCTATCGACTTCAATGGTAACACCGGTCCGTTCATCCAGTACACTTACGCACGTATCAAGAGCATTCTGAGGAAGGCTGCCGAGCAGAACGTCACACTCCCTGAGCAGCTTAGCGCTGACGCTCCTCTGAACGAAAAGGAGGTCGAGCTTATCCAGATGCTCAACAACTTTGGTGCTTCTGTTGCCGATGCCGGTCAGAACTACAACCCGTCGGGCATTGCCAACTACTGCTATGAGCTCACCAAGGCTTTCAACCAGTTCTATCATGACTACAGTATCCTCAATGCCGATACTGACGCTGAGAAGGTCACCCGCCTTGTCCTCGCCAAGAATGTCGCCAAGGTTATCAAGGAAGGCATGACCCTGCTGGGTATCGAAGTGCCGGAGAGAATGTAAACTAGATTCCGAATTCCCCACCAAGCCTCCCCCAAGGGGAGGAAGTTTAATCACCTTGGTCAGGATATTTGCAGCCTATCCACTGTAGGGCCGCACCTTGTGTGCGCCCCCATCGGACTGGAAGACCGACAAAAGAAAATATTATTCGCCTTTTCAAGACGATGGGGACGGACACAAGGTCACTAAATCATATTTATTTTATGAATCAAAAGACGTTAGTCAATCCTCCCTCCTACCGCCACGATACAGTTCTTCCTCTTCCGCCTGAGGTTTCTGCTTCGGCTTGGGCTGTCGACGCTGCCTGCTCCGGTAATCCGGGTCCTATGGAGTACCGATGCATTGACCTTGCCACCGGAGCGCAGGTATTCCATTTCGGACCAATGCAGGGAACAAACAATATCGGTGAGTTCCTTGCCATTGTCCATGCCCTTGCCCTGATGGACAAGCAAGGCATTCACGATAAAGTTATTTACAGCGATTCCCATAACGCTATCCTTTGGGCGAGCAAGAAGCAGTGCAAGACTAAGTTGGAGCGTACCCCGCAGACTGCCCAGTTGTATAATATCATAGGTCGTGCCGAGAATTGGCTCCGCTCACACCAGATTACTACACCTATTATTAAATGGGAGACAAAGAAATGGGGAGAGATTCCTGCCGACTTTGGTAGGAAATAATTCATCATTCAAATTTTACGGATAATTTTTGTTAAAGTAAGTAGACTACCCTTTTTTCTTGATTTTATTTGTTATATTTGCACCCCTGAATACGCACAAACTACGCTAATATACTATAATCAAAATACATAACTTAACTTAAAAACTAACACAATGAGCAATTTTACGAAGAAAGCAGGGCTTATGCTCCTGTTGCTGCTTGTCAACATCGTTGGCTTTGCAGCCGAAAGCTCAGTCAAGGACTTCAAGGTTGACCTTACCAACGGCAACCTGCTGACCGCTGACGAGATTTCCAACAAGACTGCCTTTGAGTTTGGTATTGCCGTTGCCGATGACGGTTCTGTATCGCGCGTTGCCAAAGACGCTGCTGATGCTGTTGCCGTGCTTGGTGGCAAGTTCCACTCGAATGAGCATGGTTGGGGAAACTTCAAGGCTACTGTCGCCGTGACAGGACCTGTAAAGATTTCCATGGGAACCTGCGCCTGGGGTGGTGATGTAAAGGTGGTGAACTCCAAAAATGAGACTGTTGCCACTATGAACACCAACACCGGGGCATGCTATCACCAGAACAAGGATGCCAACATCGTCTCTTGCTATTACAAGGGCACGGAGGCTACCACCCTTACTATTACCGGTGGTAACTATACTCCTTACTTCGCTGTTGAGACTGCCGACCCGTCGGAGCTTAAGGATGAGGTGAACATCACTTTCGAACTTGGCTCTGCTACTGCCGAAGGCGTTGTACCGGATGCCGAGAAGAAAGAAGTTGGCTCTACTTACACCATTCCATTGAACCGCACTCTCTATGCTGCAGGCAAGACTCTGACTGCATGGACTGACGGTACAAACAGCTACAAGCCGGGTGACGAGATTACTGTTCCTGACGCCGACTTGACTCTTACTCCGGTATTCACTGACAATACCGTTTCGCTTGCCGACCGCACTGAGGAGGCTACTCTTACTTTCGACTTCCAGAAGAAGAATGGCGCACCGGGTCTTTCTTATCAGAACCAGACCGGTATTTATGTAACTCAGGTCGCTGTTGCCGGACAGACTATCGACTCTAAGCTTGACTTCGATACTCACAATGGCGGAAAGATTAACAATGGCGCATGGACTGACTGGTGCCAGATGAACGGCGGTACAAAGCTGACTGTTCCTTCTGCTCAGAACGCTACTGTCTCTATTGAGTCTTATTCTGCTACAACAACTACTACAATCGATGGTCAGACCGACTATACTGCTCAGGGTAATGTTGTAACATATAATGTAGCTTCGAAGTCTGACTCTATCGACATCGTTATTGGCGATGGCTCTTACTTCAGATATATAAAGGTGGTTCTGCCGGTTGTTAAGCCTTCTGGCAAGACTTACACTGATGAGGCTACAGCCGTTGAGTATCCGTTCGCCGGCAATTCTACCGACCCGGCTGTAGTTGCTCCTGAGGATGCTGTCTCTATAGCTTCGTTCACTCATGGCGACAACCTGACCGATGCTACCAGCGGAAGCTTCGACGGTATTACTTATACTCGTTTCCAGCCGACTGCACAGGAAGGCTCAGCTTCTGAGACAAATAAGCTTGAGTGGATCGTTAAACCGGCTAAGGGCTTGAAGTTCACAGCAACAAAGGTGAGCGCAAACATACGCCGCTTCGGTACTGATGGTGGTCTTATCGATGTTAAGGTTGCTAATGCCGAGGGCAAGGAGGTTGTTCTTGCTACCGGACTTATCCCTGCTCGTAACAAGACTGCCGACCAGGATAAGACAAGCTCTGATCCTAACTATCGCACAAGCTTCGAGCTCGATGTTCCTGACTCGCTTGCTACTTCTGAGGGATTCTCTCTCATCTGCTATGTCTACAACCTCGGTAACACCAAGCAGGTAGGCTTCAACGATGTGAAAATCACCGGTACTGTAAGTGGAACTATCGAGGATGTTGTCAAGTATACATTCTCTGCTACTGCTAAGCCTGCCGAGGGCGGTACTGTTAAGGTTTATCCTGCAGGTGATGAGTATGAGGCAGGTACTGAGCTGACGCTTACTGCCGACAAGAACTTCGGCTATAAGTTTGTCAATTGGACTGACGCTGAGGGCAATGAAGTATCTACTGACGCTAAGTTCAAGTATACTGTTAATGCCAATGCGGCGCTCACAGCCAACTTCGAGAAGATCAATACTTACTCTCTTGTATATAATGTAACTGGTGGAGCTAAGGACTACATGGTTCAGCCGGACGTCGCTCCTACAGTTGTCAATGGTCAGAATATGTATGAGGAAGGCACTAAGGTGACACTTACTGCTACCGGTAATGACATCCTCACATTCACAAACTGGTCGACAGGTGAGACCTCGTCTGACATTACTCTCACCATGAATGAGAATAAGAACGTAACCGCAAACTTCTCAGCTATCGACTTCGTGGCTGCCTGGGACTTCTATCTTAAGGGCAACAACGGACGTACTGCCGACTTTGCTTCTGCCGACAATGATGCTGACCAGCTTGTTCTCCGTGATGCAGAGGGCAACACTTATGGCTGGCTTGACAAGAGCCATCAGAGTGGCGGATACGAAGGCCGTGACGCAGGTGTTAACTGGAAGAACGATGCTGCTATCGGAACATACTATTGGCAGATAAAGGTTGATGCCACAAACTTCACCGACCTTAAGGTTAAGAGTGCAATGGCTTACAACTACAATGCTTACAAGACATATCTTGTTGAGTATTCACTCAATGATGCTGCATGGACAGCTCTCGGCAAGATTGAAATGCCGGGCGTCAAGAACTGGACTGATTCTGAGTTTGCTCTGCCTGCAGCTGCCAACAACCAGAAGAACGTTTACATCCGTTGGATTGCCGACAAAACTTCTGAAATAGACGGAACTGAGTCAAGCAATGATGGTAACGCTATCGGAGCTATCTATGTTCTCGGTACTCCTAAGGTTTATGACGACGGCACTGCTCCTAAGCTTGTCAGCACTGTACCGGCTGAGAATGATTCAACAGCTTCCGCCAACGGTAAGATTGTGCTTACATTCGACGAGAAGGTACAGCTTAAGAGTGACGCAGTGGCTACTCTCGGAACTGAGACTCTCGAAGGCGCTGTTGCCGGAAAGGTCATCACATTCCCTTACCGCAGCCTTAACTACGCTACAACTTACACCTTCACACTGCCTGGCAATACTGTAAGCGACCTCGCAGGCAATACTCTTGCCGATGCAATCACGCTGACATTCACCACTCGTGAGAAGCCAATAGTTGAGAAGAAGCTCTATGACTTCGTTATTCCTGACGACGGAACATTCAAGGAGGCTATCGCAGCTGCCAACAGCCGTGCCGACAAGACCGTTCGCTTCCGCATCTTCGTTAAGAAGGGTACATACGAAATTCCGTTCGACGACAAGGCAACTTCTGTCGGTTCTGACGGTAAGACATACCCTGCTACAACAACGAACCTGACTACAAGCAATGTCTCTATCATCGGTGAGGACCGTGACAATACTGTTCTTAAGAACAAGACCAACCCTGTGCTCGATTCAGGTGCTGACCCATTGGAGGGTATCGGTCATAACGACCTGCTCCAGAACACCGGTTCAAACAACTACTTCGAGGACATCACACTCCGCAATGGTAGTGAAGACGCTACCGGCCGTAACCTTGCTATTCAGGATAAGGGTGACAAGACCATCATGAAGAATGTTACTCTTTGGGGTTATCAGGACACTTGGACCAGCAACAACCAGCGTGCCCGTTACTACTTCGAGGATGGAATCATCCGTGGACGTACCGACTATATCTGCGGAAAGGGTGATGCCTTCTTCAACAATGTAACATTCCAGAATGCCGGAACAGGTGGTTACATCGCTGTTCCTTCACAGCCAAAGCAGTATGGTTGGATTCTCTCCGGCTGTACAATTACCGGTGAAGATAATGCTAACGACGGAAACTACACCCTCGGTCGTCCTTGGGGTTCAGGTACTCCTATCGCACTTTGGATTAACACCACAATGGAGTCTCAGCCTTCAGCAATCGGATGGGGCGAAATGAGTGGCGGTTGGCCAGCACGCTTTGCCGAGTACAACTCTATGACAAAGAGTGGCACACCTATCGATCTGAGCAGTCGTAAGACCGTCTTCGGTGACAATCACGCCAACAACCCAGTACTCACAGCTGATGAGGCTGCCCAATACACTATCGCAACCGTTATGGGTGGCGACGACGGATGGGATCCGCAGGCGCTCACTGAGCAGGCTTCTGCACCTGAGCAGGTAGTCCTCGACGGTACGACTCTGACTTGGAAGAACAGCAACTATGCTCTCCTTTGGGCTGTTTGCAAGAATGGCAACGTTGTAGCATTCACCACAGAGCCTACATATACTGTTGATGACGCTACTGCAACATGGTCAGTACGTGCAGCCAATGAGATGGGTGGACTTGGAGATGCTACCGTAGCAGGTGATGCTACCGGCATTTCAAACATTGAGAACAATACTTCTTCTGTTGTTTCAACAAAGGTTTATTCACTCAATGGTCAGCTTCTGAAGGCCCCGGTCCGTGGTGTTAACATCATTGTCAGCACAAAGGCTGATGGCACAACAGAAACTCAGAAGGTCATCGTCCGTTAAGTAAAGACGATTACAACGAACTAAATAAAAACGCCAGAGTGGGCAGCAAGTCCCATTCTGGCATTTTTCGTGTTGTAGATTAGAGTTAGTACTTTAGATTAGGGTTGATTCTTCAATAGTGGTGGTAAATATATAAGGCTATGGGAATGGTTATACAAGTGGGTGATGAGTGTAGTGAGGGTTGGAAATAAGATGGATGATGGGCAGAGGATCGAAAATGCCTATGGGTTCTCCAAGTAACCCTTGACGAACAAGTCGTAGGAGACAGCCTCTAGCTCAGCAAGCCTCATGTGTTCGACGGCATGCTCAATCTTCTTTATCAGTTGGTCACGTTTATATTCCTCGCTATCAGTCAGCTTTTCCATATTCTTTTTATTTGTAAATTCTATTCCTATGACAAATTATTTGTTGATTCTATTCCGTCGACAAATTATTTGTTAATTCCATTCCGTCGACAAAATGATTATATCTCGGAAGCCAATGCCTTACAGCTCAGCTACTACAAAACGCTTATTCCCGAACTGGTCGTTGACGACCTTTGCCGAACGGAATCCAAGTCCCTTCAGCAAATCCGCTGTATCATCAGCAAACATCCTGTTGCATTCGAAGTACAACAGTCCGAACTTCCTGAGAGCTTTGACAGCATATTCGCCAATGGCACGATAGAATCTCAGCGGGTCATCGTCAGGAACAAACAGCGCCAGCCCCGGCTCATAGTCTAGTACATTCTGTTCCATCTCCTGCCTCTCCTTGTCACAGACGTATGGCGGATTACTTACGATAACCTCATACTTCCTTTCTTCATCGGGTACAGGAAGAGCCCTACCATCGAGCATATCATGCAATTCCAAGTTCACCTTAGCCCCAAGCCGCCGGGCATTCTCACGGGCAACAAGCAACGCATCGGGCGAAATATCCCACGCGCTGGCCTCGGCAAACGGAATATCCAATGCCAGCGTTATGGCTATGCAGCCGCTTCCCGTTCCAATATCGAGAATCCGAAGCGGCTCCGGCGGTTGCAATCCACAGAACGGATGGTCATAATCCTTCCTGACAAGACCGCATAGCTCAGCCGTCTCCGGTCGTGGAATCAGGACCGAAGGCGTAACCTTGAACTGCCTGCCGGCAAACCATTCATATCCGATGACGTACTGTACCGGTTCTCCTTTAGCCAGCTCGTCCATCTTTTCGCCGACGAGTTGTTGGTCTTTTGCGGATAATTCACTAACTTTGCCACTGACAATATCCGTCAGCGACATATCAAACAGACCGTCGAGCAGAGTGCGGACAACAGCCTGTGCTTCCCGCGGCTCATACATTGGCGTCAGCCTGTGCCATAGTTCCTGATATTCCATGCGGATACAAAAGTAAAATATAAAATTCAAAAAGCAAAGAATAAATTCGAAGAATAAATTCAAAATTCAAAATTATAAATTCAAAATTATGATTACTCCGATTATTAACGTTCTATTTAAACGCCATTATACAGCATATTGTTTATCATGGTAATCATAATTTTGAATTATGAATTTTGCATTTTGAATTAACTAACAAGCCTACTATGGATAATAAAGATACAGACGAAAAATACATGCGGCGCTGCATTCAGATAGCCCGCAACGGACTTCAGACAGCAAAACCGAACCCTGCGGTGGGTGCCGTGATAGTAGTTCCGACAGCTGATGGCGGTCAAAGGATAATAGGCGAAGGCTACACTTCAGCCTACGGAGGTCCCCATGCTGAGGTCAATGCCTTCGCGTCAGTAAAGCCCGAAGACGAAAAGTACCTTCCCGAGGCAACCATTTACGTATCCCTTGAGCCCTGTTCCCACTGGGGACACACCCCACCATGCTGCGACCTAATCATAAGAAAGGGCGTGAAGCGTGTAGTCTGTGGCTGCGTCGACCCCTTTGCCAAGGTTCAGGGACGAGGCATAAAGCGAATCCGTGAGGCAGGAATCGACGTCACCGTCGGTGTGCTGGAGAAGGAATGCATCGAGTCGAACAAGCGGTTCTTCACCTTCAACACCAAGCAGCGCCCTTACATTATACTCAAATGGGCACAGTCGTGGGACGGGTTCATCGACGACCACTGGCATCCGACGGCTTTCTCCACACCATTCACCCAATCGCTGGTCCACAAGCTCCGTGCCGAGAACGACGCCATCCTTGTCGGCAAGACCACCGCACTCCGTGATGACCCACAGCTCACCGTCCGCAGTTGGAGCGGTCAGAACCCCATTCGAATAGTCTTGACCAAGGACACCGACTTTGCCAACGAGTTCCTGAAGAGTCATCCCGAGGGCTGGCTGTGCTTCCCGACGATAGACGAGACGCTGGCTTTCCTATACAACAACAGCAAGCAATCGCTCGTCGTCGAGGGTGGGGCAGCGACCATCAACTCATTCCTCAGTGCCGATAAGTGGGACGAGGTACGTGTTGAGACATCGCCACGAATAGTCGCTGACGGTACAAAAGCGCCGAAACTCCCTGCCGGAGTCGTTGAGGTCAGCCGCCGTGAGTATGATGGGAACACCATTGCGACGTACACCCGCTAATCATTTAATACTACTCAAAATTTGCTTAATTGAAATAATTGGCTTATATTTGCAACTAAATTAACGTTAATCACTATAAAAATGGAAGATCTGAAGAAAGTATTCGCTGCAAAGCTGCTTGACATCAAAGCCATAAAGTTGCAGCCAAACGACCCGTTCACATGGGCATCAGGCTGGAAGTCGCCATTCTATTGCGACAATCGCAAGACCCTGTCCTACCACGACGTGCGCTCATTCGTAAAGCTTGAGCTCACCCACGCCATCATGGAGAACTTCCCTGAGGCAACAGCCGTTGCCGGGGTAGCCACCGGAGCCATAGCCCAGGGCGCACTTGTTGCCGACGAGCTGGCTTTGCCTTACGCCTACGTCCGTCCGAAACCGAAGGACCACGGCACACGCAACCAGATTGAGGGACAGCTGCCCGAAGGCGCAAAGGTTGTCGTCATCGAGGACCTTATCTCCACCGGAGCATCATCGCTGAAGGCTGTTGAGGCTCTCCGCCGTGTCGGATTCGAAGTCGTCGGAATGGTAGCGTCATACACTTACGGATTCCCTATTGCCGAAAAGGCATTCAAGGACGCCGGTGTCAAGCTTGTCACCCTCACCGACTATGAGCATGTCGTCGCCCATGCGCTCGAGATTGGATACATCAAACAGGACGAGGTCGCTATGCTTCAGGAGTGGCGTAAGGACCCGGCAAATTGGAAGAGCCAGTCATGAAGATAGAAAGTACAGTACGCCAGATACCCCACAGCCAGCAGGCAGTGTACAACACGCTCAGCGACCTCACCCATCTGCAGGGCTTGAAGGACCGGCTTCCCGATGGTTCTACAGGCGACGCGAAGACCGACGAGATTAAGGAGAAACTCCACGACCTGACCTTCGACCGTGACTCCATGTCCATCAACATATCGCCTATAGGCAATGTGTCCATGCGGATAGTCGAGCGTGATGAGCCGAAGATGATAAAGTTCGAAAGCGAGAAGTCGCCCATCAGCTTCAAGTTCTGGATTCAGATGCTGCCCGTTGAGGCTTCGTCGTCGAAGATGCGCCTTACCATCGATGCCGACGTGCCGTTCTTCGCAAAGGGAATGGTAGAGCAACCGATGAAGGATGCCATCGAGAAGATTGCCGAAATGATGGCAATGATTCCGTATTCTGAATAATGTCTATAAACTGTAGGGACGCACGTAAGGTGCGTCCCTACAGTGAATTGATGGCTTGTTAGGTTGCGAGAGATAACCGCTTGTATTGTAATATAGTACCGCTTATATTGTAAGACGGCATCTTTTACAACAAAAAATAAATTAAAAATGGATGAAAAATAGATTGAAAACAAACTAAAAATAATTTATTTTTCATTCTAAAAGATACCCGTTTACAACGTAACTCACGTCCGCTTGTAATTCAACTGACGTCAGTTTACAATTCAACGGGTGCCCTATTACGATTTAAAAGGCATTCTCTGACAATATAATTCGCCTTTTTCCGTATTCTTACAAAGACAATAACGAACAACAATGGCACATAAACTTTGGGAAAAGAATTTTGAAGTTAACAAGGAAATAGAGCGTTTCACCGTTGGCCGCGACCGTGAGATGGACCTCTATCTCGCTAAGTACGACGTGCTCGGCTCTATGGCCCATATAACCATGCTGGAGTCAATCGGACTGCTTACGAAGGACGAACTCGACAAGCTCCTTGCCGAGCTGCGCAATATCTATAAGGTTTGCGAGGAAGGAAAGTTCGTCATTGAGCCCGATGTCGAGGATGTCCACTCACAGGTAGAGCTCATGCTCACCCGCAAGCTCGGCGACATAGGCAAGAAAATCCACTCCGGACGAAGCCGCAACGACCAGGTGCTTGTCGACCTGAAACTCTTTACCCGCCACGAGGTTCACGACATAGCCGACCACGTGAAGATACTCTTCGACGAGCTTATCCAGAAGAGCAACCAGTACAAGGCCGTGCTCATGCCGGGCTATACCCACATGCAGATAGCCATGCCGTCGAGTTTCGGACTGTGGTTTGGTGCCTACGCAGAGTCACTCGCCGACGATATGCTCTTCCTGCAGGCTGCCTACAAGATGACCAACCGCAACCCGCTGGGCTCAGCCGCCGGCTATGGCAGTTCGTTCCCGCTGAACCGCCAGATGACGACCGACCTGCTCGGCTTCGACTCGATGGACTATAATGTGGTCTATGCGCAGATGGGACGCGGAAAGATGGAGCGCAACGTGGCGTTCGCCCTTGCCACCATTGCCGGAACGCTTGCTAAGATGGCTTATGACGCCTGCCTGATGAACTGCCAGAACTTTGGCTTCGTGAAGCTGCCTAAGGAGTGCACCACGGGCTCAAGCATTATGCCTCACAAGAAGAATCCTGACGTCTTCGAGCTTATCCGTGCCAAGAGCAACAAGATCCAGGGCCTGCCACAGCAGATTATGCTCATCATGAACAACCTGCCGACGGGCTATTTCCGTGACCTTCAGGAGATAAAGGAAGTGTTCCTCCCTGCCTTCGACGAGCTGCGCGACTGCTTGCAGATGGCGGCTTACATTATTAATAAGATGGAAGTCAACGAGCATATCCTCGACAACCCGATGTACGACCCGATGTTCTCGGTCGAGGAAGTCAACAAGCTTGCCGCTGCCGGAATGCCGTTCCGCGATGCCTATAAGAAGGTGGGACTGGAGATTGATGCCGGCACATTCCATGCCGACAAGAATATCCACCACACTCATGAGGGCTCCATCGGCAACCTCTGCAACGACAAAATACAGAAACTCATGGACGAGAATATCAGTGGGTTCCACTTCGAGAAGGCTGATGAGGCTGAGAAAAAACTGTTGTCACGATAAAGGAGTTGAACATTCAATTTCAATTATTAATCAACAAATCCAACAAATAAAAAATAATCGTCCATTAGGACGATTGCAACTATTTTTTATTTAAATATTGTACCGATTAATATGCCAAGTTTCTCAATAGCTAAAATGTTGAAGTCGATAATAAATAGGAAGGGAATGCCGGGCGTTCTCTTCCTGATACTCCTTTCCTCTTGCAGTGGCGACTCACCCGTCAGTCGGCGATACCCATGCCATTTCACGTTCCACACCGAATGGCATCCCGCAAGCATGATATTCACGGCACTCAACACCAACAACTATTATGTCAGCATAAGCATGTCGGTATATCATGGCGCCTACGTCGTCAATACTTCCGACCCAAACGGCAAGAAAGAGAGCATAGCCCTGACCAACGACATTGAGAACCTTGCCTACAGCAGCGGCATCTACCTCGGTGCCGGTGGCACCAACGGGTCTATAATCCTTGGACACACCAACTTCAACGGTTATGTAGCCTGGGACGGTCAGTGCCCTAACTGCGCAACCGGCTATACAACCAAATATCCCCTTCAATGGACCGACAACACCACCGTCGTCCGTTGTAATAACTGCCACCGCACTTACTCGCTGGAGACCGGCGCAATACTCAGTGGCAACAATGGCGAACGCCTTATGCAGTACGTTGTAAGCCTGTCGCCGGGTGGTGTTCTAGGTGTCGGCAACTAATTATTCTCAAAAAAGTTCGACCGCTTAAGCATTAATTTCGAACATCCATGTAGCTTTTTCGGTCGTTTGTTCACAATGTGCCGTTTTCGCCACTTGCAAGTTTAAAATCTTTGTGATACCTTTGCAAACGAGAGATATACAACAATATCCCTTTATTATTAATCGTTTACAAACCAAAAGTATCATGAAGCAGAACAAGTTTTTCACATTGATGGCAACAATGCTCCTCGCTATGGCGGCATTAGTTTCTTGCAGTGACGATGATGACAATGACGGCGGTAATGCGGCTACTCCACAGTATGAGTCTATAGCTGCCAAGTATGACATCACGACAGCGAACTCACCTTACGAGTCGGTAGAGTTCACGGCTAGCGGTAATTACATTATTATTCAGAACGGCAGCGGAAGGGCAAAGCAGAACGCTACCCGTGCGGTCGCTCCTAAGTCGAAGTTCGGCAACAATCCATTCCTGGCTAAGTTGTCGCCACGGACCCGTGCGTCTTACAATCAGGTAATCCTCACCGGAACTTACACTTATGCTGACGGAGTTTACAAACTCGACAACAACACCACAGTGTCAGTAACCGTAGGCGAGGACGGCAGCTACTACAACGTTGTCTTTACCAGTGGCGACGGAACAACGTCGACATTCGAAGCTGACAAGTCGGTAACCCAAATCACCAACAGCGCTAAGTCAAACCTCCTTTGCCGTACCTGGAATCTCGCTAATGTCAGTTATGTAATAAGTCACAATGGCAAGACCGTGTTCACATGGTCGGGTAGCGACTATAAGGACTACGATTCAAAGTGGGCCGCATTCCTGAAGCAGAACTATCCTTCAGTTTATGAAAGAGAGTATGGTGATGATTATGTATATGACGATGATGACGATTTCATCGACCAGATGATTTTCACCAAGAGCGGCACGTTCCTGATAACATGGGCTAACAGCGATGGAACCACGGAGTACGAATATGACTACTGGAGATGGCAGAATGAGAGTGCAGGCATTATCCTGTGCGCTTATCCTGAGGATATAAAGAGTGAAAGTGACTGGACTTCTACCGATGAGGACATTTGGGAACCGTTGACAGTTGCGTTCTCTGGCAACAATCTTGTAATGGCAGCGCACCTTTATGAGACTGAGGCTGAGTTCCTGGATGACTATTCTAAAGATCAGGAGAACGAGCATGCATGGGAAACTTACAGTGAAGCTACATTCCATTATTAATACCACGGATTAACCTAATACACAATTATATAATATAATTCGTAGCAAATCAGCAATTGTAGGGGTGACCTAAGCGAAAGCGCATGGTCTCCCGACAATTGCAATTTTTTGCTTTATGCGGAAAAACCTATCTTATTATCATTATGAGAAAGACTTTATTTTCAAACCTGAAGGCTATGGCAATGCTTATTGTTATGGCATTGTCGGTAGCGTGCGTAACATCTTGCAGCAGCGATGACGATGATGAAGGCGGCGGTGGAACAGAGGCTGCACAGAGCCTTGTCGGAAAGAAATTCCACTATCAGGAGGGTATCTCCGATGTCAAGCTCGACATGACCGACATTGAGTTCCTTACCGACCGTGCGTGCTTCGTCAGCAAGAAAGGCTATGACAATACTGAAGAGGATGGAGCACGTTATGACTGGACTGATGTCTACACATATACCGTCTCCGGCGGCAAGGTCAACCTGAACTGTGTTGGCGAACATAACGACATGTTCTCTGTTGCGCTATCGGGCAAGGGACTGAAAGGCTATACCGAGCAGGATCCGACTGATTATGGACTCAGCGGCAGCAGTGACAACTCGTTTGTTTCGGGAAAGACATTGAAATGCGTCTTTGACGAAAAGTATGATTTGGACTGGTTGCATACTGAGCAAAAGGTAGTATTCGACGCAAATGGCACTTATAAGCATTACTATACTACCCATACTTATTACCGCTACAGCAATACCGACAGATGGAAGGAATCCGAGGATACAAGGCAGTGGGACGACGTGCTTTTTGACATGGGTATCTATAATTATAACCCCGAAACTCAGAACATTACCCTTGTTACAGCTTATGGCACTAATGCGTCAAGGTTTCGTAAGGGTGAAGTTAATGTCTACAAGAAGACTTCCGGCGGTTGGGAGAACATGGGCTACACGTTCAATTTCTAACCAAAGTAATAACGAATATTCCCAATCGTCCAATCCACGTAGGAGCGATGGTTTCCGAACCGTTGCAAGTTTCCCAATCATTGTAGGGGCAACGGTTTCCGAACCGTTGCAACAATCAGCAGGGATTTTTAAGACGACGGTTCGGAAACCGTCGCTCCTACTAAGGCGGATGATTGGGGATATTCGTTTGTTTTCGATAGTTTTATTTCTTTTTTCTCCCTTTTTGCATTATCTTTGCAAACGCAAGGCGTGTTGCCCAGCATGTAAAATCCTAAATAAAACAGCAGAATGGGAGAACGATTGAAAGTGTTGCTTATACTGGCACTGACGGTTATTGCCGTTGTTGGCTATGCCGTCATGCCGCAGCAAATATCTTTCAATGGGTTCGTGGTGCGCAAGCTGGATCTTAGCGGACTGCACGATGTTGTGCCTTTTGTCGACGGACAGCATAACACCGATGAGGCTAAGGCTGGTATTGGACCGGTTGACAGGCAGAAAGAAGGCTTTGTCAACGGGGTCGACACGACACATCAGACGGTTCTCTTCTTCGGCGATTCTATGACCGGTGGCATTTGCCATAGGCTTGACGACTATTGCCATGCCAATGGTCACAAGCTATACACTATAACATGGTATAGCTCGACGACGGAGAAGTTCGCCAAGTCTAATATTCTGGATACTTATATCCGGCTTTATCATCCTACATATTTTATTGTCTGTCTCGGAAGCAATGAACTCTTTGTCCATGATGTTCCGGCAAGGCGGCAGTATGTCAATGAGATTATAAAGAAGTTTGGCGGCAAGCCTTTCGTGTGGGTCAGTCCGCCAAACTGGAAACGGGACACGGGTATTGACAATCTTATTAGGAGCTGCGTTGGCGACGGGCGGTTCTTCGATTCGTCGCGGCTTAAGCTTGAGCGTGCCTCCGACCATATACATCCTACTGTTTCGGGCTCGGCGAAATGGACTGACGAGATTGCCCGCTGGCTGGGCGACCCTGACGGTTCGGCTCACCCGATAAGGATGGAGCAGCCCGACGTACATTATTATTCGTCTTATGATATTTACACTCCGCAGTTCGATGGGTTCAGCGGCAGTGACAATCCCGTGCGCCACCGGCATTTTGGACGCAGATAAATGAATGGCTATGCTTACGGAAATAGAAAACATATTGCTTCAGATCGACAGGTTCCTCGTCTTCCCTGATGAGGAGTGGTCGCTGTGTTCGTTTCCGTTCCTTGTGGCGTTCATCATTTTCTATGCTATATATATAGGTGTAAGCCATACCGGAAGGAAAGCTACCCTGACTTATGTCACGGCGTTCAGCCTTTTCTTCGCTTGGAAAGCCAACGGACTGCTGATGTTTCTGCTGCCTGCAACGGCTCTGTTTTCGTGGTGGGCAACACGGCGGATGATGGCTCATTGGCATCATCGGCGATTGCGGCTGGCTTTGATTATCATTGTCGATCTGTTGCCGTTGGTCTACCTTAAATATACGAACTTCCTGATGGGGATTGTCAATGACATCATTGGCAGCAATTTCGGACCGGTGGAGTTGTTCCTTCCTGTCGGTATCTCGTTCTATACTTTCCAGGCTATAAGCTATTCCATCGATGTCTACCGTGGAACTTACACGGCCCGGACGCGTCTGTTGGACTATCTTTTCTACCTTACGTTCTTCCCCTTGCTTATGGCAGGACCTATCACAAGGGCTAATGTGTTGCTGCCACAGGAGCGGGAACAGCGTCCCGGAAAGCCCGGAATGGCTTATCGTGGACTGTGGCTTATAATGCTTGGACTGGTGAAGAAGGGCCTGATAGCCGACTATATAGCTGATTATAACAACTGGATATTCGATGATCCGACGGCTTATTCCGGCTTCGAGGACGCTATGGGAGTGCTCGGCTTTACGTTGCAGATATACTTCGACTTCTCCGGCTACAGCGATATGGCTATCGGACTGGCGGCATTGATGGGCTATGAGCTGAAGGATAATTTCAACTTCCCGTACCAAAGCCTTAATCCGCAGGAGTTCTGGCATCGTTGGCATATTGCCTTGTCGACGTGGTTCCGTGACTATCTGTATATCCCGATGGGCGGCAACCGCTGTGGAATGCTCCGTACTTGCTTTAACAATTTCTTTGTTATGCTGGTCGCAGGGCTGTGGCATGGGGCTTCATGGATGTTCGTCTTGTGGGGCGCTATTCATGGAGTGGCACTTGTTCTGCATAAGATTTGCCGCCGGTTGTTCCTTGATAGAATCCCTGATACCGTGGTCGTAAGGGTTGTCTGTTGGATAATGATGTTTGTCTTTGTGGCGTTCACGTGGATATTCTTCCGTTCTCGTGACCTTGACACAGCTTTGGCTCTTATCAATCATATTGGCTCTGACTTCAGTCTGGACTATTTCGTTCCGTTCCTTTATGCCCGACCGATGTGGCTTGTGTTCGTTGTGGTTGGCTTGGAACTGCAGAGTATTCGCTCGGACGATTGTCATTGGTTGCAGGAAGAGTTCGTCAAGTTGCCGTGGATGGTTAAGTTCCTTATCGCTTTAGTTGTTATTATGCTGGTCGTTACATTCCGGCAGGATAGTGTGCAACCATTTATCTATCAGCAGTTTTAGCTAGGTAGAGAATCATTTATTTGTCGTTTTAATCCCATTTTTTCGACCAATTGTTCATCCATCTTAAAAAAACTTTCGACCATTTAAGCATTAATTTTGACCACCTAAACACTTTATTGATATGTTTATGACCGAAAGTCCGATTTTGCCATTTGCAAGAATGGAATTTTTCCCATATCTTTGCAATGTAAATTTAAAACAATTTAGCTTACTTTTAAAGTATAAATGCAAACCTGTTTATTAACTTAATAATTACAATTATGAAGAAACTATTAATGATGGCAGCCGTGCTGCTTTGCTCAATCGGTGCTTTCGCACAGCAGGAAGTCGGAACTTTTACCTTGCAGCCTAAGGTCGGTTTAAACATTGCTAACATCACTGATAATGATGGCGGTAAGTCAAAGGTTGGCTTCGCCGCAGGTGTTGAGGGTGAGTATCGTGCAGCCGACATCCTCGGTATCAGTGCAGGTCTTATCTATTCTTCTCAGGGAACTAAGTTTGAATTTGAGGATGAAGACATAAAGATTAGTGAGAAGTGGAGCCCTGCTTATCTGAACATTCCTATCCTCGCCAACGTTTATGTAGTCAAGGGACTTGCTGTAAAGGCAGGTATCCAGCCGGGATTCATGATTAGCAAGGACGATGTTGATGATGCCAAGTCTTTCGACTTCTCTATTCCGGTAGGTCTCTCTTACGAGTATGCTAATGTTGTTCTGGACGCTCGCTATAATTTCGGTCTTACCAAGGTCGCTGATGGTGGTGATTCAAAGAACAGTGTCTTCCAGATTACACTTGGCTACAAGTTTAAACTATAAAAGCTAAAGAATCTATAAAAGAAGAAGTTGCACAATTTTCTAATTACCTCATTCCCGCTTTGAGAAAAGTGGAAATGAGGTTTTTTAATGCCTCGGATTCAAAAAAAGTTTCGTTTTCCTTTGTTATTTCCGAGAAATAGCCTTATCTTTGCATTCGCTTAAATTCATTCATTGCCTTTTCTTAGGCTAAGTTGGACGCCGCAATGGTGGAATTGGTAGACACGAGGGACTTAAAATCCCTTGGCCAGAAATGGCTGTACGGGTTCGAGTCCCGTTCGCGGCACAAATATCATCCACACAAGATTATTTCTTCCACTAAGTCTCCTGCAATGGGAGAATGTCTGATTGCATAAACTTCCTGCAATGGGAGAATGTCTGATTGCATAAACTTCCTGCAATGGGAGAATGACTGATAACACAAGTTTCCCACCATGGGAGAATGTTTAATCATATATGATGCATGGGTTTACTCAAAAGTTATAAGGTAACTAAACATCCTTTCCTTGTGAGAGGCTTGGCGGGGACAGTTATTATTCTCTTTCTTTCCCTTGTTCTTTCATCATGTGGAGAAAGCAAGGGACACTTCAAAATCGAAGGAAGATTCCTACATATTAATACTGGTGAACTTTACGTTTATAGCCCTGATGGGGTTATTGACGGAATGGACACGATAAAGATTCAGGACGGACGTTTCGCCCTTGAGTTGCCATGTCGTGACGATGGGACGCTAATGATAGTGTTCCCGAACTATTCACAGCAGCCTATCTTTGCCGAATCGGGAGGTTCCGTGGAAGTGAAAGCCGATGCTTCACACTTAAAGGAAATGGAAGTCAAGGGCACTGATGCCAATGAACTCATGACAAAGTTCCGTAAAGCAGTGTCGAATGCCTCACCACCTGAGGAGAAAAAGTTTGCCGAGCAGTTCGTTAAAGACCATCCGGAATCACCGGTTAGTGTGTATATTACTCGCCGTTATTTCGTCGATGCTGACAAGCCGGACTTTGCAAAGGCAGCCCAACTGACCAAGCTGCTGATGAAATCGCAGAAGTCCAGCGGCTCACTTGTCCGTTTGAAAGAGCAGGTCGACCTGTCGAGTATCAGCTTGCCGGGCAAGACATTGCCTAAGTTTACGGCTACGGATGTCAATGGCAAGACCATAACTAACGCTGACTTGAATGCTCCTACTGCCATAATCAATGTGTGGGCGACATGGAGTTATGAGAGTACAGGCTCGCTGTCGAACTTAAATCGAGTTAAGGACATTGCCGGCGACAAACTGAAGATAATCAGCATTTGCCTTGATGCAAACAAGAACGAATGCAAGCGGACCATGTCGAACAACAATGTCGAATGGCCGGTTATTTGCGATGGTTCAATGCTTGAAAGCAAGCTGATGCGCCAGTTCGGGCTCAGCACGGTTCCGGAGAATATTATCCTTAAGAACGGAAAGATATTCAAGAGCGGACTCAACGCCACAGCCCTTAACCAGTGGCTCGACGAAAACTACCACTAAACTGTAAAACCGGACGTCAATAGCCAACCAATATAGGCTCGGCGCCAGTTACTACTATAAAAAATAAAAGCCAATGCTCGTAAAAACCTATTGCGCCGCCGTCAACGGACTGGAGGTTACTACAGTCACTGTTGAGGTAAGCATTACCCGCGGCGTACTCTATCACTTGACCGGACTAGCCGATACAGCTGTTAAGGAAAGCCACGACCGAATAGCCGCAGCCCTGCTTAACAACGGATATAAGTTCCCCGTTGCCGATGTTACAGCTAATCTTGCACCAGCCGATTTAAGAAAGGAAGGCGCCAGCTTCGACCTCCCGCTTGCTATTGCCATACTCGCTGCCAATGAACAGATGCATACCGACTTGCTTGATAAGTACATGCTTATCGGCGAACTTGGTCTTGACGGAAAGCTGCAACCGATAAAAGGAGCCCTGCCTATAGCCATCAAGGCACGTGCAGAGCATTTCAAAGGACTGATAGTACCAAAGGAAAACGAGCATGAGGCAGCTGTCGTGGACACTCTTGAGGTCTATGGCATGAACAATATACTGGAAGTAATCAACTTTCTTAACGGAGCATCAACGGCAGAGCCGTGTGTCGTCGATACAAGAAAAGAGTTTTATGAGCATCAATATAAGTTCGACCTTGACTTCGCCGACGTCCGTGGACAAGAGAATGTCAAGCGTGCTTTCGAGGTAGCTGCCGCCGGAGGGCACAATATTATACTCGTCGGACCGCCGGGAAGCGGCAAAAGCATGATGGCTAAACGCCTTCCGTCCATCCTTCCTCCATTGTCATTGGCGGAAAGCCTTGAGACAACCCAGATACATTCTATAGCCGGAAAGTTGCCCCGTGGCACCGGATTAATCTGTCAGCGACCATTCCGAAGTCCCCATCATACCATTTCAGAGGTGGCTCTTGTCGGTGGTGGCAACAACCCAATGCCCGGCGAAATAACCCTTGCTCATAACGGAGTTCTCTTCTGTGATGAGCTTCCTGAGTTCAACAAACACACTTTGGAAGTACTTCGCCAGCCTCTTGAGGACAGGCAGATAACCATCAGCCGGGCTAAGTACACCATAACTTATCCCTGCTCTTTCATGTTTGTAGCATCGATGAACCCGTGTCCTTGCGGTTATTATGGCGATCCGACCCACCATTGCGTCTGCACTCCGGGACAGATTCAACGCTATCTTTCTAAGATAAGCGGTCCTCTTCTCGACCGAATAGACATACAATGTGAGATTGCAGCCCTTCCGTTCCGTGACATTTCAAAGGCAGAGCCTGGTGAACCGTCGGCAAAGATTCGTGAGAGAGTCATTGCCGCCCGTGCCGTTCAGACCGAGAGATTCAAGAACATCAAGGGCATGCACTGCAACGCTCAGATGACCGAACGGATGATTCACCAGTATGCCGAGCCCGATGAGAACGGACTGAACTTATTGCGAATGGCAATGGAACGCCTTCATCTGTCGGCAAGGGCATACAGCCGCATACTGAAAGTTGCCCGAACCATAGCCGACCTTGCCCACTCCGAGAAGATTATGTCTGACCATATAGCCGAGGCAATCGGCTACCGGCAGATGGACCGCAGCGACTGGGCTGAGCGTGGACTCTAAAGCCGTTGCGGCCATTGTCCGGTCAAACCCAATCCAAAATCTTATTCGAAAATAAATACACTGAAACTTTTTGCCGGAACAGCCACGTTCAACGTGTTTCCGGTTGCAGATAATTCCTTTGTTACCGGGATAACCTTGTCAGGATTCTCCAGTGTATTCTCATCGCTTGGTGAAGCCTTCATCACAGTCTGGCTCACCTTATTAATATCCTTTATGCCGTCCAATGTTATTGCAACAGACTGCTCCTTGTCGGCGCTGTTGCCTATTTTCACGATATACTGTTTATGCAATTTGTTGTAAACAGCACTGGCATAAAGACCATCTTTCCCCTCAACATTCATTCCTTTCTCAGTCAGTTTGAGAATATTAGTCCCCTTGTTGGTTCCATAGAGCATCTGGACATACCAGTTAGGCGTGCGCACACTGTTCAGATTGTCGAACCATATAAGGTCAGGGCGCCACTGCCATCCGTCGACATGAGCGAACAATGGAGCGTAAGTAGCCTGCCATACGACATCGGCATTGCGCTCCAGCCCAGTCATGAAGCACGCCTCTGAAAGTGCAGCCTCCCAGTTGTTGTGCTTTCCTTGACCATGGGCGGCATACTCACCGGCAAACACCTTCGGACCCTTTCGGTCGTAATTGTCATACCGGCCGGCATTCTGCAAGAACCAGTCCGGCGATTTATAGTAATGTTCGTCGACCAAGTCAACGCCAATCCTCCGCATCTGCTCCCATCCATAGTCGAACTTCTTGCCGTCTGCAGATGGTCCGGATGTACCGCAAATCTTAATTTTCGGATATTTGTCGCGTATCTGCTTGACAAACTTCTCCAGCCGTTCGGCGTATAGCGGACCCCATTGCTCATTGCCAATGGCTATCTGCTTAAGGTTGAACGGAGCCGGATGACCCATCTCGGCACGGATTTTTCCCCATTTTGTCTTACTGTCGCCATTGCAGAACTCTATCAGGTCGAGCGCATTGTCAATGTAAGGCTGAAGGTCGTCGAGTGCAACATGAGCATTGCGGTCGCTGTCGGCATTCTCATATTGGCACGCCAATCCACACGAAAGGACCGGCAGAGGCTCAGCTCCGATTTTCTCGGCAAGAAGGAAGAACTCATAGAATCCAAGTCCATAGCTCTGATAATAATTGGCAAACTGGCGGCTGGAAGCGGCATGCTGCCAGCGGTTCTCATTGATTGGGCGGTTCTCCGGTGCGCCGATAGTATTCTTCCACTGATAGCGTGTCGCAAGGTCAGTACCCTCGACAATGCATCCGCCGGGGAAACGGAATATACCTGGGTGCAGGTCTTCCAAATCCTTGACCAGATCGGCACGCAGTCCGTGCCAATTGTCTTCTGGGAACAGCGAAATATAATCCAGGTCGACAGCCTCACTGCCGGCTTGAAGAACACGCAGCCGCCCGTGCTTAATCGTGGCATTGGCTGTCAGAGTAGCAGTATATTTCGTCCATTTGTTGTTGGCAATATTGACGACCTGCTTGTCCATGATGTTATTGTTGTCGTCTATCAGCATAACGCTGATTTTAGCCGCCTTGCCTTGCAGGTTGTTCAGTCGTCCGTACACCGTAAAGTCATACTTCATGCCACTCTTGAAACCCATTCCGAAGAACCCGTGGTTCTCCAGTCCGCTGACCTTCTCCTTGTGTCCGCTGGGATATATCGTAACATAATGAGGGTTGCGGTCGAAGACTGGCTCATAGTCGTTTACCGTCACCTTGCCGAAAGCGTCCCATCCTTGCAGGTGTTGTGGAAACTCAAAGTTGCGGTTCTCCACCATCTCGGCATATAGTCCGCCGTCAGCTCCGAAGTTGATGTCCTCGAAGAAAATTCCGTACATTGTCGGTTGAACGATTGCGCCCGGCTCATCGGTATCAACTGTCAGCTGTCTCGTCTGTGCGTTAAGTCCTGTTGCGGCAAGTGCTGCGACAAAAAGAAGTGAAAAGAATTGTCTCTTTCTCATTTTTATATTGTTGACCTTTTTGGTTCGTCTGTATGATTAGTTCTCATCGATTGATATTTCACTTTGCAAATATACATCTTTTATTTGTCGAATCAGAATAAAAAGCAGAATAATTTACTGACTTTGAGCAAGTCGCAATTTTTTTGCCCACTGACTATTTGGAATTTTAATTTAAATGGTTTAACTTTGCAAACATGAAGAACCTAAAGATATTACTCACGGGATTACTGTGCCTTTTAATCAGTTCATTGTCAGTCGCCCAAAGCCAGCAGCCTTGGGAGAAATACCTCGACGAACTAACAGCTGCCGACGATGACGACATCGGAGCCTCAGAAGACATGTTCGACGTTCTGAGTGAGCTCGAAGAAAATCCAATCGATATAAACACGGCAACCCGTGAAGACCTCAGCCGGATACCATTCCTCTCGGCTCAGCAGATAGAAGACATTGAAGCGTACGTCTATCAATACCATGGCATGAAGAGCATCGGCGAGCTCTCGATGATAGAAAGCCTCGACCCCGTCCGCCGGAATCTATTACCTTATTTCATTTACCTAGGCGACAATTCACAGAAAACCAAATTCCCCAAACTCAGCGATATACTTAAACATGGCAAGCAGACCGTCCTTGCCACAGGTCGCATACCGTTTTACGAGCGTGTCGGCGACAAAACAGGTAAATACCTTGGACCGCGATACCGCCACAGTCTACGCTATGAGTTCAATTACGGGAAATATGTCCGTTTCGGATTACAAGGCTCCCAGGATTCCGGCGAGCCTTTTTTCGCTTATAAGAACGGCATGGGCTATGACCACTACTCTTATTTCCTCGTCGTTCGGGGCATGGGACGGCTTAAGGTGCTCGCCCTTGGGCAGTACAAGATGCGGCTGGGCATGGGACTGGTGCTTAACAACGATTTTGGATTCGGTAAACTCATGACCCTCAGCAGTCTCGGGCGAAGCACCAACAGCATACGTGCCAACACGTCACGTTCGGCGGCAAACTACATGCAGGGTGCAGCGGCGACTGTTGGCATAGTTAAAGGGCTCGACCTAACGGCGTTCTTCTCTTACCGTCCCATAGACGCTACGCTGAACAAGGCCGGCAACATCCAGACAATCCTCAAGACAGGCTATCACCGCACCCGGACGGAAATGGACAAGAAAAACAACGCCCATCAGCTCACAGCCGGAGGCAATCTCCACTGGGAGGGCTACGGGTTCCATGCCGGGGCATCGGTGGTCTACTCTCATCTCGACAAGGAATTGCAACCGAATACAAAGCAGATTTACCGTGAGTACTATCCTTCGGGTGTGAACTTCTGGAACGCCAGCGTCGATTATGGCTATGTCAACCATCGCATTTCGTTCAATGGCGAGACAGCCACCGGCAATAGCTATGGCAATAGCTACGGCTTTGCTACAATCAACAGTCTGTCGTTCGCCGTCAGCAATGCCCTGTCACTCATGGCGTTGCAACGCTATTACAGCAAGAAATACGGCTCTTTGCTGTCGTCCAGTTTCTCCGACGGAGGGCGTGTGCAGAATGAGAATGGTGTCTACCTCGGTGCCAATTGGCAGGCTATGCGTGAGCTGAACGTCATGTTCTACACCGACTATGCCTATTTCCCGCATCCCCGCTATCAGGCTGGCAGGTCGAGCCATAGCTGGGACAACGCTCTGACATTGACGTGGACCCTCAAGAAATGGACCATCCTTGGGCGCTACAAACTGAAAATAAGGCAAAAGGACAATGCCGACAAGTCAGCCTTAATCGACGACAGGACACAGCGTGGACGGCTCTTGCTGGGCTATAGTGAGCGTAAGTGGAGCGCACGCCTGCAAGGCGATGTGTCATACAACAGCTACAAGGACGACAGCTTCGGCTGGATGACTTCGGCAAGCGGTTCTCTGGATGTATGGCGGATTCGGCTTGTGGCTACTGCCGGTTACTTCCATACCGACGACTATGCCAGCCGAATCTACAGCTATGAGCGCGGACCGCTTTACAGTTTTTCCTTTCCGGCATTCTATGGTGAGGGCATCAGGTACGCTTTGTTCGTCCGTGCCGACGTCTGCAAACAGCTCATGCTTATAGCCAAATGCGGAACAACCGACTATTTCGACCGTGACCATATATCCTCTGGATTCCAGCAGATTGACCATAGCTCGCAAACCGACATGGAACTGCAACTGCGCTGGAAGTTCTAGGATATTTGTCGAAATATATTTACACGCTATGTAATCGGGTCCAAACAAGACTGTAAAAGATGCCGTTTTACGTCTTGATCGGGTATCTTTTAGCCCCTGATTCGGTATCTTTTAGAGAGTCGTTTGAAATGGTCTTATAATTTATTGATAATCAGTTGCTTGTGAATAAGGCTCTGAAAGTCGGAAAAACCGCCATGCTTTCTAAAATAATTTACAATTCTAGATTGCTAACAATAATTGAGGTTAAAAAAGAAATAATTCTTTGCATTGTTTCCACTTTTTCATTATCTTTGCAGTTAAACTTAGAAGCTATCAATGAAGACAAATTATGAATTGCGTTATGCCTCGAACCCCGAGGACGCAAAACACTATGACACAGCGCGCTTGCGCCGTGATTTCCTTGTCGAAAATCTGTTCGCCAACAATGAGGTAAACATGGTTTACTCTATGTACGACCGTATGATTGTTGGCGGCGCCATGCCTTTCGATGAGGCTATAAAACTGGAAGCTGTCGATCCGCTTAAGGCTCCTTACTTCACTACTCGCCGTGAGGTCGGCATATATAATGTCGGCGGTGGCGAGGGTATAGTCCGTGTCGGCGATGAGGAATATTCGCTCGGCTTCAAGGAGGCTCTCTATATCGGTCGTGGCGACCGTGACGTCTACTTCCTTAGCAAGAATCCGCAGAATCCTGCAAAGTTCTACTTCAACAGTACCACCGCTCATAAGGAATACCCTAACCGCAAGATTACCAAGAAGGATGCCATCAGGGTGCACATGGGCTCACTGGAGATGTCGAACGAGCGGACAATCAACAAGATGATTGTCAACCAGGTCCTGCCTACCTGCCAGCTGCAGATGGGTATGACGGAGCTTGCCACAGGCTCTGTCTGGAACACTATGCCGGCTCATACTCACAGCCGCCGAATGGAGGCTTACTTCTATTTCGAGGTCCCTGAGGGTCAGGCTGTCTGCCATCTGATGGGGCAGCCGCAGGAGACCCGCCATATCTGGATGAAGGGCGACGAAGCTGTCCTGTCGCCGGAGTGGAGCATCCACGCTGCAGCCGCCACCCACAACTACACATTCATCTGGGGCATGGGCGGCGAGAACCTCGACTATGGCGACCAGGATGTAGTAGAAATCACTGATTTAAGATAATTTTTAATATGCCTATTATGCCTAATATGCTTATTATGCCTAATATGCCTAAAAAGCCTATTATGCCCATAAGCCTATCAAAAGCCTAATAAGTCAAAATCAAAATTAAAGCTATGGATACTTTTTCTAAGAAATTCTCTCTTGAGGGCAAGGTAGCTCTCATCACCGGTGCCGCTTACGGTATCGGATTCGCCATTGCTGAGGCTTACGCCCAGGCTGGCGCAAAGATAGCATTCAACTGTCGTTCACAGAAGCACATGGATCAGGCTCTTGCCGACTATAAGGCTAAGGGCATCGACGCCAAGGGCTATATCTGCGACTGCACTAAGGAGAACGAGGTGCAGAAGATGGTTGCCGACATCGAAAAGGAACTCGGAACTATCGACATCCTTGTCAACAATGCCGGTATCATCAAGCGTATACCTATGGAGGAAATGTCGGTTGAGGACTTCCGTCAGGTTGTCGACATCGACCTTAACGCTCCGTTCATCGTCTCTAAGGCTGTTATCCCCGGCATGAAGAAGAAGGGTCACGGTAAGATTATCAACATCTGCTCAATGATGTCTGAGCTCGGTCGTGAGACAGTTTCTGCTTACGCTGCAGCCAAGGGCGGATTGAAGATGCTCACCCGTAACATCTGCTCTGAGTTCGGTCAGTACAACATCCAGTGCAACGGCATAGGCCCGGGCTACATTGCTACTCCACAGACTGCTCCTCTTCGTGAGCGTCAGGCTGATGGCTCTCGTCATCCGTTCGACCGTTTCATCGTCAGCAAGACTCCGGCTCAGCGCTGGGGCACACCGGAAGACCTTATGGGTCCGGCTGTATTCCTTGCCAGCGATGCCAGCGACTTCGTCAATGGTCACATCCTCTATGTCGATGGTGGTATCCTTGCTTACCTTGGCAAGAACCCATCTGAGATTAAGGACTAATGAAATAAAAATCCCTGCAAAGCCTTGCCTTATGGTAGGATTTGCTGGGATTTGTTGTATTCGCTTGTCATTGTCGCCGATAATAAATGGATGGAGAAATGGAAAAAGCATTGCCAAGGTTGTTCCATAGGTTAGATGGTTGCGTGCCGTCTGACTCAAAGTTGAACAATCCGTTTCATTATAAGCCTGATTCCCTTATACTTGCGGCTGCTAAGGAGTTGCAAAGTCATTTGCCTCCTAAACCGGAAGAAGGCAAGATGTGGGGCGTGCTTGTGGTGGAATATCAGGGTCAGTTGGGCTTCATCAATGCTTATTCCGGGCAGATAAGTAAGGCAATGGCTGATAAAATAGGTCCTGACTGGGCTGGTTGTCCCCCGGTTTTTGACTATCTTCAGCCTGATGGCTACTTCAAAACGCATGAGGCAGAGATAACAGCCATTAATCATCGGTTAGACGCTTTGCTCGACAATGATGATTATCTTCGACAAAAACGGGCAATTGCAAAGCTTAAAAAAGAAGGCGAAGACAAGATAGAAAGGCAACGCTCGCTAATGAACGAAGCCAAGCAGCGTCGTCACGAACGTCGTGCCGAGGGCGGACTTACGGACAAGGAACTCGGCGATATGGAGCGTGAAAGCCAATTCTTAAAGGCTGAGCTCCACCGTGCTAAGGTCAATTACCGCAAGTCGTTGGCTGATGCTGAGAGTAAACTTTCGGTTTATGAATCGGAGATCAATTCCCTTCAGAGGCATAGAAGCATTTTGTCCGAGCGTTTGCAATCATGGCTCTTCAATCATTTTGTACTCCTGAATGCCCGTGGGGAACGCAAGCCTATTCCCGAGATATTCAGAGAATATTATTTATCGAACGCATCAGCTAAGCTGCAAGCACGCATACTTGCTCTTAATCCCGGTTCCGACGCAACGCTCATTTGCCCTTCCGGAGCTGGCGAATGCTGTGAGCCGAAGTTGCTGCAATATGCCTATCTTCATGGTATGCGCCCGCTGAGGATAGCGTCTTTCTGGTGGGGTCCTTGTCTTGGATTAAGACTCCAGCGGCATGGACAGTTCTATCCTGCATGCAGTGGACGTTGCAAACCTATACTAAGTTGGATGCTTCGTGGACTTGCCGTGAGGTCTTATCAGCTTACAAATAGTGTAAGCCAGAAGCTGAGAATAATATTCGAGGACAATTATCTCTTTGTGGTTGACAAACCGTCGGGCATGTTGTCCGTTCCGGGGACTACATCAAATGATAGCGTTTTGAAATATCTTGTCGACAGATTTCACTGCACCGTTTATCCGGTTCACCGCCTGGACATGGCTACAAGCGGGCTGATGGTTGTGGCAAAGGATGCTGGCACACAGCAGGCTTTGCAACGTGAGTTCGAAAATCGTACAGTTAAAAAGGAATATGAGGCAATAGTCATTGGTGAAATAGGGCAGAAAAAAGGGCGGATAAGTCTGCCTCTGTCACCTGATTTGATGGATCGTCCACGACAAAAAGTTGACTTTGAACACGGCAAGGAGGCTGTAACGGAGTATGAAGTGCTGTCATCTAAAGGCGGAGAGACCCGCTTGCGGCTTCATCCTCTTACCGGACGAACCCATCAACTGCGCGTCCATTGTGCGTCACCATTAGGTCTCAATGCCCCGATTAAGGGTGACGCGCTCTATGGAACAGATGCCGGCCGCTTGTATCTTCAGGCAAGGCGCTTGTCATTCGTATATCCGGTTGATGGCAGACAAATGTCTTTCACATTGCCCCCCGACTTCTAATAACATGCTTTTTCCTTTCTATTAATATGCTATTTTCTGATAATTTACTTGGAATTGCACGAAAATAATTGTATCTTTGCGCTTACTACTAATAACCAAATAGCAAGGAACTGATATGATTGGAGCAATAATTGGAGATATAGTTGGCTCTCGGTTTGAGTTCGGACCGGCTCCCGAAGAGGGTTTTGAACTGTTTACCGACGACTGTTCATATACCGATGACACCGTCTGTACGATTGCCATAGCCGATGCTGTGCTCAACGGAAAGAGCTATAAGGATGCTCTTGTTGAGTGGTGTCGCCGTTATCCTGACCCGATGGGGGGCTATGGCTCACGGTTCTACGACTGGATATTCAGTGACGACCATGCTCCAAACAACAGTTGTGGCAATGGTTCCGCAATGCGTGTGAGCAGCATTGGCTGGCTGTTCTCCGACTGGGAAGATGTTGTCAGTGAAGCGAAGAAGAGTGCGGAGGTCAGTCATAACCATCCCGAAGGCATAAAGGGAGCTGAGTGTGTGGCTGAGGTTATAAGTTGGTTGCGGCACATGAGATTCACGAAAAGCGACATAGAACAGAAAGTCCACCGCTTCTATGGCTATGAGATTCCACCATTGAAGGACATCATGCAGATAGGCAGTGAGGGTCATTTCGACGGCACTTGTCAGGAAACCGTTCCCGATGCCCTCCGTTGTTTCATCGATTCCAATGACTTCGAGGATGCTATTCGACTGGCAGTCCTTTGCGATGGCGATACCGACACTAAGGCAGCTATTACCGGAAGCATAGCTGAGGCTTTCTATGGTGCCCCTGACAATTTGGTCGACAAGGCTCTGTCTTACCTTCCAAAGGACATGAAGAAGATTCTTTGGCAGTTCTATCAGAAGATACAAGAGGACATAGAGCAATAGCCATTGACCTTATTCTAAGGCGGCTATAGCCCCATTCCGTTCGTTATTTACCGGCAACATACTTCTCCTTGAACTGCAATTGCAGAAGGTGCTTGCCGGTTTCAGTCTTGAATATGCGTTCAAGGGCAGTGTCAACGCCATGCTCCGGAACATTGTCTTCGAATAGATTGACGAGGAAGTCGGCTTCAACAAGAATCTGATAGTCTATTCCGTCAATGTTGCTGTAGGTATGGTGATGGCCGACGAGATAGCAAACCCTGTCAATATCGTCCTTGTCTATCCCCATCTTCGTTAGCATTTCCCGGGCAGGTGCCGGTCCAAGTTCTTCTTGGTATTTACCGCTCGACTTGCCGTACTTTGCTTCTGCAGGATGTATTCCAATATCATGTACCACGGCAGCCATCTCCGTTACGTATTGTGTATGCTCGTCAACATGCTCACACCTTGCTATAAGTTGTGCAAATCTGTGAACCTTAATAAAATGTTGTATGCGCATTGCGTCGCCCTTGTCATATTCCATCATGGCAAGAGTCAGTCTGTCAATAACCTCTGAGATATTATATTCCATACTCTGGTGTGGCTTAAAACAATAAAAGCTAAGTGATTATTATTTCACTTAGCTTTATTTTCAAAGATGTTGTCCTAGGCGGATTCGAACCACCGCTGACAGAACCAAAAACTGTAGTGCTACCATTACACCATGGGACAATATGCGGTGCAAAGGTAATTGTTTTCTTGGAATAATCCAAATAATTCTTGGAATAATCCAAATAAAAGTGGAATAATTTTAATATCCCGACCGGGCGATGATGGCGAACCAATTATTGTTTTTGGGGAGTCTTCCTATTTGCTTGCGGCTCCATTGACTGTCCTGTAAATCTTGTAGCCCGTTGCGGCAATGATGATGCCGTTTTACAACTTAAAATGCCGTCTATAAGAATGAAAGATGCCGTCAGAAAGAACGTGAAAGGCTGTCTGGGCGAATGCAAAAAGCCGTTTGCAGCAACGCAAGACGGTGTATTAACGATGATAAAAGGGTATAAGAAAAAGTGAAAAGGGTGGCTTGCTTTCCGAAAAAATGGCTATCTTCGCAGTGGAAAGGTGGGCTTTGCAGATAATAGGAGCCACGACAAAATGATGGAAAACAAGAAAAAGAAGGTTGTAATAGCTATAGACAGTTTCAAAGGATGCCTCACGTCGGCTGAGGCTAATGCCGCCGCATCGCGGGCATTCGATGATAGGGAATATGACGTAAGTACGTTCAGCGTGTCTGACGGAGGTGACGGAATGCTCGACGCTTTCGCCAACGCGTGGAATGCCAAGACCGTAGAAGTGCCTACCCACGATGCTCTGATGAGACACCGTACAGGCAATATAGCCATTGCCGGTGACACTGCTATTATAGAGGTGGCGCAGTCGGTTGGTCTGTCTTTCATCGAACCCGAACAGCGCAATCCGCTTGTTGCCACCAGCTATGGCGTGGGCGAACTGATTGCCGAGGCTCTGCACCGTTGCTGTAAGCACCTTATTATCGGACTTGGCGGCACGGCGACGAGTGATTGCGGAATCGGTATGCTCCATGCCCTTATCGACAGAATGACTCACAGCGGCAATATCGACGACCTGAAACTTGATGGCGTCGACGTCACGCTGGCTACCGATGTGGGCAATCCTTTGCTCGGTTCTGACGGAGCGGCTAGCGTGTTCGGTCCACAGAAAGGAGCGTCGCCGGAGATGGTGTTCCAGTTGGAGCATCGTGCAGAGACCTTCTCACGCCTTAGTGCCAAGCATTGCGGACGTGACGAGTCGAAGACTGCCGGGGCAGGAGCAGCCGGAGGACTGGGTTACGCCTTCCTCCAGTTCTTCGACGCTCGGATTATCAGCGGTGCCGACTTGCTGTTCAGCCAGTTGAACTTCGACAAAAAGCTGGAAGGTTGCGACCTCGTGATAACGGGCGAGGGTAGTGCCGACCGACAGACGCTTATGGGCAAACTGCCTCAGAAAGTCCTTGAACATGCCAGTAAGTCGGCTGACAATCCGGTGGCCTGGCTCATTGCCGGGAAGACCGAAGACGAAGATGAGTTGCGTGAAGCTGGGTTCACGAGGGTGATAAACATCAACGAATTCCTTAAGGATGGTGAGGATCCGATGGACAAGGACATAGCCCGCCGGAACATTGAGCAGTCGGTTGCAAGTCGAATTAGATTTGAAAGATTTTAAATTATTTGCGAGTGCGAAATGAACTTTGCCATTCCGTCTTCCACACGTGTTATGTTATTAATATTGTGGAACTCATAAAGCCGATGGTTGGGACTGACGGCATTGCGGTCGCAGACAACCTTTTTGTGATATAGATGGAACTCTATAGCCTTGAACTTTATGAACCGCTTGTAAACACCGTTCCGACGGAGACGGGCAGCAAGGTCGACATCCTCAGAGCCATAGCCCACCATCCCATTGTCATAGCCATTGACGCTAAGCAGGTCCTTCCGCCAGAACGACATGTTGCAACCACGCTCCTTGCGGTTCTGCTTGTAGTTATAGAAAAATCGGGTGAGGAATGGCAATCGAATGGCATTCTGTCGGCGGGTTAGTCCACGTGAATAGAATTCTGGTGAGCCTTTGCACGTTGACAACATCTTCAGCGTCATATCCCTGCCGAGTTTTCCACGACTGCCAACAAGGAAATGACCCGTGCGGGCTTCGTTGATGTGGTCTTCAACAAAGTGATGCCCTAAGATAATGTCGCCATCCACCTGAATGATATAATCACTCTTGCAGGCGGAGAAAGCCTTGTTGAGAGCCATCGCCCGGCGGAAACCCTCGTCTTGCTGCCATATATGCTTTATCGGTAGACGGCTTCTGAATTCATCGATAGTCTTGCGTGTCTCCGGAGTGGAGCCATCATCGGCAATGATAACCTCATCAGGCTTGCGGGTTTGCTTAGTCAAACTGCCAAGGCAAAGCCTCAGAGCCTCGTGCCAGTTGTATGTACAAACGACTACAGCCACGGTCTTCGGTCTGCCTAACATTACATTCTTCATCTGTTTTATCTTATTCTTACGTTAAGTGTTTCTTCTATCATGCTCTTTATTGAGTCCAGACTTGTAGCCCGGAAGTCGGCGGTTAGCCGCTTGTTGCCGGAGTCCGGGCAAGAGAGAGCCACGTGGTAATAATCGGACAAGTCGCTGAGTACCACCGGCAATGGCGTGTCATCGAAGTGGAATTCATGCGTCGCCCAAACGGTCATGTCGTTAGCCGACCTGCTGTTGACCTTGTTAGGCTTCGTGGCATCAGTTCCTATCTGGTACATCTCCGCCTTGTCGACAATCACGCCCTTCGTTCCGCGGGTTGCCATCAGGCTGACTGAGCCTTCAATGACATAAACCCTGGTCGTCTTCCGGCCGCCGCCGAGTTGCTTCTCGTCGACAACTAGCTTTGTACCGATGTCACGGATAACATAATCCTCGTCGTGAAGTACAAACGGGTGGCTGTTGTCATGGTGAATGTCGAAGTAAGCCTTTCCGGTCAGTTCCACCTCACGGCAATCGTCATCGTAAGTCAGCGATGAATGAGGAGCCAGCGTTACACGTGTTCCGTCGGCAAGAGTAACGTTGCGGTTCTGGGTTCCAGCCATTATCACCATTTCGTGTTGAGCCGACGACCGATGAAGGACTGTTATTGCACCGCCGACTATCAGCACCGCCGCAACTGCCGCAATGGCTATCCAGCGGATGTCAATCTTTTGTCGCCGCCCCGCCTTGCTTAGGGTTGTCCGGTAGGCACGCCGTATGTCGAGACCACCATGTCGGTAGTACTTCGTGACGAAATTCAGTTCCTTGTCCATCTTATTTCAATATTATAAATTCAAAGTTATGGTTAAACTTGCCTCGCTCTAAGAAGTTCTTATTCCTCCGTGACAGAAACATAATTGCTGCGGGAGATGTTCCAACCGGCTATTATACCGAATCCGCCATGAACATTCGATGCCGTCGGAGCTATCTGTGACAGTCCGTGCTGGGCAAAGTCGCTGTTGCTGATGGCATTGAGCGAGTTTAGAAAATTATAGAGTTCGGGCGTAATATGCAGAAGTTCTATCCGGTATTCTTGTGAGAGAGCCTGACGATAAAAGGGAATGTAAACCTCGGTATTCAGATGAAGCTTATATGTCATTCCGTTTATTGTCGCGTCATTGAACACGCACAGACCGCTGAGGTTATCATTACTGAATCCGAAATCAGCATCGATTTTGCTGAGAGTAGTTATCAGCGGCTCATTCTGACTGTTAACATTCGGATAAAAGTTTATGGTATCTATCCCGAGAGTATCGTCGGTTTCCATGTCAATGTTGTACCCGCTGCATTTCAGCCGGATTCTCGGGATATAGTAATCGTGCGTTTCGGCAGGGTCGGTGAACTCGGCAGACAGCTGATAACAATCCTGCATTTCGCTATAGTCGCTATTATAGATGCGAGTTTTGTTGAGCCCGGCTGTTCCCAATGGCACTGAATCAGGGATAACCGTCTCGCCACCAGCGTCGGGAAGTCCTTGGGCTGACACATTTATCGATATTTTGTCGCCCGCTTTCTGCTTTGCCACGACATAATAATAGCCGTCGCCACGATTGACGACCGCTTGTTCCTTGCCGTTTATATAATAGGTGACAGTTGCATTACTGATTCCAACGAGGTCAGAATCCTTGCTGTATTTATTCACCGGCAGACTGCGTGTCACATTAATATATGTCGTGTCGGCTGTCGAAGGGAATGCATACACTACAAGTTCCGGCTTGTTGCCGAAGTCGTTGAGTGACACGTCGTCCTTGCAAGAGGCTATTGTCAACAGCCCTATTGCCATAATGGCTAAATATATTATTTCTCTTTTCATATTTTCTTTCCTTTCCCCTTAAAACTTATACGTATAGCTGAATGACGGTAGAATTGGGAAATATGAGTGGTTACGTGCCTTTAGATGTCCACTCCAATCGAAGTCTATGTCAACATACATTGAATTCAGATGGCAATAAGCGTTGTACACACTCAGATTCCAAACAATCTCATGTCCCTTTCGGGTTTTATGAGTGAAGTCGAAACCAACATCCAACCGGTGATAAGCCGGAAGAGTCAAGTTGTTTGGCTTCTCATAAACGAAATTGTTGTTCCCGGTATAATTGTAATTCAAGTTACTCTGCCACATCCATTCCGAGGTCATTCCGTCGGTCTGACGGGCAAAGCGCTCGTCATCGATAATCGGCTTACCGTCTGGAACATTCGGCATGGCAACATACTGCGTCGGCACCGTAATATGATTGCCTGAATGGAATGTCCATGCGGCGAACATCGATACCTTTCGTGAAATGTTCCATCGTGCCGAGATGTTTATCTTATGCCGGTTGTCGAACTTGTCATAGAACCACGACGGATAGAACTCCGGATAGTAACGCTTATTCCACGACAGAGTGTAAGAGCCTGTCAGAGTGAGGTTCCGCTTGTTATAAACTGCATCAGCCTCAATGCCATAGAACCGTCCGCGACCGTCCATAACGAGATGGTCCCATTTGTCGGCAGGCGGTTCGAGACCGGTCCAACTCGGATATTGCAGGATATGATGCGTCCGCTTGACGAAAGCCTCCAGCGAAACGAGCCAGTGGCCGTCGGGACGCAGGTAGGCTCCGGCGGCAAACTGCAATGACTTCTTAGGATGAAGCTGTGCGGTTGTTGGCACCCAGTAATCGGTTGGCAGTTCGAGGAAAGTGTTCGAAATCTTGTGAACATACTGCGACATAGATGTCACCGATGCCTTGAATGACAACCGCGGATTGACTTGGAACTTCATGGCAAACCGCGGGTCGACGCTATAGAAACTCTTGCCCGTGATATGAAACAGCGATGCGTTAACACCGGCATTCAGGCTCCACCGATCGCTCAGTGACATTTCGTCCTCGGCATAAGCGTTCCATTCATTGGCTATATGCTTATTGCTACTATTTAATATGGTGGGATTTGCCTCAGTAGAAATGGTTACGTCTCTTCGACTCTGCGGCTTGAATGTGTGCCAGGTGTAGTCGGCTCCGAAACGGATGTGGTGATGAACTGACGGACGATAGTCGAAGGCGGCACGATAACCGAGGTCGTTGATAGTGGAATGGTAAGTATGGTGGTCGCTAGTAGTGTATATTTCCTTGTTGTCTTCGGTTGTACCATCATCCTCATAGTCATGGACACGGGAGCGGTTGTAAGTATAGAAAGCTGTGAAATTGGCTTTTATCTTCGGTGAAAAGAAGTATTGCCAGTCGAGTGATGCATTGAAATTACCCCAAGAGAATTTCATGTCGGAAACATCACTGTCAGCGTAACCCCCATAATCATCAACTTCTTCGTCCTTGGCATGAAGCTTATCCTCGCCCGAATAAAGGGTCAAAGACAGTCGGGAACGGTCGCTGAAGATGTTTGTCACCTTGGCGTTGAGGTCATGAAAATAATAGTTCAACGTTACTTTATCGTCCTTAATCTTATGATTGCGAATGGCGCAGAACGGACGCGTCAGCAAGTCAATCCATGAGCGTCGCAGCCCTATATTGAAAGATGTCTTGTCCTTACGGATAGGACCTTCGAGATTAAAACTGCCATCGAGCAAGCCTATACGGTAGCTGCCATGATAATGCAGCATATCGCCATCGGCAGTGCGGACATCGACAACCGACGAAACGCGTCCGCCATAACGTGCCGGGAATCCGCTCTTATAAAAGTCGATGCCTTTGACAACATCGACATTGAATGCCGAAAAGAGTCCCATAGTGTGGTTGACTGAATAAAGTGGTGAGCCATCGAGCAGGAAGAGGTTCTCGTCGGCATCACCGCCGTGGACGTAAAGTCCGCTGGCTAGCTCCACTCCGGTGGTCACTCCACTGATGTTTTGCAGAGTCTTTACCACGTCAGGACTGCTCGCCAAGGAGAATGCCGACATAATGTCTTTCCGTGAAAAGGTGCGCTTGCCGGTCTGGGTGGCAAGCAGGGGTGAGTTCTTGTCGCCATTGACAATAATCTCATCTAGTTGGGAATCAGCTGCAGGTGAAGCATTCTTTGTGGCTGTCGGCTTCCTCGATTTCTCATGTCTTTCAGTCTTTGTCGGCTTAGTTCGCCCTTTATGTTCAGTCTTTTTGTCCTTCACTCTATTTTCCTTCAGCAAAACATAATTGCCATTCCGCTTATAGTCTATTCCGGAACCATGGAATAGTGTGCTCAATGCCTTGCGGAGGCTCATGTCCTTTAGAGAAGGACCATTATACGCCTTGTCGGTTGGAATGGATGAATCATATACAAAGCTGATATTGAATGCCTTATGCAGCCAGTCCATTTCTGACTTGATAGTCCGTCCCTGAGCCATCGCAATCAGTGGAATGACCAGAAAAAGCACCATCAAAATAGTTGTTCTAACCTTCATCTTCTGTGAATATTTCGTCTTACGTTTCACCCATATAGACGCAGAAAAGACAAAATACCCCCACGAGGGAAAGGTAAAAAGGTAAAAAAGTAAAAAGGTAAAAAGTAGGAATGGCGATCTCCGAATCGCCGTATTAGAGGGACCTATGCTATGGCGAGGACGAAATAAAGCTGACGGTCGGAAGATGCGTCGCGGAGACGGCGGAGCGCCTTACTTATCTGGTGCTCAACCGTTTTTACAGAGATACCGAGCTCGGCGGCAATCTCAGAATACTTCATTCCGTCACGCTTGCTCATAAGAAATATCTCTCGACAACGGTCGGGCAATTCGTCGATGAGTTTCCATAGCCGTGCCTCTGTGAATGAACGGTCACGAGCCTCGTCATCACTTATCATTCCGTCAAGGTCGTAAGGTGCAAAGTTCATCACTTCGGGATGTATCCGCCGCAGGTGGTCGATGCAAGCATTGCGTACGGCGGTGTAGAGAAACGCCCTCTCATTGTCGGGTCGGACCTCCCAAAGCTTAACAAAACAATTCTGAACTATGTCTTCCGACTCCTCTACATCACCATTAAGATAATGCATGGCATAAACACAGAGTGGTCTGTAGAGTTTGCGGAAGGTGGTCTCAATCAACATTGATGAATAACGGAATGAAAAAAGACAATGAAAAAGGCGAACCGAGCGGCTCGCCTCTTTTATGATAAAATATTACAATTACTTGTTGACAGCGTCAGCGAGCTCAGCGCCGGCCTTGAACTTAGCAACCTTCTTGGCAGCAATCTGAATCTTCTGCTTTGTTGCTGGGTTGATGCCCTCACGAGCAGGACGCTCAGAAACAGCGAATGTGCCGAAGCCAACGAGCTGTACCTTGCCACCCTTAGCGAGTTCGTCCTTAATAGCTGCAACGGCAGCGTCGAGAGACTTCTTTGCGTCTGCTTTGCTCAGGCCTGCGCCTGCAGCGATTGCGTCGATTAATTCTGTTTTGTTCATAATTTGTTGATTTATTAATTAGTATTAATGGATAATTATCGTAACCTCCAGCTTAATCCAATGATATAAGAGGCGGGCTCTTACTGTCTCATTTGCAATTAATTTTTAGTTTTCGACCGCAAATATAAGAGTTTAGTTTCAAAATTCAAACCATTTTTCAAAAAAAATGAAGAAAAAGGCATAAAATTGTTGTTTATAAGCCTCTTTTAGCCCTTATCAAAGGATTTTTTCGTAATTTTGCACGGTAATCGAATGCCAGCCGGTTTTCTGCGGACAGAGCGTTGGCTTAGCTGCTTTGGCACGGCATTTGCTTTTGATTGAGGTATAACGAGATATAAAGATTTACGATAATGCGAAATATCCCCATAGTTACAAAGTATCTTCTCATCATCAACATCGTGATGTTCCTCATCACTGAGTTGGTTGCTCCGATGGGAATAGACCTTACCAGTATACTCGGTCTGCACTTCTTCAAGGCGTCCGACTTCCACGTCTATCAGCTCGTAACCTACATGTTCATGCATGGCGGCTGGATGCATATCATTATGAATATGTTCATGCTGTGGATGTTCGGTATGGTCATTGAAAACGTGTGGGGTCCTAAGAAGTTCCTTTTTTATTACATTGTGTGTGGCATTGGCGCAGGCTTGTGCCAGGAAGTTGCTCAGTATGCGTCTTACGTCATTCAGGGACTCGACGCCTATCAGTTTGTCAATGCAGGAGGAAGCCAGATGCCGATGGACGCTTACCTCAACCTTATGACAACCGTTGGCGCTTCGGGAGCAATCTATGCTGTCTTGCTAGCCTTCGGAATGCTGTTCCCTGACGAACGGATGTTCATTATCCCGATTCCTATACCTATCAAGGCAAAGTGGATTGTTGTAGGCTCTGTAGCTTTGGAGTTGTTCTATGCGTTGGGACAGCCGGGCGATGGCGTGGCTCATGTTGCCCATCTCGGGGGTATGCTCTTCGGATTCATACTGATAAAGTACTGGCAGAAGCATCCTTACAGCGGACCGGACGACTTCGGAATGGGTAGGGGTTCACAGTTCTTCGACAGAATGAAGAATTCGTGGGAGCGGCATTCAAGCCATTCTTCAGGCGGCGGCACTAAGTTCCATTACCGTCCGAATACCGCCAGTGAGCAGACTCGCCGTGAAAGCGACTGGGACTATAATGCACGGAAGAAGGCTGAGCAGGATGAGGTCGATCGCATTCTCGACAAGATCCGCCGCAGCGGCTATGACAGCCTTACCGATGAGGAGAAGAGGAAACTGTTTGAGAAGAGCAAGAAATAAAGAGCTGGTTCGGTGAGGAAAATACTCTTGACATTAAATATTCTTGCCATTGTTGTAATGTTGCTCGTGGGCTATTCAGACTATGTTGACCCACGGGAACATTCAGTGCTGGCTGTGATGGGACTGCTCATGCCGATGGTGATAATTATCAACGTCGGCTTTCTGCTTTTCTGGCTGATATTCAAGAGGAAATATGCTTTGGTAGCACTTGCCGGATTTTTAGTTTGCTTGGGCCCTATTCGCCGTTATTGTCCTGTAAATATTCCGAAAAACCCGCCAAAGGATGCGATAAAGATCGTGTCCTATAATGTTTTCATGTTCAATCCATGGGATATTCCCGAAGGAGAGATTAACCCTATAGTCGACTATCTGGTCAACAGTGGAGCCGACATCATCTGCCTTCAGGAAGCCGGTTATGATGTTAATGGGTGGTCGGCTATTGACTCTACGTTCAAATCAGTCTACCAATACAGAGACACAACAAGAAAAGGCGGTACCGCCGGTGACGTGCTCGCTTTGTATTCGAAGTTTCCCATACTCAGTAAAGAGCGTGTGAAGTATGCCTCGAAAGGAAACCTCAGTGAGGCTTATATCCTGAAAATCAATGGCAAGAAAGTCCTCCTAGTCAACAATCATTTCGAGACTGTCGGACTGAACAAAGAGGACAAAAGCCGTTTCCACGAACTTGTTCATGGCGAGATGGAGCGTGACTCTACCCGCCATGAGTCGATGTTCCTGCTTGGCAAGATCGGCAGGAATGCCGGGAAACGCGCCCCACAGGCAGATGCTGTCCATGAGCTCGTGGCAAAATACCGCCGGAAGGGCATGAGCGTGATAGTTTGCGGCGACTTCAATGACACGCCAATATCCTATACCCACCGCCGTGTTGCCGATGGGCTGACCGACTGTTATGTTGCTTCGGGCAATGGTCCAGGCTTGTCCTATCACAAGAGCGGCATTCACGTGCGCATTGACAATATCCTTTGCTCCGACGACTGGACTCCGTATGCTGCCAAAGTCGACAAGACCTGCACGCAGTCCGACCATTATCCTATTGTCTGTTGGCTGAAAAACAGATAAAAAGGAATTTTTGAGCGAATAAAACCAAATTTTCCACCTTTTTATTATCTAAATTAAAGATTTAGTAACGATAAATTTTTCAAAGTGTGAAAAAATAACTACCTTTGCACGCTATAGTTCTAAAAACGGAATAAAATCAAAAAAACCAGTAAAATAAAAAATGCGTAACAAAGGATTAGTAATTTGTATTACCGTCTTACTGACACTGGCAAGTATCTTCTATCTGTCATTCTCAGTGGCTACAAGCTACTACGACAGTGAGGCTGCAAAGATTAAAGACCCGATTGCGCGACAGGATTATCTTGATTCTGTCAAGTATTTGGGAATTTATCCTTACCAGAAGTGTCTCGAGACTCAGATAGGCTTGGGTCTTGACCTTAAGGGCGGTATGAACGTTATCCTTGAGATCTCGGTCCCAGACGTAGTTGATGTGCTTGCCGATCACAAGACTGACCCGGCTTATCAGAAAGCTATGGACATGGCCAAGAAGGAAGAGATGACGTCTCAGAGTGATTTCATTTCTCTTTTCATCGATGCCTACCACAAGGTAGCACCGGGTCACAAGCTTGCTGAGGTATTCGCTACACAGCAGCTGAAGGGTAAGGTAAACACACAGACATCGGATGCCGATGTTGAGAAGGCTCTTCGCGAGGAGGTTACTTCAGCCATCGACAACTCTTACAATGTCGTACGTAACCGTATCGACCAGTTCGGTGTCGTTCAGCCTAACATCCAGAAGATTCAGGGACAGGAAGGTCGACTGATGGTCGAGATGCCTGGTATCCGCGAGCCGGAACGTATGCGTAAGCTCCTGCAGGGATCTGCCAACCTGGAGTTCTGGGAGACATGGGACAACAGCGAAATCGCTCCAAAGCTCCGTGAGCTCAACTCACGTCTTGCCAATGGCGGCAAGTCAGCCAGCGCTGATTCAACAAAGGCTGACTCGACAAAGACCGCTGCCAAGGCTCCTGCCAAGAAGCCTAGCCTGAATGGCGCAAAGAACAATAGCAACAATCCTGAGATGCAGCTCGCTGCCGAGAAGAAGGCCAATCCGCTTATCTCCCGTCTGCAGCTTGCTCCGGAAGGAAGCCTGAGCCTCGTCGGCTATGCTAACGTCCGTGATACAGCTGACATCAATAAGATGATATATTCTCCGCTTGCAAAGCAGATTCTCGGTCCTGACGTTAAGCTCCTTTGGGGTGCTAAGCCAGCCGATGGCATGCAGCAGAAGAATATCTTCGAACTCTATGCTATCAAGGTTACAACATCTGATGGACGTGCTCCTCTTGAGGGCGACGTTATCACCGATGCCAAGGACCAGTTCGATAACTTCGGTAAGCCTGAGGTTAGCATGACAATGAACTCTGAGGGTGCTCGTGAGTGGGCTGCCCTGACAAAGGCTAACGTCGGTAAGGCTGTAGCCATCGTCCTTGATGGGGTCGTTTACTCTGCACCTCGTGTAAACCAGGAAATCGATGGCGGTCAGTCGTCTATCTCCGGTAACTTCACCATTGAGGATACCAAGGACCTCGCAAATACATTGAAGTCTGGTCGTATGCCGGCTCCTGCAAAGATTGTTCAGGAGGAGGTTGTAGGACCATCACTCGGTGCTCAGTCAATCCAGCAGGGTCTTATCTCATTCGTTGTTGCATTCGTACTTCTGATGATTTACATGGTTGTCATGTACAACGTCATCCCTGGTATGCTTGCCAACGGCGCACTTATCGTAAACATCTTCTTCACACTTGGTATTCTGGCATCATTCCAGAGTGCGCTGACCATGCCTGGTATCGCCGGTATGGTGCTGACACTTGGTACTGCCGTCGATGCTAACGTGCTGATATATGAACGTATCAAGGAGGAGCTCCGTAAGGGCAAGGGCATGAAGCAGGCTGTTGAGGCAGGTTATGCTAACGCCTTCTCAGCTATCTTCGACTCTAACTTGACATCATTGATTACCGGTGTCATCCTGCTCGTAACAGGTACAGGTCCTATCCGCGGATTCGCTACGACCTGGATCATCGGTGTTGTTGTTTCATTCTTCACAGCCGTGTTCCTCACACGTCTTGTCTATGAGAACAAGCTCAAGCACGACAAGTGGCTGAACCTGAAGTTCTGGACAAGCGTCAGCAAGAACATGATGCAGAACACCCACGTTAACTTCATGGGCATGTGGAAGAAGAGCTTCACCGTTTACGCAGTAGTTCTCGTAATCTTCATTATCTCGTTCATCGTTCGTGGACTGAGCATGAGTATTGACTTCACCGGTGGTCGTAACTATGTTGTCGCTCTGGAGAAGCCAGTACAGGTTGAGGAAGTTCGTACCGTACTTCGTGACGCATTCGTCAACACCGTTGGCGACAATGCAGGCAAGCCGGCAACAACCAACGTTATCGCCCTCGGTACTGATGGCAAGACCATCCGTGTTTCGACCAACTACAACATCCAGTCGAACGACCCACAGGAGGACGACCACGCTGAGACCATCCTCTACAATGCTCTGAAGAAGGGTGGATTCGTATCACAGGCTAATGTTGAGGCATTCAAGAACCCGGACATCCGTCAGGGCGGTTCAATCATCAGTTCTGCAAAGGTAGGACCTTCAATAGCAAAGAACATTACTTACAACGCATTCCTGAGCGTCATCTTCGCTATCGTTTGTATCTTCCTTTACATCCTGCTCCGCTTCCGCAACGTCGGATTCTCTACCGGTGCTATCACCGCGTTGATACTTGATACCATCATCGTCGTCGGATTCTTCTCTATCTGCTACGGCTGGATAGGATTCTCGCTTGAGGTCGACCAGACGTTCATCGGAGCTATCCTGACGGTTATCGGTTACGATGTCAACGACTCCGTGGTTGTGATGGACCGTATACGTGAGAACCTCCGCATACATCCGAAGACAGACCTTGAAGAGAACTTCAACAAATCCATCAACGAGACCCTTGCCCGTACCGTCAACACGTCGGTATCAACGTTGATAGTGCTTCTCGCCATCTTCATCCTTGGCGGTGACAGTATCCGCAGCTTCTCGTTCGCAATGATTATCGGTGTCATCATCGGTACGCTGAGCTCTATCTTCATCGTATCTCCTGTTGCCTTCTTCATCCTTGGCAATAAGATACGTAAGCAGCAGGCTGAGACTGCTGATGTTCCTGCAAATGCATAAGGCTTACAGCTATAAATAATAATCCCCGGTTGTTGAAAGGCAACCGGGGATTTTTTTTATTCCAATGTCCCTTATCTACTTTTGTTTTATCAAAAAAAATATATATCTTTGCACGGTAAACATCACAGACAATGAATTCTACTGCTAAAATCATCTTCTGTTTTTTATTGCTCTTGTGCGCCTTGGCGACATCTTGTTCCAGCAGTGACGGCAATAAATACCGCATTGGTTTTTCCGAGTGCGTAGGGGGAGCATGGCGTGAAAAAGTTAATCGGGAGATGATTTCAGCACAGCACTTATATAATAATGTAGTGGATGTCGACATAACCAACGCCGAGAACAATTCCGAGCTGCAACAGCGGCAGATAGACAGTCTTGTCGCCTCAGGCATCGACTTGCTTGTGGTAGCCCCTAACGAGTACAAGGCGGTAGCCCCGGCAATAATACGTGCCCGCGAGCATGGCATACCAGTAATATTATTCGACCGTAAGGCCGACACCAACGACTATACTGCCTATATTGGCGGCGACAACATTGCGGCAGGAAGGGCGATGGCTTATTATGCGTTGTCCATAGTTCGTGAGCGTGGCTACCGGCATACACCTTTTGTCCTGGAGATTACCGGCGGCACTACTTCCTCACCTGCAATCGACCGCCACAAGGGCTTTTCCTCTGTTATGGAAAAGGCTGGTGACGTTACTTATAGCTTTGTTAATACCGACTGGTCCACAGAGGACACTTACAGAACGATGGCATCTTATCTCAAGAGCCATTCGGCACCGGATATCGTGTTCTGCCATAGCGATCTTGCCGCATTCAACGCGCGCAAGGCTGCCGTCGAGGCAGGTGTCAGCAAGGATATACGTTTCCTTGGCATCGATGGGCTTCCTGGCAAGGGCGAGGGTATTGATGCCGTAGAGAAAGGCATCCTTGCCGGTACATATATCTATCCTACCCACGGCGAGCAGATAGTTCGTCTGGCGCTTGACATCTTGCAGAAGAAGCCTTACAAGCGTGAGAATATCATGAATAGCGTTATTGTCACGCCTGATAATGCACCTGTTATTATGCAGAGCAGTGAGGAGATGGACGAGAGAAGTAAGGACCTGCTGATACTGCAAGCCAAGCTGGAGGACCTCTTCGGCCTTTACAATACCCAGCGTACGCTTATTATCATGAGTGCCATTGCCATAGTCTTCCTCATTGTAGCCCTTGTCCTTATCTGGCGCATGGTCGTCATCGTACGTCGGATAAACCGTAAGGAAAAGCAGCTGAACGAGGAGCAGACCCTGTTCTACACCAATGCGCGCCATCAGCTCCGGACGCCGCTGACACTGATAGAAGGTCCCTTGCAGAAGCTCTCAGATAGTCAGGACCTCAAAGAACGCGACCGCTCGCTCGTCGACATACTCCGTCGTAACGTCGATCAGTTGTCAGGAATAGTCTATGATGTCCTGAACTTCCGCAATGACACCCCTCCCGCCGTTGACGATGACAACGCTGTGACAGAGGCAGAGAAAAGTCAATCGGCGGCTGCCGTCCAGGAGGCTCATGCCGGCATGCTTGTCAATGAGAACAGGGAAGGCTTTCCGACAATATTAATTGTCGACGACAATGCGGACATGCGCCGTTATCTCCGGACCCTCCTTTCCGACAAGTACTATATTATAGAGGCTAGCGACGGTGCCAATGGCCTCGCGCTTGCCAATGAGTCGATACCCGATTTGATAGTCAGCGATGTCATGATGCCCGTCATGGACGGCTTGTCGTTTTGCCGAAAGATCAAGGAAGAGCCTATGACATCCCATATTCCTGTCATACTGCTCACGGCTCGTAGTGCTGAAAGCCAACAAGTAGAGGGCTTAGGCAGTGGTGCTGATGCCTATATGACCAAGCCCTTCAGCTCGCAGCTGCTCTTGGCACGCATTGACAATCTTCTGAAATCGCGCCGGCAACTACGTCATCTCTTCGATGATAAACCCGGGAAGTCGCAGGCTGAGAAAGAAAAGCTCAATGGTCCGGACCGTACGTTTATGGAGCGTCTGAGGAATGTGATGCAGGACCATCTTGCTGACAGCAACATGAAGATGGACGATCTGGGAAGCGGACTGGGCATAAGCCGCGTCCAGCTCTACAGGAAGGTGAAGGCTCTGACAGGGCTGTCCCCGGTAGAGTTGTTGAGGCAGATGCGTTTGCAGAAAGCTTACTCGCTCCTGAAGACCACCGACCTGACTATTTCGGAGATAGCATATTCCGTTGGATTCAGTTCTCCCGGCTACTTCTCGACGTGTTTCAAGAAACAGTATGGCAAATATCCAACGGAACTGAAGAAGTAGTCCTCTGTCCCCATCGTATTACTATTGTGACAGCATGGAAAGGATACTTTTGCTTGGCAGGTGGTCTTAACTTTCGTAACTTGCGCAACTTGAATACAGAATAGATATTTTCTGTTTTGTCATGCAATCTATTTGTATCTATATTATTGATACATTAGATTGCAATTTTGTTTCATGTAACAAATTTGTTATGACTCGAACGATTTGTTGAATGCCATCGGTCTTTTCCTTTCTATTTTTGCAGCACAATTTTCTAAAATCTAACTAACACTAAAAACTGTAGGCATGAAACATTTAAGATTTCTATTGCTTAGCATCATGACATTCATGATTGCGTTTACGGCGGCAGCCCAGAACAATGTCACTGTGAGTGGCACAGTCGTCGACAAGTCAGGTGAGCCCATTATTGGGGCATCAGTAATTCAGAAAGGAACCAGCAACGGTGTCATTACAGACCTTGATGGCAACTTCTCCTTTTCTGCACCCGAGGGTTCGACGATAGTCTTCTCCTATGTTGGTTACGCCAGTCAGGAACTGACAGCTGCCGGGAATATGAAGGTTAAACTTGTTGAAACCGACAACGACCTCAACGAGGTTGTTGTTACCGGTTACCAGGTTCAGCGCAAGGCCGACCTTACCGGTGCCGTATCGGTAGTGAAGACTGAAGGCCTTACGACCTCGCCCGACGCCGATCCAATGAAGGCCCTTCAAGGAAAGGTTGCCGGAATGACTATCACCGATACTGGTTCGCCTAGTGGGGTGGCAACGGTAAGAATCCGTGGTATTGGTTCGTTCAACTCCTCACAGGATCCTCTTTATATTGTCGATGGCGTTCCAATGACATCGGGAATAAACACCCTGAACAGCAATGACATTGAAAGCATGCAGGTCCTCAAGGACGCCGCCTCGGCATCTATCTATGGAAGCCGTGCCGCCAATGGTGTTATAATCATTACCACCAAGCACGGCAAGAAGGGCGACAAAAAGGTGAATGTCGACTTCAGTACTAATCTCACTGCACAGTTCTACACATCTCAGTCGAAGATGAAGCTCCTCGACACTAAGGGCTACGCAACCGCCATGGCACAGGCAGCCCTTAACGATGGCATTGACCCTGTGGCTTATGCCGGCAACTACGGACTCAATCTCAACGCGACGGAAGGCTTCGGCATTCATGTATGGAATCCAGCCACCAGCCAGTATGTCGATTACACCGTCAACGGACTCTATGATGGCTACATAAACAGTAAGCGCACCATGCGCCTGTCCGACACCGACTGGGTGGACGCCATTTCTCGCACCGGCTTCTCTCAGAACTACAATGTAGCTGTGTCGCATGCTACCGACAAGTCGACAGCACTCTTCTCAATAGGTTATAAGGATAACAAGGGTATTCTGAAGTATACTAATTTCCAGAGCCTCTCTGCCCGTCTGAACACATCGTTTGTTATAAATAAGGTAGTGTCCGTTGGCGAGAACTTCACATTGACTTATAACAAGCAGGTTGACGCTGCGCCGATGGAGAACGCACTGAAGATGTCGCCAACGGTACCTGTATATGAGGAGGATGGTACTACATTCGCAGGACCGGTAGGCGGAATGAGCGACCGCCAGAACCCTCTCCGTGAGCTTTATCAGAACAAGGACAACCACCTTGACTACTGGCGTCTCTTCGGCAACGCCTATGTCGACATCAAACCTCTGAAAGGACTGACCTTCCGTTCTAACTTCGGTATCGATTTTACAACGTCTTTCATCAACGCTATGACGCATACATTCCATTCGGATATCGTCAACAACAATATTGCCAAGACAACACTTGGCCAGACCAACAACACAAACTACACATGGTCGAACACGCTCAACTATCTCTTTGACATAAAGAAGGTGCATCACTTCAACGTCCTCCTGGGCTCAGAGATAAACAAGCAGAGCGTCGTCGACTTCCAAGCTTATTCCGAGGGATATGCCCTTGAGGATGTCAACTACATGTGGCCTAACGCCGCAACTGGCACAATGAGAAATAGCGGAGCGAAGGTGGGATACCGCCTGGCCTCCTTCTTCGGCAAACTCGATTATAACTACAACGACTTGCTGCTCGCATCGTTCACCATCCGCCATGACGGAAGCTCGCGCTTCGGAAAGAACCATCGCTGGGGTAACTTCCCGGCTGCATCATTAGGCTTCCGCTTCTCGCAGCTTATAGACAAGAAGTGGCTCAATGATGCCAAGCTGCGACTCTCCTGGGGAAAGACCGGCAATCAGGGCATTGACAACAACGCACACTATGGACTGTACGTCACCGATTATGGTCTCGACCGCGTTACATCAACAGCCTACGACCTCTATCTCCAAGGCTCCGGTACGTTCCCTTCCGGCTATCGTGCCACTCAGACCGGCAACGACAACCTGAAATGGGAGACGACAACGCAATACAATATCGGTCTCGACTACTCGCTGTTTAATTACAGTCTCTATGGAACTATCGACGCATATATAAAGAACATCGATGACATGCTCATCAATCCGGCTTACATCGCCGTGATGGGCGAGGGCGGAAGCCGGTGGTCGAATGGTCCTTCACTGCGCGACTGGGGTATGGAGTTCACGCTGGGGTACAGGAAGACACTGGCATGCGGACTCGGACTGGACGTCAACGGCAATCTCGATTTCTACCGGAACAAGGTGACAAGCCTGCCGTCAAGTGCAACAGGGTCTTATGCCCACACCTCTACCGAGAACCTCGTACAGGCAAAGAAGCCTTATGGCTCTATTGTCGGATATGTCGCCGACGGACTCTTCCAGAACCAGGAGGAGGTAGCTGCCTCCGGACAGCCTAACGCCCGTGTCGGCGGTCTGAGATATAAGGATTTGGACAACAATGGCGTGATAAACGAGAAAGACCAGACATGGATTCTTGATCCGGTACCTGCTTTTTCCTATGGACTGAACATTGGATTGACATACAAGAACTTCGACCTAACGATGTTCTGGCAGGGAGTCGCTAATGTCGATGTATACAACAATCAGAAGTTCCAGACCGACTTCTGGAGTATTACTGACGCCGGCTCTAACAAGGGCAGCCGTCTGCTGGGAGCGTGGACAACCGACAACACCGGTTCTTCCATTCCGGCACTGACAACCAACAACACTGCCGACGAAGGACGTGTGTCATCATATTTTGTTGAGAATGGCTCTTATCTTAAGTTGCGCACCCTGCAGCTGGGCTACAACCTTCCGGCGTCGTTGCTTAAGAAGCTGTTGCTCACAAAGGCACGTGTCTACATATCGGGACAGAACTTGCTGACTATAAAGAGCAGCAGTCTGACATGCTCCGACCCGGAGAATCCGAACTGGAACTACCCTCTGGCTTCTTCACTGTCGTTCGGACTGCAGATAGGCTTCTAAACATCCCAGACAATAACAATAATATATTCAATCGACAAAACTATGAAAAGGTTTTTCATTTCAATCATATCAATATGCCTGTGCCTTGCATTTGCAGGCTGTAACGATTATCTCGACTACAAGCCGACGGCTGTCGTAGATGAGGACAAGGCCTTCCAAGACCCGGAAGGAATGGTGACAAGTGCCTATGCCATGCTTGGCGACTGCTGGTACACTTATCCTTTCAACCTCTGGCCTTACGGCGACCTTGCTTCCGACGACTGCCTTAAAGGAGGCTCCGGAACGACCGACACGGAGTACCACTCTGTTGAGGTGTTCTCGACGCTGACACCTACCATGGGGCATCTCGACGAGCTGTGGTACCGGCTCTATTGCGCCATTTCCCGATGCAACCGGGCTATCCTCTCGCTTCAAGAGCATGGCAACGACAAGCTCGGCGAGGAGACAACCAAGCAGCGCATTGCAGAGGTTAGGTTCCTGCGCGCCAACTTCTACTTCAAACTGAAGATGGTCTTCAACAAGGTACCTTGGATTGATGAGGAAGTGTACAAGAACAACACGCAGGAGCAGACACGCAATGACGCGCTTACCGGCGATGAGCTCTGGGACAAGATAATTGCTGACTTCGAGGATGCTTACAACACGCTGCCGGAGAAGCAGAACGATGGCGGACGCGTAAACAAGGTGGCTGCCGCCGGCTATCTTGCCAAATGCTACTTGGAGCGTGCTTGGGGCAACGGATATGAAGACTCCACGGGAGTGAACTTCATAAACAAAGACTACATGCAGAAGGTCGTCGACTACACTGATGTGGTTGAGAAATCCCAATATGGCTATCTTGAGGACTATGGAGACATCTTCCTTCCTGAATATGACAACAACAAGGAGTCGGTGTTCGCCGTGCAGGCTTCAGACTATAACGACGACCATACCAGCTTCGGACGCGCCAACTGGTCGAACACTCTGAACGGCGTGTGGGGAATATGGTCGTGCGGATGGGACTTCCAGAAACCATCACAGGACTTTGTCAACGCTTTCAAGACTCGGAACGGACTGCCGGAGTTTGATGACTATGATGCTACCAACGACCACCCTGTCAACGGACAGCCCACGGCACAGAAGTGGGATCCGCGGTTGTTCCATACTGTAGGCATGCCGACATTCCCATACAAGTACGACAAGGAATACACTTTGACTACCGCCAACTCGCGCACGCCGAACACCTATGGCTATTACACCGACATGAAGTGCGTGCCGCAGCGCAGCAAGGGTGAGACCTATAATGGCTCATGGCAGGCTTTCGCTATGAATGAGTATGTAATAAGATATACGGAGTCAATGCTCGACCGTGCCGAGGCTCTCATTGAGCTTGGACGGCTTGCCGAGGCGCGTACCATCATCAATGATATTCGTCGGCGTGCAGCCAACTCTATAAAGAAGCACATTGAATATGCCGCCGACCAGTGTGAGATAAGCCTGTATCCGGAGTCCTACTTCCAGAATAAGGAGATGGCACGCAAATGCCTTCGCTGGGAACGCCGCCTCGAAATGGGGCAGGAGCACGAGCGCTTCTTCGACCTTCGCCGTTGGGGGATGCTTTCGACAACCCTGAACGCGTACTTCAAGCGTGAGGTCAACGACTCTTATAACGGACAGACCTACGCACAATATTATAAGGACGCTCACTTCACAAGCGGAAAGAACGAGTACTTCCCGATACCTTACAACCAGCTTTATTACATTCCGGGACTTTACACACAGAACAAAGGATATTAAATGCTATGAAGTCAATATTATCAAATATTGTCTTGTCCATTGCTATAGGAATGGCAAGCACAGCAACAGTGAACGCGCAAACGTTGAAGGCCCAGGTCCTTAGCGACAATCATGTGATGATGCGCGTCCCAACGGACAAGAAGTATCTCTTGCTTCCGGTGGAGGAAAACCAGGAGAACGACCATATCAATGTTATCAAGGATAATAATTCAGTTCAGACACTGAATGTGCGACTCGCCGTGAACAAGGCCGACTACTATGTGCCCTTGGATGTACAACGGTTCGGGAAAGGAAATGTCCTCCTGGACATCAGCGTCAACCGCGGTGATGTTGCCAACTCTGCAAGCAAGTCATCGACCTCTGATTTCGCTGCTTGGAAGCTTATAAAGACTTCCGACCAGTATGACATATCAAATAAGGAAAAGTTCCGCCCCGCATTTCACCATACCCCTGTCTACGGCTGGATGAACGATCCTAACGGAATGTTCTACAAGGATGGTGTCTGGAACCTTTACTTTCAGCACAACCCTTATGGTTCTCAGTGGGAGAATATGACTTGGGGACATTCTACAAGTACCGACCTCATTCATTGGAAGTATGAAGGTGAGGCGATAGAGCCTGATGTGCTCGGAACAATATTCAGCGGCTCGGCAGTCGTCGATGCCAACAATACCGCAGGGTTTGGTCCTGGTGCCGTCATCGCCTACTACACTTCGGCAGGGAAGGCACAGAAGCAGTCGATGGCTGTCAGCACCGACAATGGCAAAACATTTAAGAAGTTCGAGGACAACCCGGTGCTTGTGTCAAACATACCAGACTTCCGCGACCCGCATGTCTTCTGGTATGACGAGGGTAAGAAATGGATTCTGATAGTCTCGGAAAAACAACACATGAAGATATTCTCTTCAAAGAACCTCCGCGACTGGATATTCGAAAGCGATTTTGGCGAGGGCTATGGATGCCACGATGGCGTCTGGGAATGTCCTGACCTGATAAAGACAACAAGTGGAAAGTGGATTCTTGTCTGCAACATCAATCCCGGCGGGCCTTTCGGCGGATCGGCGACACAATATTTCACCGGGTCTTTTGATGGGCATAAGTTCATCTGCGATACAGAGCCTACAGTTACCAAATGGATGGACTGGGGCAAGGACCACTACGCCACTGTTACTTTCTCGAACGCTCCTGACGGACGTCATGTGGCGCTTCCCTGGATGAGCAACTGGCAGTATGCAGCCCAGGTTCCAACGAAGCAGTACCGTTCAGCTAATGGTATTCCTCGCGACCTCGACTACTTCGAATACAAGGATACGGGGTATGTCAGCGTGAAACCCTCTCCGGAGGTATTGAGGGCTTTCTCAAAGAAGGCGCAGAAGTCCCTCACTCCTTCCTGCAGAGTTGATGTACAGATGCGTGGCAAGACTACCATCGAGCTCTCGAACCGCAAGGGAGAGCGTGTCCTGATGACTTACAACGCTTCCACCGAGACGTTTACTATGGACAGGACCAAGAGTGGTGACACCAGTTTCAGCAACGACTTCCCCGCCATTACCAAGGCACCTACACGTGGAAAGGTCAAGACTCTTCAGATCTTTATCGACAAGAGCAGCGTGGAAGTGTTCGATGTCGATGGCAAGATGGCTATGACGAATATCGTATTCCCTTCGGAGCCGTACAATAATATAACAGTAAAGGGCGGCTCAGCCAAGGTTTACCCTTTGCTTTAACGTTTGGTGAATAGGGACGGGCGGTTTTTTGTGTGCCTTGTATGGAGCCGCCCGCTTCCTTTCTTCGGGACAGTATCCGAACATGCTAATCCTATAATTTTCTCTAAAACTACAATTACAATTTTCTACAACTTTTCGAAATCAATAACGATATGGTGAAATCTAATAAATTTGCATTCGTTTCTGTGATGTTCTGCTTCTTTGCCATGGGATTTGTCGACCTGGTGGGCATTGCATCCAATTATGTCAAGGACGACCTTGGGCTCAATAATACCATAGCCAACATCATGCCGTCGCTTGTCTTTTTCTGGTTCCTTATCTTCTCAGTGCCTACTGGCGTACTGATGAACAAGATAGGGCGAAAGAAGACCGTGCTGCTCTCTTTGGTTGTAACAGTGGTGTCGCTGCTGTTGCCGATATTCACCGAGAATCTTGCGGTCGCGCTCATCGCCTTTTCACTGTTGGGCATAGGCAATGCCCTTATGCAGACATCCCTCAATCCATTGGTGTCATCATTGGTCCGCGGCCATCTTGCGTCAACGCTCACCTTCGGGCAGTTCATCAAGGCGATAGCCTCGCTGATGGCTCCTTATATTGCCATGTGGGGTGCTACGCATGCAATACCGGACCTCGGCATGGGCTGGCGTGTGCTGTTCCCGATATACATGACGATAGGCGTCGTCGCGTCTCTGCTGCTTGCCGGCACTCCTATTGACGAAGAAACTCATGATGTCGAGACAGTGGCTGAGAGAAAATCGGTCGTCCGTGATTATGTCGATACGTTCAGGCTCCTGGGCAATTCCTATGTCCTTCTCTGCTTCTTCGGCATTATGTGTCATGTTGGTATAGATGTCGGGACTAACACTACAGCTCCGAAACTGCTTCAGCAGTATGCCCGGATGACACTTAACGACGCTGCCTTCGCCACAAGCCTGTACTTCATCTTCCGTACCATAGGCTGTCTGACAGGCAGCTACTTCCTGCGTGTCTTCAAGACCAGGACTTTTTTCATCATATCTGTATCCCTTATGGCTGCAAGCATGATATGTATGATGGCAGGGGCTGCCAATGCCGGCAATCCTGCAACGGCGAAAATGCTCCTCTATATAGGAATAGCTTTTGTAGGATATGGCAACAGCAATGTCTTCTCCATGATCCTCTCGCAGGCAATGCTCTATATGCCGGAGAAGAAGAACGCCATCAGCGGCCTGATGATTATGGGACTTTTCGGTGGCACTGTCTTCCCGTTGCTCATGGGCTTTGCTTCCGACGTTATCGGACAGGTCGGTGCCGTGGCAGTCATGACAGTCGGTGTCGTCTATCTGTTCACATTTAAAAATAAGGTGAGGTACTAAGGTAAATTTATAATTTTGAATTTTGAATTAAGAAGATATTATGTCAAAAAAGATCATTGGACTCGGAGAAGTACTTTATGATGTACTTCCTGCAGGCGCAAAGCTTGGCGGCGCACCTGCTAATTTCGCCTATCATGTAGGTCAGTTCGGACTCGATGCAATGGCAATCTCAGCCGTTGGCAACGACATTCTCGGCGAGCATGCCCTGAAGCAGTTCGACGAAGTCGGATTAAAGTATATCATTCCTATCGTGGGCTATCCTACAGGCACTGTCAATGTGACACTGAATGAAGTAGGGGTACCAACCTATGATTTCACTCCAAATGTGGCATGGGATCATCTGGAGTTTACTCCTGAGATAGAGGCTGCCGCAAAGGAAGCCGGTGCTGTTTGCTTTGGCTCATTGGCACAGCGCAGTGAGCAATCCCGTGAGACAATTCACAAGTTCCTTGAAGCAACGCCAAAGGACTGCTTGAAGATTTTCGACATCAATCTGCGTGGCAACTTCTATAACACTGATGTTATTACCGATAGCCTTAAGCATGCCGACATTCTCAAGATTAACGATGAGGAGATTGTCACCGTCGGACGTATGTACAACTATCCGGGACTTGACATGGAGGAGAAATGCCGCATCATCATGCACCGCTATCACCTTAAGATGGTTATCCTCACCTGCGGAACCAATGGTAGTTATGTCTTTGCTCCACACGATGTGATAAGTTTCATGCCTACACCTAAGGTTGAGGTAGCCGATACAGTAGGTGCAGGAGACAGCTTCACGGCATCGTTTACAGCGGCTATTCTGTCAGGCAAGACAATTCAGGAAGCTCATAAGCTTGCCGTTGGCGTCAGCGCATACGTCTGCACCCGTAAGGGCGCAATGCCTAAGTTGCCTGACGAATTCATCAACCGTCTGAAATAAGCTCATACAAAATCCTATATATTAGGGCGTAAGAGAAGTCTTCTTGCATTCCATCAAGGCTCCTCTTACGCCCTATTTTATTGTTTAAATGACTATCCGACTACGTCATTAGAATCTTTAATATCCGTGTGAGAAATAATTAAGTTCAAGTATGAATAATGTCAAGAATAATCTGGAATGAGAATAAGTGAAAAGACAGAAAGTAGCATTTTCTAATTAGTTGATTTTCAATTGGATATGCAAGGTATGCCGAATGATGTCCTAAAAGATACCCAATTACGATGCAATAGATACCCAATTAGAGCGTAAAACGGTATCTTTCAGAACACGATTAGGCATGGACTACAATCAATGTAAACATATTTCGCGAATAATTTAAACGTGTATCCGCTAGGCAGTAAAATCTCCATTGATTTTTTCTTAAAATAGAAAATGTTATTGTGTTATTCTTCTTTTTTGCGATTGCCATCTGTATTTTCATAAAATTGTCTCTTGGTCCACCGTAGCATAAAGAATCTCCAATATCATAAAGTAGGACAGACTTCTAAGTAGATTTACTTTGGGTACTGCCCCAGCACAAACAGCGTGACGGGGCTTATCCATACGCTCCTTTGGAAGCTTCTGAAACCAGTTGCGTCGTAATCGGTTTCATAAAAGAGGTTGCTGTAGGTCTTGGTCAAGAGACCATAACCAGAGAGGGAAAGGGGTGCTTTGCTAGCAACGACCTCAACACGAACGGTATGTCTGCCATCCGCCAAGTAGCTGCATAGCTTGTCGGCACCCGATACCATTGCAGGTTATGATGTGCAAACGGCCAACCGGGGAAGTCTACATACCATATTCCATCGTCCTCATGGTAGAATGATAAGTCGTGCTTGCTCCGTCGAATTATCGCATTTCGGAGCAAGTGCCTGTATCCCAATGCTCAACCGCGCACATTTCCGCATAGAATTGGCGAGCAAGAGAATCTTCTACACCCATTAGTGAACGAAGATGTGTCCATGTCAATTGTGTACGCACCGCGTACACAATTTCGTCATGGGTAAAAGTGTACGCACTGCGTACACAATGCTGGAGCTTATAATAGCTCCAACCTTTACCATATTTCTCGTTAAGTTTGATAGCTAAGTGCTTAATCACCTGTTTACCGTATTCTGCCCGTTCATTATTCAGAACGTCTTCTTTTATACGCATACCAACTTGCCAATTCGTCATTATAATTTCAGAATTAGCGTACGTAGCCAGATGTTTGCGAGCACCATCAATAATGCTACAAACATCGATTAGAAGATGATCATTTGAATTCATTAAATTGTTATCAGCCATGGAATATCTCAGTTTATGAACCTGGATTATTGCATACTTTCGTTTTTTATTTCCTATTCAAAGAAGTTATAGAAATCCTTAAAACATAAGCAAAAACGTGGATTGGACAACTTATCATGTACACTACTTTTCATACCAAAGCCCCTCCGTGGCGATGACAGAAAGCGGTTAGGTCGTCAGTGACGTCTTTGAAGCTCAGCGTATGCATGACGTCGTAGAATTTGTCGAGCATATCCATCCCCTGAAACCGTTTGAGATCCCCAAAATCGTCAATATATTTTTATTTTGGCTCACTTATAAACGATAGATGAGCCAAAATTGGCTTGTGGTTAGCTCTCCACATCCACCATCTCTATGTCGGCATCGGCGGGCAGGAGGGGGAGGAGGCGCTGGATGAAGTTGTTGCGCGCGACAAAGTAAAGGTCCTTACCGTCGGCGATAGCCGTCATGAGCAACTTACGAAAGCCCTGGCCGGCGATTTCGATACGCCCTATCTCGTCAATCCATATCTCCTTGGCCTCGGGATGCTCCTTATAGTATTCCAGTGCCTTGTAGAAAGCCGACTTATGGACGAAGTAGCTGCAGCTGTGCATTAGCTCGCCCGTGAGATCCTTCACTGCCAACGTCTCCTTCGACGCTGTCTCCATCTCCACCTCCGGATCTTTCTCAAAGAAAGGCAGCGTCTCGTCCTTGGGATAGAGCACGAGGTCGTAGGCACAAACC
>OMZV01000027.1 GCA_900315635.1 uncultured Prevotella sp.
AAAGCGAGTGCAAAGGTATAGCGTTTTTTTCATTCCTCCAAATGTTTTGAGAAAAAATATTCGATTTTTATAAAAGTTTTCGGAAATATTGACAAAATAGCGTTTTTAAATTCGGGAATACCTTATTTTATATACTAATACGGGAAATTACAGATTAAAGTTAAATTTGGAAAAGTGGTAGGATTTTTCACCGTCAGAGTGAAAAAAGTCCCCAGATGAGTTATCCGATTAATGTGGATAAAGGAGAAAAAAGGTTGACATGATAAAACGCAGATACCCGATTACGTTCTAAAAGGGTATCTTTGAGAACGTAATCGGGTATCTTTTAAAGCGTAAAACGGTATCTTTTAGGGCGCAAAAGATACCGTTTTACAATAGTGCTGATTATCAAGCAGATAGCAAGACGTCAGTTTTGTTGGAATAATATTTACCTTATTTGAGCTTCTTGAACTCCTCGTAAATCTTCGCAGCGACCTCACGCTGCTCATCGTCAGTGAGCTTTACGTGATGATGGAAATCGACATCAGCCTCGCTGTTGATAGGGAGAAGATGGATATGGGCGTGGTTTACCTCGAGTCCGAGGACTACCTCAGCGACTTTCTTGCATGGGAAAGCAGCCTTGATGGCACGAGCAACTTTCTTGGCGAACACCTCGAAAGCAGCAAGATCCTTGTCGTCCATGTCGAAGATATAGTCGATCTCCTTGCGTGGAATTACCAGTGTATGTCCCTTTACTACCGGGTTAATATCGAGAAAGGCGTAGAAGTTCTCGTCCTCTGCGCACTTGAAGCTGGGAATTTCACCAGCTGCTATTTTACTGAATAATGTCATTTGGCTAATTCAAAATTATAAATCAAAACTTATCCCTCGATACTAATGCTGTCGATTTTCACCTTCAGCACACCGCGCGGAATCTTGATGTCGACCTCGTCGCCCACCTTCTTGTTGAGCAATCCCTTGGCAATAGGAGTCTTGATGGATATTTTGCCCTGCTTGAGGTTGGCCTCGCTCTCGCTGACGATGGTGTACTTCATCTGTCGTCCGTTGGCAAGGTTGGTCATGACGACTGTCGACATGAGCTGTACAGAGTCGGTGCTCAAACGTGACATATCGACAATCTTTGCCTGAGCGATGGTCATTTTAATATCATTGATTTTAGCTTCAAGATGAGCCTGCGCCTCCTTGGCTGCGTCGTACTCAGAATTCTCACTTAAATCGCCCTTATCGGCTGCTTCGGCAATTGCCGCCGACGCCTTCGGGCGCTCAACAGACTCCAGTCTCTTGAGTTCAGCCACGAGCTTGTCGTAGCCTTCCTGTGACATGTATGCCATAAATGTAATACTTTAAAATTTATTAATCTGTTTTTCGAAAGTAGCAAAAAATAAAGAATTCCGACATCAATGAAATGTCGGAATCCTATATCAATGTTTTGCTTGCTTATATTTTATGAAATGCAAAGTTACAGATTTTTTCCCTGAGAGCAAAATTTTTGCAATGAAAAAACTTCTTTTCCTAAGTTTATTTTCATTTGTTTACACTTTAAGTTTCGATTTAACAAAGAGCAACAAAAATTGATTTATATCAAGAAATAATCTGTTTGCGCACACATTTTCCAAAAAATGTTTGTATTATATATAAAAGATGTCTACCTTTGCAATGTGTTTTTCATAGTATTAGATTTAAGGTTAACAAAGGTTGGACTACGGCGGTAGTCCTTTTTTTATGCCTTTACTGACCACCTAAACGGCTGAAAAACGTTATCACCTCTTCCCAAGTCTTGAATTCATCAGAGCCGAACTCGATGCCGGTTCCGAGACAATCGTCAGAATGTTCCGACGAGATAAAATAGTCGCCATAGAGCATCTGCGGCTGGTTGGTGAAGATTATGCGGTTCCATGCCGGGGCGCTGATGTATTCCTCAATCCATTGCTGTACCTTCGGGACGAACTCGTGGTCGTTGGTTGGCGCCGGAGCGACGAAATAGACATTGTAGTTCTCGAGAAGAGCTTCGTATGCCTTGTGAAGGCTGGACTTCGGTTTACCGTAATTGTCGGCGAGAGCGTCCCAGTGGATGAGTACTACCGGACGCTCACGACCTTCCTGCTTGTCGTCAATCCAGCGGATAACCGGCATGATGTAGTGGAAGACCACCTTGTCGTTGAGCCGGTGCTCGCCATGGAAACGGATTGCCTGAGGATAATGCTCACGGAACATGTCGAAGGTGTGGACTACCGGATCCTCGTCGCCGAAGAGTCCGTAGACACGCTTCTGCTCGTCGGGTGTGACGCTGCTGAAGCAGTGAGTGGTCATCTCCTTGTATTCCTTTTGCAGAGCCTTGGTTACTATCACCTCCTGAACTCCGTCCCGGCGTGGGTTCTGATAGGTCTGCTTGCCTATCATGTTGTGCTCCAGTATTGTGTCGCCCATCTGGAAAGCAGGATTGACACAGATACGGTCGACGCCATAGAGCATCTCAGTGTACATGCCGCCCATAGACGTTCCAATCACGAGGTCAGGCTTCTCAGTGTCGACGAGGTTATGAAGCAAGTCCATAGCCTCAGCCGGATGGATGGGCAGGTCGGGGGCTATGACTGTTGCCTCAGGCATCTGGTCACGGAGAATCTGCGCTGTGTGGGTACTTCCGGCGGACATAAAGCCGTGGACATATATGATTTTCTTTCCTTCAAACATAATTGTTGTGTATTTCAGCCAGTCCTGTAATAGGACGGCAAATGTTAAACTATAGGCAGTGATATGCCGTTGATTTTCTGATAAACGTCGAGAGCATAGACGTCGGTCATGCCGCTAATGTAGTCGGCTACCGCCATGATGCGGGTCTCCAGATTGTCGCTGTCGATGTCATACTGGCTGCTAACCCGGCGGATAAGCTGCTTAGAATGGAATGTCTGGGGGTTGACAGCCGCTCCGACAAAGGCATCCATGAGGGTTTCCATTATCTTGTATCCGCTGAGCTCGACGTCAGTGACGGTCTTGGAGTTGTATATCTTCTTGACGGAAACATCCGAGCTGCGGCGATAGGCTTCACGAACCGGCTCAGAGATGTGGTCGATAAGTGAACCGGTGAATGTACCGTTGAGAATTTGCTCTTCATTGTCTACAAAGGCGTGGACGCACTCCTGCTCTAGTTTTCCGACCGCACAGGCACGCATGTAGACGATTTTCTCATTCTCGTCGTCGACCCCTTCGTCGTGGATTCGCTGGAAGATGTGCTCACGGGTGGGCTGGTCGAAATAGCCAAGGAGCAGTCCGGCGGTCTCATCGAATGACAACAACTTAAGCTTATGGGCGTCCTCAATGTCCATTATCTCATAGCAGATGTCGTCGGCAGCCTCTGTCAGATAGACGAGCGGATGGCGGACGTAGCGGAGATTATCGGTAGATGGATCAAGACAGATTATACCCAAGTCGTCGGCTATGCGTCGGTATTGGTCTTGCTCCTCGGCGAAGAACCCGAACTTGCCGTGCCGTCCTGCCTGCATTGAGGTGAACGGATATTTTACTATGGCTGCAAGGGAGGAGTATGTCATGACGAATCCGCCACGACGACGACCCTTAAAACGGTGGGTAAGCAGGCGGAATGCGTTGGCGTTGCCTTCGAAATGAGTTATGTCCGACCAGAACCGCGACGACACTTTGCCCTCAAGGCTGCGTCCTTCGCCCTCGGTGAAGAATGTCTGGATTGCCTTTTCTCCACTGTGTCCGAACGGTGGATTACCCATGTCGTGTGCCAGTCCGGCTGTCTGGACGATGGTTCCTATCTCTTCGAACAGGGTTCCACGCAACTCAGGATGGCGGCGGATAAGCTCACGGGCGACATCATCGCCGAGCGACTTTCCCAGCGACGAGACTTCGAGGGAATGCGTCAGGCGGTTGTGAACGAAGATGGAGCCCGGCAGAGGAAACACCTGGGTCTTGTTCTGCAAACGGCGGAACGGAGCCGAATAGATAAGACGGTCGCTGTCGCGCTTGAATTCCGAGCGGTCGTCGTGGCGTTGCGGATGCCTGTCTTCCTGTCCGAGTCGTTTGTTGGATATTAGTCTGTTCCAGTCCATTATTATAAATTTCTCTATTTTCCAACCGCAAAAGTAATTAAAATTGGCTAAATACATGCTTGGAATTAACGAAAAAAAATTAATTCGTTTTGTTATTCCGTGCTTTTACATTAAATTTGCAGTTTATTAGGTGTGTCGGGCTTTGACTGTCCGGCTCAGACGCAATAGTCTATCATAGTCAGGCATTGTGGATTATAGTTTGTCCCCGCCAGTTGGGAACGGTATATCCTTGTTTATAAAGCTCTATCTCTGTCTATAACAGACTGTCTTATCAATAAAAGTCTATAGCAATGATTAAAATAAAAGTAGTTAACACCGGTCACCAGCAACTTCCAGCCTACGCCACTCCACAGAGCGCAGGTATGGATCTCCGTGCAAACATCGACGAGCCGATAACTCTCCACCCGATGGAGCGCCGTCTCATTCCGACAGGATTGCATATTGCCCTGCCTGCAGGATTCGAAGCACAGGTTCGCCCTCGCAGCGGGTTGGCTCTGAAGCATGGAATAACCGTCCTCAACACTCCGGGCACTATCGATGCCGACTATCGTGGTGAGGTAATGGTTCTTTTGGTGAACTTCTCGACTGAGGACTTTGTCATCAACGATGGCGAACGGATTGCCCAGATGGTTATCGCCCGGCATGAGCAGGGAGAATTCGAAGTTGTCGATGAACTTGACTCTACCGAACGGGGAGAAGGCGGCTACGGACATACCGGGGTAAAGTAAGCCCTGTTTTGAGTAATTAATGTGACAAGATTTCATCATCAATGACCACTCTTAAGACTATAATATCAGTTCTCCTGCTCTCCGCGACCATTCCGGCAATGGCAGATGGGGGCAAGCTTTCATACAACGACCAGCGCCGTTTCGACTACTTCTTCCTTGAAGCTGTCAATCAACAGTCGGCTGGAAATCTGTCAGCATCATACGATTTGTTCCGCCATGCGCTGGAGATTAACCCCAACGCGCCGGAGGTTTATTATAATCTTGCAGGCTATTACGTCACCATGCGTAATGATTCCTTGTCAAGGTTCAACTTTGAGAAGGCTGCCGAACTTGCCCCGAAGAACACTACTTATCTGGAGAAGCTGGGACAATTCTATATCAATTCAAAGGACTATGAGAGCGCAATCAAGGCTTACGAAAAGCTTTATGCAATACAACACGACAACCCTGACGTCATAACGATACTACTCCAGCTCTACGGAACACAGAACAATTATGACAAGATGATTGCCATGCTCGACCGTCTGGAGACTGTCCAAGGCAGCAGCGACCGCATTTCGCTGACAAAGATGCAGGTCTACCAGCAGCAGGGAAAGAAGAAAGAGCAGGAAGATGTTCTTAAGTCAATGGTGAAGAAATACCCCAATGACCCTAATTACAAGGTCATGTATTGCAATTGGCTGATGAACAACGGTCGTTCGAAGGACGCTTACAAGACTCTGAACCAGGTCCTTAAGGATGACCCGAAGAACGTCGGCGCACAACTTGCCATGCTCGATTACTATTCTTCCCAGCACAAAGCCGACAAGACAATGGAGCTTACCAGCCAGTTACTGGTATCGAAGGATATTCCATCTAACACCAAAGCAGCCCTTCTCCGACAGACAATCATCGACAACGAGCAGCATCACGGCGACAGCACGGCTATGTTGAACCTTCTCGACAAGACCCTTTCACAGCCTCAGGAGAACGGCGACATCTACTTGATGAAGGCTGCTTACATGTCATTACACCACATGCCGGACTCTCTGATAGACTCCGTTTATGTGCAGGCGCTGAACGTTGAGCCCGACAACTCACGTGCACGAATCCTTCTTTTGCAGGATTTGTGGACAAAGAAGGAGTACGACCATATCATCGCCGTTGCCCATCCGGGGCAAGAATACAACCCTGACGACATGGCATTCTACTATTTTGAGGGATTGGCTCACTACATGAAGAAGGACAACGACAAGACTCTAGCCACTTTCCAGAAGGGAATCAGCCAGATAAACAAGGACAGCGACCCTGACATCGTTGCCGACTTCTACTCTATCATGGGCGATATTCAACACGAGAAAGGACAGGACAGCCTTGCGTTTGACTCCTACGAAAAGAGCATTCAGTGGAAACCTGACAACGTAGGAACCCTCAACAACTATGCATATTACCTCAGCGAAGTCAACCGCGACCTGCCAAAAGCAGAGCAGATGAGCCGCAAGACCATAGACGCAGAGCCCAATAACAGCACTTTCCTAGACACTTACGCTTGGATTCTGTTTATGGAAGGCAAGTATGCCGACGCCAAAACATACATCGACCGTGCCATTGCCAACGACTCAACCCTCAGTGATGTCGTCCTCGAACATGCCGGAGACATCTATTCCATGAATGGAGACAACGACAAAGCATTGGAATATTGGAACAAGGCTGCAGCCAAAGGAGAAGGCAGCGCAACCCTCCAAAAGAAGATAAAGCTTAAGAAATACGTCAAGGAATAGCCCTTTGCTGTAAATAATAGATAGCTATAAAGCAAACAAAGGATTGCTATAAAGTGAATCAAAGAACACTATAAAGTGAATCAAAGAACACTATAAAGTGAATCAAAGAACGCTATAAAGTAGATAAATGAACGCTACAAAGATAATAATAGCATCTGTCCTGGCAGCTACTCTGACCGCCTGCGGCTCACAGAAAGCAGCCGTTTCGTCAGCGGGAGGCAGTCCAAAGACAGATGTGACAAGCAAGAATGATGATAAGGCACGCATCGACTTCCTCGACAAAGTGAACGACAATGCCTCTTATCAGAAGAATATTTCAGCCAGCATAACATTCAAACTGACCCAAGGCAACGGCAAGGAAATATCCGTTCCGGGGCAATTGCGAATGCGGAAAGACCAGGTTATCCGTCTTTCTCTGCAAGTTCCAATACTCGGAACAGAGGTCGGACGCATTGAGTTCGCCAAGAATTATGTACTTTTTGTCGACAGAATGCACAAAGAGTACGTCAAGGCATCATACAAGGATGTCGGTTTTCTTCGTGACAACGGCATCGACTTCTACTCCCTTCAGGCTCTGTTCTGGAACAAGCTGTTGCTTCCCGGAAAGGCAATCGTGGGCTACACCGACCTTGACAAGTTCTCGGCAAACATCAGCGGAAGCTCACAGCAAATACCGGTATCGCTGACAAGCGGAAAGCTAACATACACATGGACAGCCGACAGAACCACCGGCTTGATAAGCAAGACACGTGTCGATTACTCAAGTCAGGGTCACGGAACATCATCACTGACGTGGGATTACTCCAAGTTCACCAACTTCGGCTCCAAGAAATTCCCCTACTCCAACCAGCTGACAATCGTTACTCCAGCCACGGGAAAGACAAAGACCATGAAGGCTTCGTACGAAATAAACACCATTTCCACGTCAAGCGACTGGGACGCAACGACCACTCTGTCGGATAAATACAAGCAAGTATCAGTCGAAGAGATACTTGGCAAACTGTCGAACATATAAAAAAGGAACAATTAGAAATACCGCCTAACATATAATAAATGAAGAGATTAGTACTTTTTCTGCTATTCATATCGTTTACGCTGACGCCATTTGCCCAGCACAGGAAGACTTCTTCGAAGAAGCCTGCCGTCGCCAATGTACAAAAGAGCAAAAGAAATTCATCGGCAAACAAGCATAACAACTCATCAAACAAGCACAGCAATTCTGCAAACAAGCATAACAACTCATCCAGCAACCACAGCAAAGCCCAGCCACAGAAGCCTCAACGCGGCAATTCCCGTCAGACTCAGCAAGCCAACAACCGCAGGAACAACCGCAACCAGGCTAACAACCGCAGCCAAAGAGAACGCGGCAACCAGAGGCAGGCAAGCCATCAGGAACATAGATATGCCAAGACCCAGCAGATAAAAGGACTGGAACAGCAGAAGCAGAACATACAGCGCGACATACAGAACAAGCAGAAAGAGTACAACGAAAAGGAAGCCGACGTCAAGCAAAGGCTGACAAAGATTGAGTCGCTCAGCGCCGACATCGACCAGAAGCAGCGCAATATCGACACCATACAGAGCGACATCAAGGGTCTCGATACCAACATCGGAGTGCTCAAAGGACAGATTTCCACACTTCAGGCAGACCTCGGTGAACGCAAGGAGAGGTTCATCCAGTCAATGCGCTACATGGCGCGTCACCGCAGCATACAGGACAAGATAATGTTCGTCTTCTCAGCCAAGAGCCTCACACAGATGTACCGTCGCCTGAGATTCGTCCGTGAATACGCACTCTATCAGCGCACCCAGGGTGAATTGCTTAAGCAGCAACAGCAGCTCGTCGAGACCAAAAACAAGCAGCTCGAAGGCGTCCGCGGCAACAAGCGGGTACTCCTCTGGAAGAACCGTCAGGCTCACAGCGAGATGGAGAGTTCAAAATCGCAGCAACAGAACATCGTCTCCTCGCTCCAGCAAGACCAGGAAGTACTGCAGAACGTCATATCGCAGCAACGCCAGAAGCAGGCTGCCCTCGACGCGCAAATCGACCGTCTCATCTCCATTGAGATTGAGAAAGCCCGCCAGAGAGCCGCAGCCGAGGAACGTGCACGCTCAGCTGCACAGGCAGCCGCCCGCAAGGCGCAAGCCGCCGAGATGGCAAGGAAGCGTGCCGCAGCCCAGGAGAACGCCCGCCGTGTAGCCGAAGCACGTGCCCGTGAAGCCCAGGCAAAGGAGGCAGCACGCCAGGCAGCCATCGCAGCCGACAAGGCACGCCGTGAGGCTGAAGCCCAGAAGCAGCAGGCAGCAGCCAAACAGAGAGCCGAGGCACTGGCAAGAGAGGCTGCCGCACGTGAGGAACGCGCCCAACAGCAAGCCCGCGAGGCTGAGGCACAGCGAATGGCAGCCGAGCGTAAGGCAGCGGCCGAGAAGAAGCGTGCCGAGAACGAAGCTCGCGAAAGCAACAACGATAATGCCGCCAGCAGTTCACTGAGCTCCGCCGACCGTGCCATCACCGGCAGTTTCGCCAGCAACCGCGGTCGTCTCCCGATGCCAATGAGCGGACGAATCGTCAACCACTACGGACAGTATAACGTCGAAGGCCTCAACAACGTCCAGCTGAGCAACAGCGGAATAAACATCAAGGGCGGTGCCGGAGCCGGGGTCCGTGCCGTCTACCGTGGTGAGGTCAGCGCCGTGTTCAACTTCGGTGGCACATCAGTTGTGATGATTCGCCACGGAGCCTACATCACCGTTTACGCCAACCTCGGAAGCGTCAGCGTCCACAAGGGACAACAGGTAGGCACAGGACAGACCATCGGCAGCGTTGCAGGCGACGGAATCCTGCAGTTCCAGCTGCGTAAGGAGACCGCAAAACTGAACCCTGAAGCATGGCTCCGCCGCTAAATTCCAACATACATCAACGATTATGATACTCAAAGGCCAGCTTTACACTATCAAGAAAAAGGAGACCAACGGCGACTCAGCCACGGTCTCCATAGTACTCAACCCGGAGTGCTTCATCTACAAAGCCCACTTCCCCGGCAACCCAATCACACCGGGAGTATGCATCGTCCAGACAGCAAGTGAACTTCTCGGCGATATAACCGGAAGCACTCTCGAGATCAGCGCGGCAAAGGATATTAAGTTTCTCAATATTCTGTCGCCGGTACAGAACACCAATGTCGAATTCGCATTCAGCGGCATTGAGCAGGACGACGATACCGTAAAGGCAAAGGTAACAGTCGGAAAAGACGACGAAGTCTTTGCCACTATCAACTTTACATGCACAAAAAAGCAGTAGTCCGTATGGGCTACTGCTTTTTTGTTTCTTGTCATTTTGTCGCCAACGCCGTTTGACTAGCGTTTCGACTTCTTCCTTCCCTTAACCTTCTTGGCAACCTTCTCGAGCTCACGATATTGTTTATTGGCGGCTTTCTCACCCATCTCAATCATCGCGTCGATTGCCTTCGGCTTGAAGCTCATGACGTCATATTTGCCCAAGTCGGGGTTGATATACACATCAGCGCTCTTCCTCATCTCATTATACTTGGCTATGTCCGGACGGTTCTTCAGCCAGTCGGACGCACCGTTGACACCCTTCAGGAAACTCAGCGGCGACTTGTAGTCGTCGTGCTTGTTCTGTTGAAGGTCGATGGCAATGACAATATCGGCACCCATCTTACGAGCCACATCGACCGGCAGGTTGTTGAGGGCACCGCCATCGATAAGGACATTATTGCCAATCCTCATCGGCTTGAACACACCCGGAATAGCCATGCTGGCACGCATACAGCTGTCGAGCCGTGCGCTGTCGGTACTCAGGACAACCTCACGGAAGTTCCCATGCGCCACATCGACAGCCACGCACCGGAAAGGAATGCGACGAACTCCACGCACATGATTAGCCACCGGGCTCTTGCTAACCATCGAGTCAAGTAGTGCCAGCACCTTGGCTCCCTTGAAAATGCCGGGCAGTGTGTCAGCCTCAGCGGTATGCTTGCGCCTTACAGGGAATCCGAGGATATAGTGGACACCGAGGCTGTCGCGTCCGAACAGCTTATGGCCCAGCGAGTCGTTGCGGTCGGTGAGCAGCGAAGTCCACTCCTGCGACTTGAACATCTGCTCGATGTCGCCACTGCGATAGCCCATCGAATAGAGTCCGCCGACGATACTGCCAATACTCGTACCGACGATGTAGTCGATAGGCACGCCTGCTTTCTCAATGACTTTCAGCGCGCCACATTCGGCAGCGCCCTTTGCTCCGCCGCCACCAAGCACCAGTCCGACTTTCGGACGGCCTTGAGCCATCACAGCCATGCAGGCGAAGCACATTAATACAGTTACTAATATTTTCTTTCCTTTTATCATCATCCAACATTTTCTATAAGAGTATCAGCAATCGTCCTAATTGCCGATATACATTATTTATCTACGCAAAGCGAAGTCCTATACGTACTTCTCGCCGAGTCGGAGCTGTATATCATTGACATACTTGCGGACCAATGCCGACGAGTCGCCCTTCTTGCAGATGAACAGCACATTGCCCTTCTCGGCAACGATATATCCGTCGAGCCCGCTGATAATGCCTATCCTGCCCTTCGGCAGCTTCACGATATTGTTATGGGAGTCGTCGTAATAAGCCTCAGTATCCACCGAGACATTGTCGCCGTCGACCTTGCTCGTAGCCTCATAGATACCGTGCCACGTGCCGAGGTCAGCCCATCCGAAGTCACACTTCATGACATACACGTTGTCGCTCTTCTCCAGAACGCCATAGTCTAGGCTCACGTTAGGGAACGACGGGAAATAAGTCTCTATCCACTCATTCTCCTCCTCGATAGTCCAGTCAGGGCGTGCAACGTCGAGATTGGTCAGGACCAGCGGCAGGAACTTCTGCAAGCTCTTGCGCAGACAGCCCACATTGGCAAGGAACAATCCCGTGTTCCAGTACCACTCGCCACTGTCGACGAACATCTTGGCGAACTCGCGCTCCGGTTTCTCGGTGAACGCCTTTACCTTATATATATCGTCCTCGCCAGAATGCTCGCCTATCTGAATGTAGCCATAGCCCGGCTCGGGACGTGTAGGCTTCACTCCCATGGTCAGCAGACAATTGTTCTTAGACACGAAGTCGAAACCCTCGAGAATATTCTCCTTGAACACATCCTCCTTCATCACAGCCTGGTCACTCGGCGTAACGATAAGGTTTGCCTTCGGATTGATGTGCTGGATGCGGTGGCAAGCCCACGCGACACTAGGAGCAGTGTTGCGGTGAACCGGCTCAGCCATGATGTGATTGCCATCGACATCAGGCAGCTGGTCGACAACATAGTGCAGATACCGCTGGGTTGTGTTTATGAAAATATGGTCTTTGGGAATTATCTTTGCAAATCGTTCGTAAGTCTGCTGCAACTGAGTGCGGCCTACTCCGAAAAAGTCTAGAAATTGTTTTGGTTCATCCTCACGGCTGCAAGGCCATAAGCGCATGCCTTTTCCACCTGCGAGAATGACACAATAGTCGTTGTTTTCAATAGCCATTACGTATAGATTATAAAAATAACGTTTTTAGATTTAATAATTAACAATGACAAAGTTAAGCAATAACAGCAACTCAACCAAATTTTTTTTGTCTTTTTATCCCTTTCCTTTTATTTTTTCAATTATATTTACATACCCTATAATTGGTGCCAAGCCAAGGTGTAAAAGATACCGTTTTAGCTCGTAATCGGGTATCTTTCATCCGCTGATTGGGCATCTTTTAGAACACCATTCGGCAGGCTTTTGCAAACAATTAATAATCAGTCGGTTACAAAGGCGGTTTTACCAATACTCAAAGGATGTGCATAGACGAAAAATGATGACATACAAAAAATGGCTGCTTACACTGCAAGAGGTCGTTACTTGCGATGTAAACAGCCATTAAAAAGACTGCGTTTAGCGGTCTTTTGAGAGTTATTTAACGATTACTTTCTTATTGCCGATAATGTAGACACCAGCCTTCAGACCGTCGGGCGATGCCGCGCCGGAGCGTACCTTGACGCCGCTGATGGTGTAAACATCGTTCCGAGAGTCGTTGGCTGACGACTTAACCTCGCTGATTCCGTCGGTGACAGCCTCAACGTGGAGGGTTCCGGCCACGTAAGAGAGCTTGTAGTTCTGAGCCGTTCCACCGCTGACAACGATTGGATAGTCGCCGACAGGGCTGTCAGGAGTTGCCTCACAGGTAATCACCGGAAGTTCGGTGAATGCAGTAGAAGCCGTGTCGCCGTTGACGAAGCCGTCATAGCTGAGTACGAACTCAGGGTTCTCCTTACCGTAAGGGCGGGTAGCGTCGAGAGCCTTCACCGTCAGAGGAGCTGCCGTAACGACGAGCGTTCCGTTGATGAAGTAGACATCATCGCCGGTTATCGTGCCTCGGGAAGGAACGATAGCATAGTGGCCTACAGGCGAAGTCTTGGTAGCCTCACAGGTCAGCACTGGCTCACCGGTCGGTGTGTCGCCGTTGACCTTATAGGTAAACTTAGGGTTCTCCTCGCCATACTTGCGGATCTTGTTGCGTGCCTCGATAGATGTTCCGTACTCGATGATATTGTCGAACTGTGCTCCGTCGGCAGTCTCACCAACGAACTCGCTCCACTGCGAAGCTTTCTTGTAAGCCTTCTTACTGCCTGCCGGTACGTAGAGTTTACAGTTTTCGACAGGTGAATCCTCGAAAGCATTGTCGCCTGCGGTTGGCGGAGTGGTCAGCCCACTGCGTATCTCGACGAGCTTGTAGCAAGAGGAGAATGCCTTCTGACCGACAGTCTGGAGTGTCGAAGGGAATGTAACCTTAGCCACCTTGCTGCATCCGGCAAGAGCGTAAGGGCGAAGGGTGGTTGTGCCTTCAGCCAGTTCGATGTTGCCGTTGGCGTATGGCATAACCTCAATGAGTTCTTTGCCATCGGCAGTTGTCAGGATATTGTCGGCGAAATTAAAGTCGGCTCCGTCGGCGGTTGTCAGTGAAACCTGCTGCAGTGAAGGGCAGTTGCCGAACGCTCCGTCGCCGACATGCTTCAGAGCAGGCAACTTCAGGGTGTCGAGAGCCTGCGCATTGTAGAACGCACGCTCAGGCAGTTCGCCGTCGGCAGTTGTCAGTTGTTTGTCGCCATCGATGAGGAAGGGCTCACCTCCGGCAACAATCTTGGCGCCGGAAAGGTCGATGTTGGCAAGTGTTCCCAGTGTTCCGTGACCCGTAGAATCGACTCCGGCAAGGTTGCGGAGAGCCTTCAGGTCGGTGCTGTTTATGTTACCCTTGACCGATACGGTGTTGTAACTGTACAGTTTGTCGGCGTCTAGGCTGGAGAGCAGTGTGCCCGGAGTCGTCACGTTAACGGTAGCCGAGAGTTTCTCAGGCTCTGTCGTCTGTATGCCGATTATCATGTCCTGATAGTTAGCGAACTGCATACCCTGTGTCTTCGGGTCGAGAAGCGAGATGTCATAGTAGCCGTTGTCGAGTCCGTCCCATCCCCAGTTGACGTGTACGAGTCCTTCGGCTGTGTATCCGTCGACGACAAATGCATGACCATAGCCGGTCTTCACATCGTTTCCGGTGTACAGGACAGGACGGCTGGCACTGAGTTCGGTGTAGACGAGATCCATCCACGGACGGATGTCGTACGACGAGCGGGTAGCCACACGGACGGTGCTGGCATATCCGAAGTTGTTGCGCAGTCCGTAAGCGGCGTTTGCCGTGTAGGCACCTGAGCCGTCAGGGTCGTAGGACATGTTGGCAGCCACGCCGCAATGGTACATTAGCTGTGCCACGGCATCGCCCTGAGCCTTGGAGTAGTCGACATTAGTGTATGTGTCGAGCATGTTGTCCCAGTCGTAGGTAGCCTGTGAGAAGTCCACCGTTGCGGTCTTGGCATGACCCGGAGCATCCGGCCAATAGTATGACACTGAAGCAGTTCCCTTGCCCTGGGCAGGGTATTTGTAGTACTTCATTATCTGTGCCATGGCTGTAGCGACACATCCCGTCACCGAACGTGCGGCACGGTGGGAGGCTGTGCTGTAAGCCACCGGACACTGGTCGTTATATGGTTTCTCCTGTCCCCACTGAGCGGTAACAAGAGGTGCCACAGAAGCGGCATAGCGGTCGGGGTTAGGAGCTACCGGCGACTGTGCAACGTTCTTCTTAATGAGCTGTGCGCCGGTGTTCGTCATCGCGCTCAGCCACCACTGGAGTCCGTCGGGCAGGTTGTCTTTGTCGAAAGCACCGTCGGAATAAGCAAGTACTTCCGGCAGGACATCATCGTTAGAGACGATAACGTATCCGCCCTGTTTGTAACCATAGATGGAGTAGACGGCATTGGCGTTGATGCGCTGAAGCTTCTGACCTGGCGCACGGCGGGTAATGCCGTTGCTTGCCAGCGACTTCGATGCTATCTGCTCTATCTGAGCCTTTGTTCTCGGATTGGCATTGCCGGCAGAAGCAACTGCCAGCAAAGCCAATGTGAATATAAGTGTTCTGTTCATTTATAAGTATTCAATGATTTACTTCACGACAAGGTTGAACGTCTTGCCACCAATGCGGACGATGTACTGACCGCGCTTTACAGGAACGTTGAGTTGCTGGCGTCCTGCGCCGCTGTATACCTGGGCACCGCTTACTGAGTAAACCTCAACGAGTTTGCCTTCGGCATTGGTGATAGTGATGTTGCGCTCGCCACCGACAGCCTGCAAGCGACCGCCGATTGTCTGTGCGTTGATGAGTGTCACAACAATGTTGACTGAGTTGCTCAGACCTGACTCGCCTGTTCCGTAGACGACGGAAACGGTGTAAGTGTGGTCGCCATTGTCAGGCAGGACTTCGGTGTAAGTGGTCTCGTCGGCGCCTACGCTGTCGATGAGTTCACCGTCACGGTAGATGTTGTAGCCCAGGATTGTGAGCGACTTAGGACTGTAGGCAATGTCGTCAACACTGACGGCGCTCTTGTCGATAGGTGTGAAGTGGAGTGCGAAGTACTTTGCGCCCTCAGGCAGCTGGGCGGTCATCTCTGTCCAACCCTGTGTCTGAACTGAGTCAACCTGTACGCTCCGGAACGCTGCGGTGTCCTGAGTTGTGGTTGAGTAGAGTACTTCGATGTGGTTCATTGCTGTTCCGAAGAGGTTGCCGAACTGGTACTTGATGGTCTGAGCCTTGCCTGAGAGCTCAGGTGAGATGAGCCAGTCGTCGTTTATGCTGTTGCTGAACTTCTGGGCTGAGTGCTTGACTGCATCCAAAGGATCGTCGCCATAACCGGTGTCATCCTTGTGGTAAGCACTCATGCAGAGCAGGTACTGGCTGCCGGAGAATGGTCTGAAGCCAGGGTTCAAGTCATAGTTTACGCCCAGTTCGTCAGGGTTGAGAACTACGAATGACTGTGGATCATACTCGCCTGCATAGTTCATGTCGAATCCGTAAGTCTTCTCGCCGTCACCGTCGATAGTCTTCCACGGACCGAGGTTGCCGGTTGTTGTGACTGTGAATGGGTCGTAGAACTCGAAGTCCTCAGTGGTAGTATACTCATCAGAAGGTGCCGACCAGTTGAGGGTTACGTTCTCTTCAGCCTGCTCGCCAGCGAGGTCGTCGACTGTTGGATAGTCCGTAGTGAATATTCTGACGTCCTTCTTGGCACTGTTGTCTGACACATCGGCGTCTGAAGGGAAGTCGACAACTGCCTCGAGAGATGTGGTCTCAGGGTCAGAAGCCAGTGGTACATAGTAGAATGTAACGGTCTTTTCCTCGTGGGAAGCAACGCTGACCTTCTTGCTGCCAACCTGACGGCCGCTTGCAAGCAGACGGACTGTGACGTCATTGGCTGCGTCGGAACCGATGTTCTTGACGTAAGCGGTGACTGTTCCCTTGTCGCTGAGGTGCAGACGGGATGGTGCATTGAGGCGAACGCTGAGGTTGTCAGCCTGCTCGTCACGGACGTTGATGTTGTCGATGAGACACATAACGTTCTCCTGGCTTATAGCATGCTCGGTGAAGTGGAGCACGAAGTAAGGATTAGCGGCTGTAGCCTTGGCGAGCTCTGGTGTGAGGTCAACGAAGACAGTGCGCCAGCCAAACTGTGATGGATTTGGCTCCTGGGCGAAGTTAATCTCCTTGACGAGTGTATTCGACTGAGTTGAATTCTCGCAAGTAACGTCAATCTTGAAGTTGCCGCCGTTATAGTAGTAGCTGAACTCAAGTACCGGCTTAGTTGCTCCGGTTACGTTAATCTTACCGGTCGACATTGTGCAGTAAGCATCTTCGGCTCCTGTGCGGTCGTACCAGTAAACAGAGCCACCGTCGTCATCAGCCGACAGGCTTCCGTTGAGGTACCAGCCATTACTCTGGTTGCCATAGTCGAACCACCACATTCCATAGTGGGTCTGTCCATTAGAGAAGCTCTCGTGGAACGGCAGGCTGTAAGGTGTACCTGTGATGAGTACGCTTGAAGCCATGATGTCGCCTTCGCCTGTGCGGTTGTTGGCAGATACACCATACTGAACGAGCTCCTGGTCGCCGGTCTGTGGCAGTCCGCTGACAGAAAGCTGGGTAGCAGGTGAATGATAGAGCAGTGTGTCGCCTGATGTATTATATACATTATATGTAATAAGGTCAGGGTTGACAAAGTAACCGTTGGCTCCCACGTTGCCCGGATTCTCCCATGTAAGGTTGCCGTTTCCGTTGAAGAGGTCAGTCAGAGTGACGTTCTTCGGATAGTTTGGCTTGTCCTCACCAATGAACTTAGTGATAGATATTGACTTGCCAAGTCCGTCCTTGCTGTAAGGAACTACAGTGTAAGTGTTCAGTCCGTTCACGGCATCGCTGTCGTTGTATGACAGGAGTTCGCCCGGTGTCGGGTTGTTGAACGTGTGGATTGTGAGTCCGGTTGACTGGCGGACGATTACAATCTTCTTCAGAGATTCGAGTGTTGAACCGTCAAGACCCTTTGTCGGAGCGTTGAATGAGATTGTTCCGATGTGGTCACCCTCGGCATTTGGAGTAACGGCGAGGTTGGTTACAGAGTCAGGAGCGGCTGCGCCCTGTGCCATATCGAGGCTTACGCTGTCGATTTGTAGGTAGAAACCGGCGTGAGTTGTATGGAATGCAATATGGTATTTGCCGTCTGCCGGAACCGTAATCTTGTTGCGATGCCAGTAGAAGTTATAGCCATACCAACTGCCGGAGTTGTCCTGAAGTGAGTCGGAAGCGAATAACTTCTGAGTGTATGTGGTAGGATCATCACCCTGACCGATGTAGACTTCAAGCTTTGAAAGGTCGTTGGAATAGCTTCTCTCCTTGAATCCGAAGTCGTAGGTGAATCCGCTTTCGAGTGAGATGTTCGGTGAAACAAGCCAGTCGTCATCATCGCCGTCACCGGTATCGTGACCGGAAATCTGTGCCTGACCATGATTATCATAGCTATAACCATTGTATAGGTCACCCCACTTCCATGTGTTTGGATTGCCCCAATAGTCAGAGTCATTGTCGTTGTTCAATGCTGTCCAGAGATTGAATGCGTCCTGATCGAGGAAGTCCTCGACGAAAGGAACCTCAAAAGATGTGCCGAGGGTAGCATGATTAGAGATGGTCGTTGTGCCACGCTGACCGCCATTGATAGGCTGAACCTGATAATAGTATGCCTTGATGCCACGAACAGGAACGGTCTCTGTGAACGTTGTATCAGTGATATTCTTGGCTACTACAACTGAATCCGGCATGCGGACAACATCGTATGTAAGCTCAGAAGGAACAAGATACTCATCGTGGATACCACGCTGTGATGGTGTCCAATGAACGAATGTAGTATTTGTTGCAGTGTCGGCGGTCATTACAACCGATGGAATTGCGTCCGGAATATCATATCCGAACCACTGTTCAGCTGATGTCTCGACGCTCTTTCCGGCATTGTTCTCAGTGTAGACTATAATCTTCTGTGTACCGTTCTTCACTGTAACCTGCTCGTCGATAGCGTCACCCGGCTGTGCTGTGCCCTGCTTGAGGACCTCGCCGTTGCATACTATATAATATGTAACATCGCCGGTAAGGGTTTCCTGAGAGAATGTCTTTGTAGGAATAGTGAATTTAACGTGACCGGTAAGTGACGGAGCGGTGAAGTCGAGAGCAAGGTCATTGACCTGATCAGGTGCTCCATCTTCTGCAGGAGGAGCCGGAATGTAGAGATAGAGAATTTCTCTGTTGTACGGAACATCGAACAGCTTGGTTGCTTCACCAGTGCTTGTATTAATCTGGAAGATTGAAGACTTGCTGCTTCCGTCGGCATCGGTATAGTAGGCAGCCCAATAAAGGACACCTGTCTTATAGTCGAATGCCATGCTCTGAGTATTCTGCAGAGGCGTTACCCCGGTTGCACCCTTGACATTCAAGGCACCAGTAGACTTGTTAATCTGAACGAAGTTACCACCGGCTGTAACGGCGAAGAGCTGTCCGTTCTTGTTAGCGGCGATAGCCAGAAGCAATGTATCCTCACTGGCAATAGTCGTGCGCTGCATAGCGTCATAGTCAACAGTACCGAACTCCAGGGCTGAAGCGTCAGCGTTGTTGAAGAATCCATAGACCTTCTTGTCAACAGGATCGTATGCCGTGCAGGCTGCAGTTACTGTCAGATCATGGAACAGGCTGTGGCCAACATCGCTCCAATCGGTAATATTATAGGAGTTGTACCAGCCGCTGACGTATGTATCGCCACCGCCGAAGTCATAGTAAGTATAGTTTACCTGGCGATAGACATCATCGTAAATAACTGCTCCACCATTAGGGAGATTATTTACGAAGTTTGCTCTGATAGTATCGAATGACAGCGGTGTGCCTGTGAGAGGGAAGCTATACATAGAGTAATTGCCCCATCCCTCGCCGTCGGATACAGCCCATGCAACAGGAGCATAGCCTGCGGCACGCGGATCGGCTTTGCGCAGATGGTTCTGCGGACGGTAGAGAGGCGTCTCTACAAATGAGCGGCGCTGCTGTGCAGCCGTAACATAATACGGATGCTTGGAGCGGTCTACCTGAGTCAATGTGTTAAGGTCAGGGGGAGTAAGAGGCGACTTAGTCATCTCCTTGTAAACCTTCCCCAAGTCCTTCGGCGTCTGTGCTTGCAGTGGCACCGACACCAGCATGAGCATGGCGAGCATGCCCAAAAGGGTAGTGATTCTTTTCCTCATAAGTAAATGTTTTGAATTGATTATATTATTGATTTCGTTTGTTTTTGTTCACTATATTCTTATTACGGTCAATGCATTATTTGACGAGGACTTTCCGGACACTTCCGTCTGTGTAGCGGACAATATTTATGCCCTTGGCAGGAGCTGAAAGACGGCGACCGGATAAGTCATAGTATTCCTTAGCGTCAGCCTTTGACGTCGTATTAACCTGCGAAATGCCTGTCGCTACATCAGCGAAGTCGATAGAGGCGGCATTCTCAATTGTACACTGCGACGGGTCGTTCTCGTTATAGCAATTGATAAAAGCCACGATGTGCATCTGCGAGCGGTTCCACGACGGATTAACATCCAGCGTTGTATTATAGGTGAAATGATTGTCGGCATCCCAGTCGATGACATCTCCCCATGTACTGTTGGCAACACGGAGCGTATGCTGATGGTAATAGTGGGCAAGGTCGTCAGTGCCTTTCTGGTTCCGTGCCTTTATACTGTCCTCGGTAATGTATACTGTAATGCGGGTTGGCAGCGGACTGAACACACGCCCACGCTCACCCGTTACGGTGATATTCACTTTATTGTCGCCGGTATCGTAAGCCTTAACCGACAAGTCAGCGGCGGCATCTTGCTCAAGACGGGTACGGAATAAGGTCGCAATCTGCTCGGCAGAGCCAGGATTCATGCAAGGACTCGGTTTGCCTGAATCTTCTCCTGTGAAGTAAGCATAACGGTCGAACATAATAGCCGGGGCAAATGTGTTGCCATTATTATTGTAGAACCATGTATAGGCATCATCGCCGGGACGTGTCAGAAAGTCGGTATTATAGCCCACATGATGGACAACTGCGAATACTTGTCCCTTGAACTCAGGACGGTCCATCACGCTATACATATACTCTGACACACGGGGACAATTGACGCAAGCCTCTGTCGAGAATTCCTCAGCCAGCACACGATGCAGATAGCATTGGGTTGCAGCTATAGAGTTGTTCTGCGGAGCATCATCGGTAGCACCATTAAGCTTTGTTATCGTAACCATAACGCCCTTGCTGCGGTCAGCGTCTTCAGCAAATGTAAACGGCACATTGATAGTGGTATTGTCGCCAGACATGACGAAATTATCCAGTTGTACAGGCGCTTGCTCCTCGCCGAAGACATTGAGCTGAACCTCAAAACCTTCAATATCGTTAAGCGCACCATTGCGGAGCTCTGCCTTCAGCGTTCCCTCATTGCCGGTAAGCTTATAGGTTGCTGAAAGTACTCCGAGGTCATACTGCGGCATGTTCTACCTTACCCTCGCCTCGCAAAGCCACGACGAGAGCATGGGCAAGAAGGCGCTGACTTACCTGAAGAAGGCTTTCGCCATAAGCGTCAAGCAGAAGGATGCCGCAACCTACGATGTTGTGTTCACCAATCTTGTCACTTCGGCAGTAACACAGAAGCTCCTTGGCAGCATAAGCCATGAATGGAATGTCTACCGAAGTCTGCCTAAAAAGTCGCCGGTGAACCTGCACGAGTGCAACGTCATGCTATACAACGGAGTTTATTGTCTCATGAAGAAGGAATACTCCAGCGCATACAAGTATTTCATGAGGCAATTCGACGTCACTCCCAAGTCGGAAGCATACGAAAGATATCACTACATCGCACTGACAAACGCTGCCGACGCACAGGCGAATATGGGCGATTTCATCGGGGCAATAGCCACTATGAAGCGGTCGGAAGCCATTGCCGAGCACAGCGACATCAAGGACATGCGCATCGAGGTTTACGAACTCCTCGCCGACTACTATAAGTCTGCGGGACAGGAGAAGATGAGCTCGCACTATCTCCGCCGCTATTACGAGCTCAAAGACTCTGTGCTCAGTGCCAAGGAGGTAGCCAAGGCGAAGGATTTCGAGTTCCTCAACAAGATGAACAAGGTGGAGCAGCAGCTCGACCAGATAGACCAACAACGGAAAATCAGCCATCTGCTTGTGGCAGTCGCCTTGCTGATAATCATCATTGTCGTCGTCTTTGCCGTCATCGTCTGGCGCAAGAACCGCCAACTCGGACAACGCAACCACGAGCTTTACGCACGCAACCGTGAACTGCTCGAAGCCGAAAGCAATGAGCCGAAAGACTCCGGAAAGGAAGGCAAATACAAGAACAGCAACCTCAAAACCGACGAAAAGGACCTGATTATGGAGCGCATATCATCCGTCATGGCAAACACCGACGAGATATGCTCGCAGCAATTCTCTGCCGCACGGCTTGCCGAACTGACCGGCGACTCCTACCCTCGCCTGTCACAAGTCATCAACGAGCGCTACCACTGCAACTTCAACATGCTCCTCAACCGCTACCGCATTCGTGAGGCATGCCGCCGCATCGAAGCCGACAAGGAGCGCCGCCTGACCATCGAGGCTATTGCTAACGAGGTCGGTTTCAAAAGCCGCACGACATTCACCACAGCCTTCAAGCACTTCACCGGACTGACACCAACCGACTATATCAGAATGTCAAAGGAGGACAAAGCCACCGCAGCAATTCCGCAGGCATAGCCCCACAACCCTTCTAAAAATATTTACATGCTTCCAACACATAGCAACTTACATCGTAAAACGGCATCTTTTACGTTCTAATTCGGTATCTTTTGGCTCCTAATCGGGTATCTTTTACAACGTAAAACATACCGTTTTACGAACCGGCCCAACGCTCTTTTGTAACCCGTTGATTACCCGTAAGTTACGAATCATTCGAATTCAAACTCACGAAATAAAATATCACGACATCCCTTCATCCTTTCTTTCTTGAATTCATCCCTCACTTCCACTTTCTTTCTTCAATCTCCCCTCAAACATCCAAGGCCCCATTGCCATTCCAAATCAACATCACCAATATCTCCAGCCACACCCAATTCACCGTTAAAACAAAAAAAACTCCCTACAAATTGTTTATTCCCATTTTTTTATTGTACCTTTGCATCCACATTTATTCGTTATCCATCCTTTTGGCCCAGATGGCGGAATAGGTAGACGCGCTGGTCTCAAACACCAGTGAGGCAACTCATCTCGGTTCGAGCCCGAGTCTGGGTACCACTTAACACTACAAATCCCTTGTAAATCAATGATTTGCAAGGGATTTTTCGATTATGGGGTGTTAATAAGGTGTTAATCTTAGGCAAGAATCGGAAAAGACGGAGCGTATTATGCACTCAGGAGTTCCTTGCCAAAACGATGAAGGGCATCCTTAATCTCTGCAACTCTTTTCTCACTGGGTTTTGATATTCCATATATGTAACGGGCGAGAAGGCTCTTGTTGATATTCAATGAGCGAGCTACCTCTGAAATGTTAAGCCAAGGATATTTGGCAAACAACTCTCCTATCTCATTTTCTTTAGGCTCACTTGTCTCTAAGAAACTTGAGATATGCATGTCGGCATCCAATGACACCCAACGGATGTCTTCACCATCATCACCGATAACATAATCATTACGTTGTTCTGTTGTTGCATTCATAAGTTCCGGATACGCCTCCAAAGGACGACTAAATGTCTTATTCGACTGTGTCCTCATATAAATACGATTATTATCGAACCATATATTCTTAATTTTCTCCATATCTAATCCTCCTTTAATCATCAAAACGTCTAAACCATTCCGCTATAAACTCGTCTCTTTAATTCTCACATGTAGAAACAGCTTTCTTTAATGTTTGCTCTTTTAATCCATGATTATATACGACTTTTATTTGAGGCTCAAGTTCTATCTTGGCTACCTTTCCCCCATAACTTACATGAACATGAATAGGTCTGTGTTCATCCAAGTAAAAGAAAAATCTTATCCCAAAAGCTATCAGCAGTGTTGGCATGACTTTATTATTTTATTCTGTGACAAAGATAAGTATAAAATTTTATACCCGCAAGTGCTCCAATACTTTTTTATTCTATTTTGTGAATATTTGCTGCCACAGAGTCTTATTGCTGACAACAATCCTTGCATTTACATTCTGCCCCATCTAAACTCTTGTACTATCAGAACCGACAAAGGCTGTTGCTGTGAAATAGTTTTTGCCATTATAAGAGATGAGGCTATCGTTATGATGAGCTATCGGATAAACGGATTGCGAAACTTCTCCTTGGTATCATCATCGGCATCAGGATCGTCATAGTCTTTCATTGCCGTGTTCCAGGAATAAGTATTACGCCAAACGGTGGAAACACGTTTTTTGAAACTGACATCCAGCGGGAAGTCTGCCTCCAACGTATCCTTGATGCTGAAAATGGAAGCATCTATAGGTGCATATTGCCTGGCAATTATGTTATCACGCTCCACTGTATAGGTGCCGCCGTCGGTTACAAGAGCAACCCAGGAATGACCACTGGTACTGATATTTGCCCAGCTGTCTATCACATCTAGTGAAGCTGGGATACCCAATGAACGCATTACTGCTACCATGTAACAACAGCGGTTTATGCATCGGCCTTGCAGCATCTTTCCAGCATCCATAGCATTGAGCAAATATGGAAATCCGCCGATATCATGTATTTTAAACTCATCCATAAGAAACCTGTGTACCTTTCCAAAGGCCGTTTTCACGTCTGTCACACCTTCCACTATTTGGTGATAACGATTATAGAGGGAATCGCGCCAACCTATGCATGATGGTGGTTCGTCCTTAACTCGATAAGGTAGGACGTAATCAAGGAATATGTCATCTGATATGTCCTGGTGCCATGGCGTCTGAAGCCATACACGTACTGCTCCATCTATATCGTCGCTGAGATATCGACAAGATAATGCCTCTGCATCATACTTTATTTCAATATGATTGTCTGTTCTCAAGGAGTCCCACCATTGTTGCATTAGAGAGGAGGTCGGTGGCTCCTTCGATGCAACGACAAGGTCTCTGTAAGCATCAACCGCAGAGCTAACACCATAATAAAGTCCTGCGATATTGATTACAATGAATTCTGCTGACTTGCGCTTTAAGTCCACACTATCATCGTAGTTTTTCAGCAGATTCTGTAACTCAATGGCATTTTCCCCGGCATAATCAAACGTATAGTCCGGATTTCTACAAGACACTTCGAGAACGAGTGCTATTACTATAGATAAAGAGGGGAAAATGCCTTTCATTTATTGTTGCGTGGATTGCAGTCATTAATGCTTCTTCGGAGATTTGGCAAAACGATAGCCGAGGGAGAAAAGTATGTAATGCGGAATACTGTTGTAATGAGTCTCAACACGACTCTGAGCATTGACGCTGTACGAGCGTGAGGAGAGCTGGTGAAGAATGTCGTACATATCCACTCTGGCTACCAGACGACCCTTGAGGAATCCACGTGAGAAGGACGCATTCCACAGCCAGTCGTCGCTATTCATCTCCTTACTTTTATAGCCGTGCTGCGAGTAAAGGGTCATGTCGGTGGCAAAGGTAATCTTCACAACAGGTATGGTGTACTGCGTATGTACGCCCAGCTTGTACTCATGAATCTTCATATCGCGCTCTCCGTATTCCTCCTCGTGGCTGTAGTTGCCAGAGTAGCCTGCGATGGCTCCGGCGGAGAAGCCACCGTTGCGGTAGTTGAGCTTCCATGTAGTCGAAGGCTTCAGGGTGTTGACGCGGCTCAGTTCGTTGTCGGCGCCGTCGTAAGCGATGTCGAAGTCAACGCTGTGCGTATAGTCCATCTTAGCGCTGACATCATACCGCCATCTCTTCCGCTTGTCGAGAGAACCGTTCATGCCGAACGACATCTTTGTATTCCAGTTGCCGTTGACATTGTCGTCAACAGAGCTGTAAGCACCCGTTACGGTATTGTAGTTGACGCGTCGGCCCCATTCGCGGCTCATCGTTACGAGTTCGTATTTCAGCCACCATGTAGGCTTCCTGCCTCCGGGACGCATGTCAAGCTCAGCACTTACGGTATTGCGCAGCCGCGCCTTGAGTTTCGGGTTGTTTCTATGCACGTACAGGGCATTGGTGCTGTTGGTAAGCGGCATCAGTCTGCTGAATTCCGGATGGCTTTCGTTGGCATAGTAATGCAACTCCAGTTTGTTTTTCTTCCATTTATGCTGCAGGCTGAGGTTGGGATTCCAATTTCCGTAGCTGCGTGTCGACAATGTGTCAAGCTGGTTGTTCTGATAATGTATCCTGTCATGCGAGTAGGCATATCTCAGCGATACCCATGCTGACGTATTCTTCCAACTGTAGCTTAAGGAGAGCATGTTGGAAACGCCGCGCGTAAGCGTATAGTAGTCGTAGCTGTTGCCGTAGTCCATAGCCGCCATCAGCGAGTCAGCCGTGGAAGGCAGCACCATTTCGCTCTCATACCTGCCGCCGTAGTCATATAGCTGGTAATAGTCGTGGTCGCTTCCAGAACCGCGCTGTGAATATCCGAGCTCGTAGGATAGCCGGGTACTCTGTGAGAGAGCGAGTCCCTGGGAAAGTGATATGTTGTAGCTGTACGAGCGTGATGTGTTGTCGCGGTAGTCGTTGCGCCCGTCTGTCTGGCCTGTATTACAATAATGTATATTACGCAGGTTACGGGTCTTACCCTTTATTGTATTGTTGAACGAATAGTTCGCGTAAAGGGAAGTAGTGTTGCCGCTGCCAAACAAGTTGGCGCTTAAGCCGAAATGGCCGTTGCCGAAGAGGCGCTTGCTGGTTGAGAGGATTCGCCTGTGGTCCGTGTTTATTATGTCGGTTTGGTATGTGGAGTCGGCCGATAGGCTTGTGTCGTCCTGGTCGGTATAGACAAGATAGTGGCCCGTACTGAGAAGGAATCGCCCAAGCGTCTGGTTGATGAAAGTGTTGTTAGTCAGGGTGAAGTCGCTCAAGTCGTTTGATGACAGCGTACCGCCGAGGATGCTTCCGTCCTTTGAGAAGGTCTCGCTGCGGCGCTGCATGACGGTGTTCTTGTCAGACCATTCCAGTAGTGTCGACTGATCGAGCGAGAATGTCTTCTTGGAGTTGTTCACGTTGAGGTTCAGTCCTGTCTGCTTGGTTGTCAGCAGGCCCTTGGTCTGCTTCTTCGGCGACCAGTCGCCGTCGGCTCCAGGTGTCTGATTTTCGTTCAGATTGTTGAGGTTGGCAAATGCCGAAAGGCGTGTATAGTCGTCATAACGCAGTCCGAAGACCTTGGCCTTCCATCTGTCGTCCATTCCTATGCCTGCCTCTGTATTGACGATGCTGCCTGTGGCGTACTCACGCTTCATGACGACGTCGAGCACGTAGTCCTTTTCCTCATCGGTAGTCGGCTTCACAAGTGCGAAGGGTGGGTCCTTGTAATATACCAGCAATTTCTTAACCGTGAAGTAGGGAAGGTTCTCCAGTATCACCTTGTTCTTTCCCTTGTAGAAGTCATTGCCGTTCAGCGTTATATAGTCGAGCCTCTTGCCGTTGATGTATACGTCGCCGTTGGCTTTCAGTTCCGCTCCGGGCAGCTGGCGCACGAGCGCGTCGAGCATGGCGCCCTCCGGAATATTGAATGCTGCGGCGTCATAGACGATTGTGTCGCCATGATATGCCACCTGAAGGCGAGTGCCCCTTACAACCACTTCCTTAAGCCCCACCGACTTCATGCTGTCTTCAGCAGTAGGAAGGCGTTTCAGTTCTATCGACGGGAATCCCCAGCCGTTTTTGTTCTCCGAAAAGTCGAAATACTCTTTTGCGACACCGGGATGGTAGCCAGGGTATTCCGCAAGTACGGTATACTCGCCTGAAACCTTGGAAATGTATAGTGTGGCAAAACTATACACTTGAAACTTCTTACATGTGGCAGTGTCAAGCGCTACGGAGTCGCTGTTGTATATTGTGACGAATGCAGGCAGACCTACATGGGTGAAGGAATCATTCACTCCGACGCCAATGCGGGCCTCGCCTTTTGACTTTTTCTGGGCGGCAGTTGGCAGACTCATGCCGATTAAGCAAACGACACATATAACGCGCATAAGTACGGCACTATTCATCGCACGGTGACTCCTTCGCGCAAGGAAGGTTGTCACAACTGAAAGCACAAATAATATACAACTCTTTACAAAAGACGCAAAGGGCGTTAGTTGCAAAAAATCACCGAAGCACTTACAATCTTGTATGGGACCGAGACTTGTTGGGAAGAATAGGTTTACAAAGGTTATGTAGGTAAAAACAGCAATGGTCAATTTCATTTTAGCTAATTTTTATGAATTGATTTAACGTATTATTTAATTCCTTGTTTCAGTTAACATTAATTTCCACACTGCAAAACTAGAACAGATTTCAATGACTTGCAAATTTCTCATGTCTAAATCGTTCAGCTTGGATTTTCTTATAAAGTATTGTATATCAATGTATTGATATTGAGCCCTATAATTATAATCCTTAATTCCGCAACACTATAATTTAACTTTATTTATAAGTTCCTGAGCAACAAAAAGTTGCCCAGGATTTTGCCATGTCAGAATTTTCACTTATCTT